>MGCE01000128.1:5042-13624 GCA_001790315.1 Candidatus Rokubacteria bacterium RIFCSPLOWO2_02_FULL_72_37 | reverse complement strand
ACCGCGCGTTCGGCATCCCGTTCGACCGCATCGGCGTGCGCGAGGACATGCTGGAGGAGTACGCCCAGGTGCTCCGGAAGCTCTTCGACCCCGACGAGAAGGTCTCGCAGTTCACCGGCAAGCACTTCCAGCTCAACGACGCGCGCAACAACCCCAAGCCCTTGCGCCGGCGGCTGCCCATCTGGATCGGCGGCCGGGGCGAGAAGCGGACGCTGCGCGCCGCCGCCCGCTGGGCCGATGGCTGGAACGGGCCCTACATCGGCCCGGAGGAGTGGAAGCAGAAGAGCGCCGTGCTCGACGACTGGTGCGCGAAGGAGGGGCGCGACCCGAGGGAGATCGCGCGCACGGTCAACGTCGGCTTCTACATGGGCGCCGACGCCACGGGCGCCGCGCGCGGCGAGGCGATCTACCAGTCGCACTTCGGCCGCGACGCGCGCACCGGGTTCCTGCGCGGCACGCCCGCCCGGGCCGCCGAGCTGATCGCCGCCTACCGCGAGGCCGGCGTCCAGCGCGTCAACATCGGCCTCCGGCAGGGGCCCTACGACTGGGACGCGCTGCACGCCTACGCGGAAGCCGTGGTGGCGAAGGAGGCCCGCCGTGACGCAGGACCCTGACCTGCTCCAGCGCATCGAGGCCATCCAGCGGGGCGGTCACGAGAAGTACCACCAGAAGCTCCGCGAGGAGGGCAAGCTCTTCGCGCGCGAGCGACTCGCGCGGCTCCTCGATCCGGGCTCCCTGGTCGAGGACGGCCTGCTGGCGCGCGCGGTCGACGAGGGGCTCCCCGCCGACGCCGTGGTCACGGGCACGGGCACGCTCGGCGGACGGCCCGTCGCCGTGATGGCGAACGACATGACCGTGAAGGCCGGCGCCTGGGGCCGCCTCACCATCCAGAAGATCCAGCGCATCCAGGAGATCGCGCGGGACGCCGCGCTGCCGATGCTCTACCTGGTCGACTCCGCGGGCGCCCGCCTCGACGAGCAGTTCGACATCTTCGTGGGACGCCACCACGCCGGCCGGATCTTCCACAACCAGATCCAGCTCTCCGGCGTCGTGCCGCAGGTGTGCGTGCTCCTCGGGCCCTCGCCCGCCGGCGCCGCGTACATGCCGGCGTTCTGCGACCTCGTCATCATGGTCGACGGCCACGCCTCGGCGTACCTGGGCTCGCCGCGCATGTCCGAGATGGCGACGGGCGAGAAGGTCACGATGGAGGAGATGGGCGGGGCCCGGATGCACTGCAGCGTGAGCGGTCTCGGCGACGTCCTCGCCGCGAGCGAGGAGGAGGCGCTCGCGCTCGTGGCGCGCTACCTCGAGTACATGCCGCGCTCCTGGAGCGAGGCGCCGGCGGCGGCCCCGGCGCGCGAGCCGGCGGCGGGCCGGCCGATCGACGAGCTGATCCCGCCCGAGCAGAACCGGGTCTTCGACATGTACCGCGTCATCGACCGGCTGGTCGACGAGGGGAGCTTCTTCGAGATCAAGCGGCTCTTCGCCCCGGAGCTCGTCACCGGGCTGGCGCGCCTCGACGGGCGCGTGATCGGGATCGTCGCCAACCAGCCGAAGGTGAAGGGCGGCGTCCTCTTCGGCGACTCCTCCGACAAGGGCGCGCGCTTCGTCTGGCTCTGCAACGCGTTCAACATCCCGCTCCTGTTCCTCGCGGACGTGCCCGGCTTCATGATCGGCAGCCAGGTCGAGCGCCAGGGCATCATCCGCCACGGCGCCAAGATGCTCTTCGCCGTCGCCGAGGCGACGGTGCCGAAGATCTGCGTCGTCGTCCGCAAGGCCTACGGCGCCGGCTACATGGCGATGTCGGGCGCGTCCTTCCTGCCGGACGCCTGCATCGCGCTGCCGACGGCGAAGCTCGCGATCATGGCGCCGGAGCCGGCGGTGAACGCGATCCACCTCAACACGATCCAGGCGCTCGAGGGCGAGGCGCGGCAGACCTTCATCCGGGAGAAGCGGCGCGAGTACGAGGAGAAGATCGACCTCTATCGCCTCGCCTCGGAGTTCTTCATCGACGCGGTCGTCCCCGGCCGCGCGCTGCGCGAGGAGCTGATCCGCCGCTTCGGCGCCTGGGCCGCCAAGCCGCGCCGCCCCGTGCGGCGCTGGAACGGCGTGATTCCCGGATGACGCCTGGCGTGCCCGAGGCGGAGGTCCTCCTCACGGTCGACGGCGCGGTGGCGACGCTCACGCTCAACCGGCCGGCGGCGATGAACGCGATGGGGCGGCGCTTCGCCGAGGGCCTCGAGCAGGCGCTGCGCGACCTCCGCGCGCGGCCGGGTGTCCGCGCGGTCGTCGTCACCGGCGCGGGCGAGCGCGCGTTTTCGGTGGGCGGCGACATCAAGGAGCGCGGGGCCATGACCCTGGAGGAGCGCTGGAGCCACGCGCTCCGGCTCGGCCGCTGCTTCGACGAGCTCGAGGCGCTCGCCGTGCCCGTGATCGCCGCCATCAACGGCTACGCGCTCGGCGGCGGCATGGAGCTGGCGGTCGCGTGCGACATCCGCCTCGCCTCCGACCGCGCCGAGGTCGGGCTCACCGAGGTCCGGATCGGCGTGTTCCCCGGCGCGGGCGGGCCGGCGCGGCTCACGCGCCTCGTGGGCAAGGGCGTCGCCAAGCTCGTCCTCCTGAGCGGCCGCCGCTTTCCCGCCCGCCAGGCGGCGGAGCTCGGCCTGGTGGACCTCGTGGTCCCGCACGCCGAGCTGGCGACCGCGGCGCGCGCGCTCGCCGACGAGATCGCGGCCAACGGTCCGCTGGCGGTGCAGGCGGTCAAGCGGCTCGTCAACGCCTGCTACGAGGCGGACCTCGTCTCGTGCCTCGAGCTGGCGCGCGCGCTCCGCCAGCCCCTCGACCACACCGAGGACATGCGCGAGGGCGTCCGCGCGTTCGAGGAGCGGCGGCCGCCCCGGTTCCAGGGACGGTGAGGAGGCCGCGCGCGATGCGGAGCTACCGGGGCCAGGTCGCGATCGTCGGCGTCGGCGAGACGCCCGTCGGCAAGGTCCCCGGCCGGAGCGCCCTCTGGTTCAACGCGGAAGCGACGCGGCTCGCGCTCGCGGACGCCGGGATCGACAAATCGCAGGTGGACGGGCTCGTCACCGCGCCGAGCTTCGTGGCGCCCTTCGCCCGCATGAGCGTCGCGGTCAGCGAGTACCTCGGCATCCAGCCGACCTTCTCGAACACGCTGAACGTGTCGGGCGCGACGGCGGCCGCCTCCGTCAGCGTCGCCGCGGCCGCGATCCACGCCGGGCTCGCGGACACGGTCGTCGTGTGCTGCGGCGACAACATGCTGTCCGGGCTGACGCGGGACCTCGCCGTCAAGGCGCTGGTCGAGAGCCGCGACCCGCAGTACGAGGCGCCGTTCGGCCTGCTCGTGGCCACGACGTTCGCGCTGACCGCTCAGCGGCACATGGCCGAGTACGGTACGACGCCGGAGCAGCTCGCCCGCGTGGCCGTCATCACCCGCGAGCACGCGCTGCGGAAGCCGGGCGCGCAGATGACCGCGCCGATCACCGTCGCCGACGTGCTCGCCTCCAAGCTCGTCACCACGCCCTACCACATGCTCGACTGCGCGCTCGTGAGCGACGGCGGCGCGGCGCTCGTGCTGACGACCGCCGAGCGCGCCCGCGACTACCGGCGCGCGCCCGTCTACCTGCTCGGCGGGGGCGAGAGCTACACGCAGGAGCACATCTTCTGCGCCGAGTCGATCACGACCACCGGCGCCGCCGTCTCGAGCCGCCGGGCGTACGCGATGGCCGGCGTCGACCCGGGCGCCATCGACGTGGCGGGGATCTACGACTGCTTCACCGGCACCGTGATCATGATGCTCGAGGACCTCGGCTTCTGTAAGAAGGGCGAGGGCGGCCCCTTCGTGGAGACCGGCGCGATCACCTACGGGGGGAGGATCCCGATCAACACGCACGGCGGCATGCTCTCGTACGCCCACCCGGGGCTGCCGGGCGGCTTCTTCCACATCGTCGAGATGGTGCGCCAGCTCCGCGGCGAGGCCGCCGAGCGGCAGGTGGCGGGCGCCGAGCTGGCGCTCTGCCACAGCCTCGGCGGGGGCTTCGCGACCAACGCGACGATCGTCCTCGGCACGGAGGCGACGTTATGAACGACGCGCACCTGTCGCGGGCCACCCTCGGGGCGAGCCGGCCTCGCGGACCCCGCTACAAATGACCGCCCGCCCGCTGCCGCCGATCGACGACGACACGCGCGCCTACTGGGCGGGGCTCGCGCGCGGCGAGCTCTTGCTCCAGCACTGCCGCGACTGCGGGCACGTGCAGGTCTACCAGCGCGCGCTCTGCGGCCGCTGTCTTGGCGCGCGCGTCGAGCACCGCCCGGCGAGCGGCCGGGGCCGCGTCTACAGCTTCAGCACGGTCCACCGGGCCCCGTCCGCGGAGTTCAAGGAGGACGTCCCGTACACCGTGGTCCTCGTCGAGCTGGTCGAGGGGCCGCGGATGATCAGCACGCTGGTCGACGCGCCGCCGGAGACGGTGCGGATCGGCCAGGCCGTGGAGATCGTCTACGATCGCGTGAGCCCCGAGATCACCCTCCCGCGCTTCCGGCGCGCCGGCGCATCGATGACCAGCTGACGGCGCACGGGAGCGCCACGCCTGCGTCCCGGCTTGACGTGGCGCGCTGGCGACCTGTATCAACCCGGACGCAGCGGGATTGCCCTTGCCTTGCTTCACGGGACTGAGCTATGGTCAGGAACTCCAGGAACAAAAAGGGCTGCCGGCATGGCCATCCTGCGCTCACGAGTAACCCTGTCGTCCGCCTCCATGCTGGAGGTCGATCTCCCGTGGCTGGATGACTTCGAGTTCGCCGCATATCGGACGTACAGCCGCGCTCGGGCGACCCCGATCGCGCTATACTTTCGGTCATGAACGCTGACCTACTGGCAGCGGCGCTGAAGCTCAGCCCGAACGATCGTCTCCGGCTCATCGAAGCGCTGTGGGACACCCTCTCCGAAGAGGACATCCCTGTAACGCCCGAGGAGCGCGCTCTTCTCGACCAGCGCCTCGCTGATCTCGAGAGGAATCCTGACGCTCAGAGTTCATGGCCAGAGGTCAAAGCTCGCCTTGAGCAGCGGCGTCGTTGACCCTACCGCTCTTCATCCGTCGAGCGGCCGAGCTCGACTTGGAGAGGGTCGAGGACTGGTACGAAGAGCAGCAACCCGGTGTCGGCCGTGAGTTCCGCGATGCAGTGGACGCTGCCATCGCACGGATCGCAGACAGCCCGTTTGCATATCCCGATCGGTATCGTGGTGCTCGCCGCGCTCTGCTGCGGCGATTCCCCTATGTCTTGTGGTATCGGGTACTCGAGGGTTTCGTCGTCGTCTTGGCCTGCGTTCACGGCAGGCGCGATCCCCGCGTGATCCGTGCTCGCCTCCGCTGAGCGTCGAACTTCGGGCTTCAGCGGTCCGCAGCTCGCGTTGCTCGCGCCGGCCGCTGAGCCTGGGCGTTGATCCGCATCCGCGCGCATCGCTCGCACCGTCGAGCTTGAGCAGTACGTCGGGTACGGCTGGAACACGAGTACTACGAAGGTTATCGACAATGCCCTGGTTGGCTTGCTTGGGGGGGCGCGAATGAGACCCAGCCGCGCATGATCGCGCGCCCGCTCGGGCTCCCGTGACGACGCCGCAAACCGTCGACGAGGTGTTCCTGCGCGCGGCCGCGCGCGACGACGCCGCGACCCACCTCGTCCTGCCCGACGGCGCCACCGTCCGCTACGGCGAGACGCTCGCGCGGTCGCGCCGGCTCGCGGCCGTGCTGGCCGCGGCCGGGATCGGCCCGGACGACCGCGTGGCGGCGTTCATGCGCACCGCGCGCGAGCTGTACGAGATCTACATCGCCTGCGGGCTCGTCGGCGCGACCGCCGTGCCGGCCAATGGCCTCAACACGGCGCGCGAGAACGGGCTGCTCTTCGCCGACTGCACGCCCTCGGGCCTGATCGTCGAGGCCGCGATGCTCGACCGGGTGCCGGCGGACATCCTGCCCGGCTCCCTGCGGCTCCGGCTGGTGACCCAGGGGACGGCGAGCGGCTGGCAGTCCTACGACGCGGCGCTCGCGGGCGCGCGCGAGCACACGGGTCCGGGCCGGAGCCGCGCCGACGGCGCGGGGCTCATCATCTACAGCTCGGGCACGACCGGCGCCCCCAAGGGCATCGTCCTCCGCCAGCAGGGCCTCGTCGACAACGCCCGCATGGCGTCGGGCGCCCTCGGCTACCAGGCGACCGACCGGTTTCTCACGATCCTGCCGTCCTATTCGAGCTTCGGCTACAGCTTCGACTTCTTGCAAGCGGGGCTCGCCGGCGCGAGCACGGTCCTCACGCCCGTGTTCGGCGCGGCGGAGGCGGTCGCGCTGGTCGAGCGGCACCGCGTGACGTGCCTCGCCGGCGTGCCGACCATGTTCGTGCGCATGGCCGAGCACATGGCGGGCCGGGACCTCGGCTGCCTGCGCCTGATCGACGTCGGCGGCGGGCCGGTGCCCGAAAAGCTCAAGCAGGACCTCCGCGCGACGCTCGGGTGCGAGACCGTCGAGAGCTACGGCCTCACCGAGATCTCGCCGGTCGCGAGCGTGCAGGTGCCCGGCGCGCCGGCGCGGCCGGGCTCCTGCGGGCCGCCGCTGCCCGGCGTCGAGGCGCGCGTCGTCGACGAGGCCGACCGCGACGTGGCGCCGGGCCAGCCCGGCGAGCTGATCTTCCGCTGCGGGACGATCATGCTCGGCTACTGGAACCAGCCCGAGCTGACCGCCCGGACGCTCCGCGGCGGCTGGCTCCATTCCGGCGACATCGGGACCATCGACGCGGCCGGCCACCTCTACATCCTCGACCGTCTCAAGGACATGATCGTCACGAGCGGCAACAACGTCTATCCGAAGGAGGTCGAGACCGTGATCTTCGACCATCCCGCGGTGCAGTCGGTCGCCGTGGTCGGGCTGCCCGACGAGGTGCGTGGCGAGACCGTGCGCGCGTTCGTCGTCCCGGCGCCCGGGGCGCGCGCGAGCGAGGCGGACATCCTCGAGCACTGCCGCCGGAACCTGGCGCGCTTCAAGGTGCCGCGGAGCATCACGTTCATCGACGAGCTACCCCTGACCGGCTCGGGCAAGATCCGGCGCTTCATGCTCCGCGAGCTGGCGAAGGCGCACGGGGCGGGGCGGTGACCGGTCGCCCGGTCGTGCTCGAGCGGCGGGGGGCCGTCGCCCGCATCGTGCTCGATCGCCCGGATCGGCGCAACGCGCTCGGGCGCGACACGCTCCCGGCGCTGCACGCCGTCCTCGACGAGGTGGAGCGCGACACCGCCATCGGCGCGGTGATCGTCACGGGCCGCGGGCCCGTCTTCTGCGCCGGCGGCGACGTGGACGAGATCATGAGCACCGAGCCCACCGACCGCGAGCAGGAGTTCGAGATGATCCGGGGCTACAACCGGGTCGTCTGGCGCCTCCACCATCTCGACCCACCCGTCCTCGCCGCGGTCAACGGGCCGGCGGCGGGCGGCGGCGCCGCGCTTGCGATGGCGTGCGACATCGCGATCGCGGCCGAGCGCGCGCGCTACGACTTCGTCTTCGGCCGCATCGGGCTCGCGTCCGCCGACATGGGCTGCACCTACCTGCTGCCGCGCCTCGTCGGGCGCGTGCGGGCGAGCCACCTGGTGCTGACGGGTGGGAGCGTGTCCGCCCGGGAGGGGTTGGCCCTCGGTCTCTTCGCCGAGGTCGTCGCCGACGACCGGCTGGAGGCGACGGCGCTGTCCGTCGCCGAGCGGATCGCCGCGGGGTCGCGGCGCGCGAACGTCATCTCGAAGCTCGCGCTGCGCCGCGCCGAGCACGTGGAGTTCGGGACTGACCTCGAGTACGAGGCGTACCTCCAGAGCTTCGCGTTCCGCACCGAGGAGCACAAGCGCCGGCTCGGCGCCTTCCGCGCCGCACGGCGCCGCCCGAAGCCGTGAGCTTCCCTGGCGCCGTCGCGTACCCGACCCTCTTCAGCCCGTTCACGCTGGGCAGGCTCCGGCTCCCCAACCGCTTCAGCGTCCCGGGGCTCACCACGAACTACGCGACCCCGGACGGCTTCGTCACCGACGCGCTCTGCGAGTACCTGGGTGCGCGGGCCCGTGGCGGCTTCGGGCTCATCGTGACGGAGAACCTGGGCGTGCACCCGGGCGGGCGCGTGATGCCGCGCATGGTCATGATCGACGACGACCGATACGTCGCCGGGCTGGCGCGGCTCGCCTCGGCGGTCCAGCGCGGGGGCGGCGTCGTGGTCGGCCAGTTGAGCCACGCCGGGCGGCAGACCAAGAGCCGGATCACGGGGCTCCCGCTCGTCGCGCCCTCGGCGATCCCGTGCCCGATCAACCGCGAGACGCCCCGCGCCCTCGCCGTCGACGAGATCCAGGAGCTGGAGCAGGCGTTCGTGCGCGCCGCGGTCCGGCTCGCCGACGCGGGGTTCGACGGCGTGGAGATCCACGGCGCCCACGGCTACCTCGTGGGCGCGTTCCTCTCGCGCTACTCGAACCGGCGCGACGACGCCTTCGGCGGGCCGCTCGACAACCGGCTGCGCTTCCTGCTCGACATCGTCGACGGGATCCAGCGCGCGCT
>MGCE01000128.1:0-5010 GCA_001790315.1 Candidatus Rokubacteria bacterium RIFCSPLOWO2_02_FULL_72_37 | reverse complement strand
TCGCCGCGGCGATCCGGTCGGCGACGGGCCTGCCCACCATCGGCGTCGGCCGCATCAAGCGCGCGCACGTCGCCGAGGCGGCGCTGGCGGGCGGCCAGATCGACCTCGCCGCCTTCGGCCGGGCCTCCATCGCGGACCCGGAGCTGCCGCGGAAGGTTCGCGACGGCGAGGAGGCGCGCGTCCTCTGGTGCTTCGGCTGCAACGTGTGCCTCGGCCGGAGCGCCCGGCCCGAGACCATCTGCCCCGTCAACCCGGCGGTCGGGCGGGAAGCGACCTTCATGCCCGCCGCGGCCGCACGTCCGGTGCGGCTCGCGATCAGGGGCTCGAGCTTCGCCGCGCTCACCGCGGCCTGGGTCGCCGCGCACCGCGGCCACAGCGTGACGGTCCACGAGCCCGGGCCGGTCCTCGGCGGCCTGCAGGCGCTCCGGGCGCGCGTGCCCGGCCAGGAAGAGGTCGGCGAGACTATCGAGGCCCTCGCGGCGCGGGCGACGGCGGCCGGCGTCCGGCTGATCCGCGGCGAGCCCGAGCCGGGCGCGCACGACGTGCTCTGGGAGGTGCGGGGCCCCGCGGCCGCCCGCGGGCGCACCGTCACCAGCTACGACGTCCTCGCCTCCCCCGGCGACTACGCGCGCGCGGCGCGCGCGATCGTCACCGGCGACGACCTCGCGAGCGCCCACGCGGCGCTCGTCCTGGCCGACGCGGGCGTGGCCGTCGAGCTGCGCTCGCCGGCGCGCGACATCGCGGTCGACGCTCACCCCGGCTTCCGCGAGGTGGCGCGCCGCGGGCTTTCCGCGCGCGGCGCGACGATCGTCACGGAGGCGGGCGGCGAGCCCGTCGGGTCGCCGGCGGCCGATCCCCTGCTCGTCGTGGCGGGTCACGACGCGGGCACCCGGGACGGCGATCTGAACGACGCCTACGAACCCGGCCGCCTGGCCGCCGCGGTGTACGACGCGGCCGCGCGCGCCGCTCAGCTCGACGGCTGAACGAGCCCCCGCAGCCCCTCAGGTGATCGCGAGCGGGTTGATGGGCGAGCCCACGGCGCCCGTGATCGGCAGCGGCGGCGCCACGAACTGGAACTCCCAGACCCCCTCGCGCGCGCAGTCCTCGGCGAGCGCCTCCAGATCGAAGATCTCGCCGACCAGGAGCCCCATGCTCGGGATCAGGATCTGGTGGAGCGGCTGGTAGGTGTCGGGGATCTCGTTGGGGCGGACCTCCATGCCCCAGGTGTCTGTGGCAACGGCCGCGATCTGCCGCTCGTGGATCCAGCCGGCGGTGTGGAAGGAGAGCCCGGGCGCGTCGCCGCCGGCGTAGTCCCCCCAGCCGCCGCGCCGGCGGCACATGAGCATCTGCCCGGTGCGCACGAGGAGCGCGTCGCCCCGGCCGATCGTCACGCGCTCGGCGCGGCAGGCCGCGTCGAGGTCGGCGGTGGTGATCGCGTAGCCGGGCTCGAGCCAGTCGGCGCCCTGGAGGCGCGGGATGTCGAGGAGGACGCCGCGCGTGACGATGTGACGCGCCATCTTCTCGATGCCGTTCTTCCTGGCGCCCGCGCTGGAGACCAGGTTGGCGTCGTAGCCGTTGTAGAGCTGGCCGTCCAGGAAGCAGTGGGAGAGGGCATCCCACTGGGTCGCGCACTGCAGCGGCATGATCACCATGTCGTCGGCGAAGCCCGCGCCGCCGGGGCGCGTGAACGCGCCCGTCGTGAAGTCGGGGCCCGTCAGGATCATGCGGTGGATCGGGTTGAAGCGCCGCGGCTGGTTGATCTGCGGCCCCGTGCTGTCGAAGGGGATCGCGAGCGAGAACGTCACGCCGCGCCGCACCAGCTGGGCCGACCGCCGGACGACCTCGGGCGTGACGTAGTTGAGCGTGCCGAGCTCGTCGTCGGCGCCCCACGTGCCCCAGTTGCGGTACTTGCGCGCTGCCTCCCGTACGATGTCGCTCATCGCCGTGGTCGCTCCCTCCGAGGACTCCCGGGGCTCAAATCACCTTCCGGGCGCGCAACTCACCGATGCGCTCGGCGGTCAGTCCCAGCTCGTCACGCAGGATCTCGTCGGTGTGCTGGCCGAGGGTCGGCGGCGGCCGGCGCACGCTGGCCGGCGTGCCGCCGAGCTTGAACGGGATGCCGAGCAGGCGGAGCGCGCCGACCGCGGGATGCTCGATGGTCTCCACCATGCCGCGCTCGGCCGCGTGCGGGTCGTCGAGGGCCTGCGCCACCGAGTTGATCCGGCCGCACGGCACGCCCGCCGCGCGGAGCTTCTCGATCCACGCCTGCGTGACGTCGGCGCGCAAGACGTCGGCGACGAGCGCATCCAGGACGTCCCGGTGGACGACCCGGTCGCGGTTCCTGACGAACCGCTCGTCGCGCGCCCACTCCGGCCGCCCGACGGCCCCGGCGAAGCGGGCGAACTGCGCGTCGTTGCCGACGGCCACCGCCATCTGGCCGTCGCGCGTCGGGTAGGTCGTGTACGGCACGATGGTCGGGTGGCCGTTGCCGAAGCGGCGGGCCTCCCGGCCGGCGACGAGGTAGCTCGACGCCACGTTGACCAGCATCGCGAGCGCGGTGTCGTGCAGCGAGACCTCGACGCGCTGGCCGTGGCCGGTGCGGTGGCGCGCCTCGAGCGCGGCCAGGATCGTGCTGCAGGCGAGCATCCCGGTGCACACGTCCACGATCGCCACCCCGTACTTGGTCGGCGGCCCGTCCGGCGCGCCGCAGATGCTCATGAGGCCGGACTCCGCCTGCAAGATGAAGTCGTAGCCGGGCTCCGGCGCCCGGGGGCCGCTCGCGCCGTAGCCGGTGATCGAGCAGCGAATCACGCGTGGGGCGCGGGCGGCGAGCCAGGCGTCGCCGACGCCCCACTTCTCGAGCGTGCCCACCTTGAAGTTCTCGACGAGCACGTCGGCGCGGCCGACGAGGCCGGCCAGGATCTCCCGGCCCGCGTCGGTCCCGAGGTCGAGCGTGAGGGAGCGCTTGTTGCGGTTGACGCCGAGGAAGTACGCCGACTCGCCGCCCGCGAACGGCGGCCCCCAGCCGCGCGTGTCGTCGCCGCCGGCCACGGGCTCGATCTTGAGCACGTCGGCGCCGAGGTCGCCGAGCATCATGGTGCAGAGCGGCCCGGCCAGGATGCGCGTCAGGTCGAGGACGCGCAGCCCGCAGAGCGCCCCCTCGGCCGCGGCCACTACCGCCCCTTCCGCCTGAGCGCCGGCGGCGCGTTCAGGTCGCGCGCGAAGCCGGCCAGGTACTCGGCCAGCGCCTTCCGGTCGCGCGCGCGGAACTTGTTGAAGTCGGGCGCGCGGCCGGCGAGGAACGCGTCCATCCCCTCGCTGGCCTCCTCCGAGCCCCAGACGTGGGCGAGCAGCTCCATGCCGTGCTGCCACGAGGCGTACAGCAGGTCCGACTCGAAGTTGAGCGACTTCTTGGTCATCCGCAGCGTGAGCGCGCTGTGCCCCTTCATGGCCTCGCACCACTTGAGCGTCTCGGCGCGGAGCGCTTTCCGGGGCACGCACTTGTTGATGAGGCCGATGTCGACCGCCTCCTTCGCGGTGAAGCGCCGCGCGCAGAAGATCATCTCGCGCGCGAGCCGCTCGCCGATCAGCCGCGGGAGATACTGCGTGGCGCCGACCGTCGGGCAGGCGCCGACCCGGGCGCCCGTCTGGCCCAGCACCACGTCGTCCGCGGCGATCGCGAGGTCGCACCAGAGCGCCACCTCGTGGCCGCCGCCCATGCACCAGCCGTTGATCATCGCGATCACCGGGATCGGCAGCCCGCGGATCGTCATCGCCAGCCCCTGCATGCGGTCGTTCCACATGTAGCTGTTGGCGAAGTTGAGCCGGCGCATGGCGTAGAAGTCACCTCCGGCGGAGAACGCCTTGTCGCCGGCGCCGGTGATCACCGCGCAGACGATCGTCGGATCCTCGCGCGTCCTGCGGAGCGCCTCGGTCATCTGGTCGAGCGTCTGCTCGCGGAACGCGTTCAGGACGCGCGGGCGGTTGATCGTGACCCACGCGACCTGGTCCTTCACCTCGAACAGGATGTCGGTGTACTTGGGCTTGGCAGGCATGGTCCCTCTCGTGGGAGTATGGTGGCCCGGACCGCCCCGGGGGCGCGGGCGGAACATAGCGCCGCCGCGCACCCGGGTCAAGCGTGCGTGGCAGCGCGCGCGTGGCAGCGCCGGGTGCGCGCTCTTGGATGGCTCGCCGCGCTGCTCGCCGTGGGGGCAGCAGAGGTGCTGCGATGCGCACCGGCACGATCTTCGAGCGCGCGCAGCTCAGCTACGAACAGCGGCGCTACGCCGATGCCGCGTCGCTGGTCGAGTACGCCGACGCGCTCCGGAAAGCTCAATCGAGGGGCCGACGCGGCAACCGTGGAGGTCCGGGCAGCCTCACCCGGCGTCAGCCAGCGCCTCAGCCGCCGCGTCGCGGTTCTTCGGGGATCTGCGCACCGTGCCAAACACCGACGATCCACACGGTCTTGTCCGCGATGCGATAGAAGAACCCGTACGGGGCCACGATGACCTCACGATACGGAAGGTCGGGGAACTCGGGAAGGGCACGGCCTGATTCGGGAAACCTCTCCAGCCGGCGCAGCGCACGCTCCGCTCGCTGCCCGAACCGCCGGGCGGCGGCGGGATTGTCACGAAGAATATGGGCGACCACAGCAAGGAACTGTCTTCGGCCGGAGGGCGTGAAGCGGACTCGCCGCCTCACGTGTCGCCGAGCAGGCGGTCGACTTCCGCGAGAACCGCGGCGAGGGCATGTCCTTTTCCTGCGCGAATCTCGCGCTCGCCCTGTGCGAGTAACCGGAGAATCTGCCGTTCGTGTTCGTCGCGTTCGTATGCTTCGACACTGATCATGACGGCCGCTGCCCGCCCTCGTTGCGTGATCACCAGGGGTTGCTTCGTAGCGCGAACCCGCTTGAGGGCGGCGGCCGCGTCCTGTCTGAGATCGGTGACCGGCATGATGTCAGGGACCCTGGGCATTGTCCGTTCCTCCTTCAGTACGCCCAAGAGTACCTTC
>MGCE01000127.1:2594-6410 GCA_001790315.1 Candidatus Rokubacteria bacterium RIFCSPLOWO2_02_FULL_72_37 | reverse complement strand
CGAGCCCGGTTGAAGGCGTCCGACTCGAAATCGGATAGGGGCCCAGAAGGTCCCTCGGGGGTTCAAATCCTCTCCCCTCCGCCAATTCTCTCGGCCGATGGAGGGGTGACCGAGCGGCCGAAGGTGCGGCACTGGAAATGCCGTGCACGGGTAATCCCTGTGCCGCGGGTTCGAATCCCGCCCCCTCCGCCAATGATTACGGTGTGGCCGTGCTAGACGGGGAGTTAGCGGTGCCCTGTAGCCCGCAATCCGCTTCAGCGGGGTCGAACTCCCTCTCGAGGGCGGTCCGTGTTGAGTGAGCCTCGTGGGGAGGCGTTGACGGTTGGGCCCCACGCAACGAGAATCGTCGAACCCCGCCAGGCCCGGAAGGGAGCAACGGTAAGGCGACCCTCTCGTGTGCCGTGGGAGTACCTGACCCGAGCCGGCTCCGCGGGGAGTTCGCAGGGCGGATCGATCGAAGGAGGGTGCACGGTCACTGTATCGAAGCGTGAGGTCGCCATGAGCCGAGGGTGGCGAGCGAGAGACGCGCGGGGCTCCGCTCCGTGAGCTACCAGGTGCTCGCCCGGAAGTGGCGGCCGCAGACGTTCGACGCGGTCGTGGGGCAGGACGCGATCACGCGCACGCTCCGGAACGCGCTCGTGTCCGGCCGCATCGCCCACGCGTACCTCTTCGCGGGCCCGCGCGGCATCGGCAAGACGACGACGGCCCGCCTGCTCGCGAAGGCGCTCCTCTGCCCGGCGCGGACCGGCGCCGAGGCGTGCGGCGCATGCGACGTCTGCCGCGAGGCCCAGGCCGGCACCCTGATCGACGTCATCGAGATCGACGCCGCCTCGAACCGCGGCATCGAAGAGATCCGCACGCTGCGCGAAAACGTGAAGTACGCGCCCGCGCGGGGACGCCACAAGGTGTACATCGTCGACGAGGTCCACCAGCTCACCGAGGCCGCCTTCAACGCGCTCCTGAAGACGCTCGAGGAGCCACCGCCGCACGTCGTGTTCGTGCTGGCGACGACGGACCCGCGGGACATCCCGGCCACGGTGCTCTCGCGCGTGCAGCGCTTCGACTTCCGCCCGATCGCTCCCGACACCCTGGCGGCGGCGCTCGAGCGGATCCTCACGGAGGAGCGGATACCGTTCGAGCCCGGCGCGCTCCCGGCGATCGTCCGCGCCGCGGAGGGATCGCTGCGCGACGCGCTCTCGCTCCTGGACACCGCGATCGCCTTCGGGAACGGCCGACTCGGCGCGGAGACGGTCGCCGAGCTCCTCGGCACGACGGCGCCCGAAGCCATCCGGGCGTTCGCGGCCGCGGTGATCGCCCACGACACGGGCGGCGCGCTCGAGGCGATCGACCACGCGGTGCGCGAGGGCGAGGACCTCGGCGCGTTCGCGCGCGACATCGTCGAGGTCCTCCGGCGGGTCCTCGTGCTCAAGGCGGCGCCGACCGAGAAGGTCGCCGACCTGAGCCCCGCCGAGGGCAACGCGCTGCGGGCGCTCGGCGACGCCGCGTCGCTCGACGAGATCCTCTACGTGCTGCGCGGCTTCCTCGAGGCGGACGCGCTCATGCGCGAATCGCCGCACCCGCGCGTGGAGCTCGAGATCGCCACCGTGCGCGCCACCCGGCGGCCCGTGCCGCAGACGCTCGAGGAGGTGCTCCGGCGCGTGGACGAAGCGCGGGCGCAGCTCCGCCAGGGCGCGGTCGCGGGGGCGCCGCCGGCCGCGCCGGCGCAGGCGAGCCTGATTCCCGGCGCGGAGGCGCCGCCGCGCGCGGTGGAGCCGCGCCGCCCGCCGCCGCCCCGGCCCGCGGCGCCCCAGGCCGCCGCCTCGGCGCCACCGGCGGTCGCCGCCGTGGAGGCGGACGTCGCGACCGCGTGGGAGCGCGTCGTGGACGAAGTCATGAAGAAGCGGCCCACGCTCGGCGCCGTGCTGATGCAAGCGCGGCCGGGCGCGCTCTCGGGCCGGGAGCTCACGATCGTCCTCACCGGAAACCACTTCCATCGTGAGATGCTCAGCGACAGCACGAACCGGGACGTCGTCGTCCAGGCGGTGCGCCACTGGATCGCCGGCGCCGAGCGGATCAGCGTGCAGACCGGCGGAGAGGCCGCCGGCGGCGTGGCGGCGCATCCGGCCGTGCAGGCGGCGCTCGCGGAGTTCCAGGGCGAGGTCGTCGCCGTGCGGCCGCGCCTGCCGGAAGGAGAAGGCCAGTGAAAGGCTTCGGCAACATGATGAAGGAAGCGCAGCGGCTGCAGCAGCAGATGGCCGCTCTGCAAGAGGAGGTCGGCAGGCGGAAGGTCGAGGCCACGGCCGGCGGGGGCATGGTCACGGTCGAGGCCAACGGCAAGCAGGAGCTGCTGTCGATCAAGATCGATCCGGAGGTCATCAACCGCGACGATGCGCAGATGCTCGAGGACCTCGTGCTCGCCGCCTGCAACGAAGCGCTCCGGAAGTCTCGCGAGCTGGTGCAGCAGGAGCTGGGCAAGCTGACCGGCGGGCTCAAGATCCCCGGGCTCGGGATGTAGGACCGCGGTGGCGTTCTACCCCGAACCGGTCGCGCGGCTGATCGACGCGCTGCAGCGCCTGCCGGGCGTCGGACCGAAGACGGCGCAGCGCATGACGTTCTTCCTGCTCAAGCGGCCCGTCGAGGAGGTGCGCGAGCTCTCCGAGTCGCTCGTCGCCGTCAAGGAGCGCATCGTCTACTGCCGTACGTGCTTCAACGTCACCGACCAGGACCCGTGCCGCATCTGCGCCGACCCGGCCCGCGACCCGCGGGTCCTCTGCGTGGTCGAGGAGCCGAACGACCTGCTCGCGATGGAGCGCACCGGCGAGTTCCGCGGCCGCTACCACGTGCTGCTCGGCGCGCTCTCGCCGCTCGACGGCGTCGGTCCCGACGAGCTCAAGGTGCGCGAGCTGCTCCTGCGGCTCGAGCAAGGGGAGACGACGGAGGTCATCCTGGCGACGAACCCCAACGTCGAGGGCGAGGCCACCGCGCTCTATCTCGCGAAGCTTCTCCGGCCGCTCGGCATCCGCGTCACGCGGATCGCGCGCGGGCTGCCCGTCGGCGGCGATCTGGAGTACGCGGACCAGGTGACGCTGTCGAAAGCCCTCGAGGGCCGCCGCGAGATCGGCTAGCGCCGCGCGCCGGGATCGACCAGGGACGCGAGCGGGGCGCCGGCCTCGCCGCGGTCCCGCCCGGGCTCGTCGGGCGCCGTCGCGCTCGCGCGCGGCAGGAACGTCTCGACGAGGGACCCGCGCAGCTCGAACATCACCGCCTGCGCGGCCAGCAGCGCGCCGGCGGACACCGCGGCGATCGTCGCGGCCGCGAGGGCCCGCGTGAGCCTCCGGCGCGTCGTCTCCCGGCAGGGTGCGTGCGCACCCTCGTGCGCCGTCGGCCCGGCCTGCGCCGGGGTCAGCGCCCGGTGGCGGCTCACGCGTTGTCGCTCTTCCGCGGTCAGTCGGCCCATCTTCTCCCTGTTCCTGTTTCCCGGAGCGCGGCCAATCCAACCGCGGGAGTCAGCAAGATCCCTGCCGGGCCCGCGCAGGGCACGCCTCGAGAAGAGATGGCGGGCATTTGCGCCGTCGACGACGGGACGATCCGGAACTTCCTGTCCGGCAACTTGTCACCCGGGTGTCCGATCTGGTCAGGATGCGCGCCGGCTCGGGGCTCGCCCGAGGCGGGCCATGCGCGCCCATCCCACTCAGCGATCGCGCTCTACAGCGCCGCGACGTCCGTGGTGCTCGACCCGATGCGGAAGACGACGCGCTCGCTGATCCTCATGGGCCCGCGTGCTTCATGCGGCAGGAGGTGCGGACGACCCAGCGG
>MGCE01000127.1:1264-2521 GCA_001790315.1 Candidatus Rokubacteria bacterium RIFCSPLOWO2_02_FULL_72_37 | reverse complement strand
CCAGCCGCAGAAGTCCTCGGGCCGGTCGGCGGCCCATGCGGCGATCGCCGCGGTCACGCGGAGCCCCTCGGCGAGCTTGCGATCGGCGACCCCGCCGAAGAGCGTGATCAGCACACGGGCCAGGAACGCCGCGACCGGGTTGTCGATGCGCACCCAGGCGCTGAGCGACTGCGCGACGCCGTCCTCGCGCGGCTCGAGATCGAGGAGCGTGAGCGCGCTCCCCGTGATCGTCCCGAGCAGGAAGCTCGAGTGCTCGCCGGAGGAGAGGAGGATGCGCCGCCGCTCGTCGCGGCGGAGCACCCGGTACCAGCCGTGGGCGCCGTCGCCGTCGTCGGCCTCCCAGCGCCCGTCGCCGAGCGCGCGGACCTGCCAGCGCGCCAGCGCGCGATGGCGCGCGGCGGCCGCGGTCACGTCCGGCGCGTCCACGAGCGCCGTGAAGAGCGCGAAGGGCACGGGCGCGGCGCGGCCGTTCACGGTGCGCGTGAGCGTGGGCTCGCGCCAGACCCGCTCGACGGCGGCCGCGATCTCTTCCCGGAGCGCGGCGCGCGGCTCGAGGAACGGCGGCCAGCGGGGCGCCGCAGGCTCGCCGGTGACCCGCGCGGCGAGGGCCGCCAGCAGGACGAGCGAGGACGCGAGCGTCCGCGCTTTGCGGGGCGCGCCGTCATGTCCATCCGCCCCTGCGCCGTGCTCCTGGCCCTGCTCATTGTCGCAGCGACGGCGGCGCCGGCCAACCCGCTGACCCTGTCGTCCGATCAGCTCGGGCGGCTCGAGCGCCGAGAAATCGTCGTCCTCGACGAGCTGCCCGCGGGTGCGCCCGTGGCAGCGCGCTCGGGGGGCACGGCGCTGGCGCTCGTGAACGCTCCACCGGACTCGGTGTGGCGCGTGCTCGTGGACTACCCGCGCCACTCCGGGCTCTACCCGAACGTTGTCGAAGCGACGGTGCTCGAATCCGACGCCGCGCACGCCCTCGTGCGGTACGTGGTCGGCGTGGGGCCCTTCTCGTTCGGCTTCCACGTCAACAACTACCCGGACGCGGCGCGCGGGCGGCTCGCCTGGCGGCTCGACCGCGGGCGCAAGAACGGGCTCTTCCGCGAGAGCTTCGGCTACTGGCAGCTCGAGCCGCGGAGCGAGGGCGTCCTGCTGACGTACGCGATGGCCGCGCGCACCGCGCTGCCGCGGTTCCTCACGGCCGGCGCGGAGCGCGACGGGATGGTGGAGGCGATCCGGGCCGTCCGCGACTGGGCCGAGCAGCACCGC
>MGCE01000127.1:0-1241 GCA_001790315.1 Candidatus Rokubacteria bacterium RIFCSPLOWO2_02_FULL_72_37 | reverse complement strand
AGTCGGTAGAGCGGGTGACTGTTAATCACTAGGTCGCAGGTTCGAGTCCTGCCCGGGGAGCCAATTCTCTCCAGCACTTGCGGATCGTCCGCGCTCGCCACCACGATTCTTGGTTCCAGATTGGTTCCAACTTCGCGCGCCGGCGCCTCCACGGGCCGGTCTCGATCGAGGACGTCCACCCACCGCTGGCCTCGGCTCGGGATCCACTTCGCGTAGTACCGGAGGGTCGTGGCGGGGTTCGCGTGGCCGAGCTGCCCGCTGACGTACGTGATCGGCGCGCCGGCGGCGAGGAGCAGGCTCGCATAGGTGTGGCGCTTGTGCCGGTACCGGCATAAGCGGCACGCCGTTGAGCGTGGACAGAGCGCGAGCACTCCACGCTCCTCCGTAGCGCTCCTTCATCATCGGAACGATTGAACCCCAACCTCCCCACGACTCGGGCTGACGAGGAATGCTGCTGTTCAGGTCCGTTTTCCCAGTCCCGGCAGTCCACCCCGCACCGGTTGATTCCCCGCTCGTAACGCGCTCCGCCGTCTGCGTTGCTTCCTCTTCGACCGGTTGTCGAATCCTTCGGCCTGCTCAGCCGGAGGGGCGAGGCGTGAACTCTGCGCTGATTGACTTGCTGGCTTGTATATCCTCGGACGGCCTTCGACAGGGATTGGCGGAATCTCTCGAGCGCCACCCAATCTGACCCGTATCAAATGTGCCGTACCATCAGCGAGACTGGTAAACGCGCGGACACGGCGAGCTATCGTCAGAAGTTGTGGATGAGCGAGAAAGGCGACGTACCCTTCTTGGGGAAGTTGAGCAGTCAACCCCAAAGCCCCGGTGGCAACCGGGGGAAAGGTACGCCACCCATGTTGAAGGTTATCACCACGAAGGCGGAGGCGCTGGCCGGGGAGGCGCCGACGATCGGCGCGACGCTGGATGACTTGGCGCGCGACGGCGCGCGGCGGATGATCGCGGCGGCGCTGCAACTGGAAGCCGCGGAGTACGTGGCGCGCTTCCGGGAGGCGCGCGACGGGGGCGGCCACGCGCTGGTCGTCCGTAACGGCACCGCGCGCCCGCGCCCGGTCACCACCGGCGTCGGTCCCCTGACCATCGCCGCCCCCCGGGTCAACGACCGGCGGGTGCTCGATGGGGCCCGCCAAGAGTTCACGAGCGTGATCCTGCCGCCGTACGTGCGGCGGTCGCCGCGCGTGGAGAGCGTCCTGCCCCTGCTCTACCTGCACGGGCTGTCGTCG
>MGCE01000126.1:22727-31961 GCA_001790315.1 Candidatus Rokubacteria bacterium RIFCSPLOWO2_02_FULL_72_37 | reverse complement strand
ACGGGAAACTCCTCCGCGAGCCCCGCGTCCACCAGTTGCTGAACGAGCGCCTCGCGCTCGGGCCCGGCCGGCGGGAGCGCATGCGACTTCCAGCGCATGACGAAGTAACCGCGCCCCACGTGCGGGAGCCGCGCTTCGGCGCGCCGGAGCTCCTCGAGCCCGCGCTCGAGCGCGCTCTGCGGCAAGGGCCCGCTCGGCTCGTGCATCACGCGCGCGAGCCGTGAGGGCGCCGGCCGTGGCGGCACGCGCTCGGCGATGCGCGCCGGGCGCTCGGAGCGGAACGCCGCGATGCCGTCCGCGAGCTGGAGGTGGCCAAAGCAGCGGACACGCAGGTCGGAGGACAGCTCCCCGGCCGACCACGTGGCCACCCACACCTGGCGACCGAGCGCGTTCACCGCCTCGACGGCGGGCACGAAGTCGTCGTCGCCGGAGACGAGCACCGCCGCGTCGAACGCGCCGATCGCGGCGTAGTGGATCAGATCCGCCACCAGGCGCGTGTCCACGCGCTTCTCGGTCGTGTACTCGGTCTCGCCGCCGCAGAGCGAGCAGCGCGCCGTCCGCTTGACGCGCAGCTCCCGCCTGACGAAGTAGCCGGGCCGGAGCTCGAGCCCCTTCAGGAAGCCCGCGACCAGCGGCGGCGCGTCGGCCGAGACGCCGACATAGTAGTAGGCGCCGGCGAAAATCGCCGTCGGCCCGCCCACGGCCTGGATGATCCACGCGGCGAGCCGGTCGTAGTCGACACGCAGGGTCTCGTCGACGCGCTGGAGGGAGCGATAGAAGTTCTGTCCGTCAATAAAAACGCTTACTTTCATAATGGTGGACGATACTGGACTCGAACCAGTGACCTCTGGCATGTGAGGCCAGCGCTCTGCCAACTGAGCTAATCGTCCGTGCCCCCGAAGCTACACATTCGACTCGCACGAGTCAAGGGCGCCGGCCGCGCGTCATCCGCATTTCTTGGCGAACCCGATCAGGACGGCCAGGAAGACGCACAGCGCCAGCACCACGATGCTGAGCGCCCGCCACCAGCGCGCGTGACGCTCCGCGCGCGCGAGCTCTCGCCTCAGGCGCTCGACCGCAGCCGCGTCCATCTCGGGTACCATCATATCCGATGTCGCACGTCCTGATCCTGACCGCCAGCTACGGCTCCGGTCACAATGCGGCCGCGCGTTGCCTCGCCGCCGCGTTCGAGCGCGCCGGCGCCCGGGCGACCGTCGTCGACCACTTCCGCGAGCTGGTCCACCCGCTCTTCGACCGCGCCTCGCGCGCGGTCTACTACGCGATGCTGCGCCGCGCGCCCACCCTCTGGGGCATCGCCTACGGGCTCGGCGACTGGATGCGGAGCGATTCGCCGCTCACCTTCGGCATGACGCGGATCGGAGCGGGGCGCCTCGCCTCGCTGCTCGAGCGTCTCGCCCCGGACACCGTCGTCAGCGTCCACGCGACGCCCGCCGCGGCGCTCTCGTCCCTGGCCTGCGCGGGTGTGCGCGTGCCACCGCATACGACGGTCGTGACGGACTTCGTCGCTCACAGCCAGTGGATCGCGCCGGG
Source organism: Candidatus Rokubacteria bacterium RIFCSPLOWO2_02_FULL_72_37 (assembly GCA_001790315.1). Taxonomy (GTDB): domain Bacteria; phylum Methylomirabilota; class Methylomirabilia; order Rokubacteriales; family CSP1-6; genus GWA2-73-35. The sequence goes on along the minus strand of MGCE01000126.1, from coordinate 30,410 downwards.
CATCGACCGCTTCTGCGTCGCCGCCGCCGAGGTGAAGCACGAGTTCGTCGCGCGCGGCATCCCGGCCGAGCGCGTCGTCGTCACCGGCATCCCTGTGCGCGCGGATTTCTCCGGGCCCGTCGATCCGCTCGCGGCCCGCCGGACGCTCGACCTCGCCTCCGGCGGGCCGGTCGTCCTCGCGATGGCGGGTTCGCAGGGAGCGTTCGGCCGGCTGCCCGAGGTCGCGGAGACGCTCGGACGCCTCGAACGCCCGGTCCAGGGCATCCTCGTCGCGGGGCGGGACGAGGGCCTGCGCGCACGGCTCGAGCGGCTCACCGCGGGCACCGCGATCCGCACACTCGGCTACGCGACCGGGGTCCGGGAGCTCATGGCGGCGGCCGACCTCGTCGTCACCAAGGCCGGCGGCATGACCCTCGCCGAGGCCATGGCCGCCACGCTGCCCGTCCTCGCCTACGGATCGCTGCCCGGCCAGGAGCGACGCAACGAGCGCTTCGCCGCGCGCTCGGGCATCGCGCTCGTCGCGCGCTCACGGCGTGAGCTCGCGCAAGCACTCGCCCGGGCCCTCGACGAGCCGGGACTGCTCACGCGCATGCGGGTGCGGATGCGCCGCCTCGGCCGCCCGGACGCGACGGAGCGGATCGTGGACCTGGTCCTCGAGCGGCGCAGCCGGAGCCCACTCGCGTGACCCTCGGACGCCTGGCGCTCGGCGTCGCCGCGGCGTGGGGGGCGTACGCGTGGGGCGCGCACGTGGTGACGCCGGCGTGCGTCTGGCGGGGCGACCGCGCGCGGCGGCGTATCGCCCTCACCTTCGACGACGGCCCCGATCCCGCGTGGACCCCGCGCGTCCTCGATCTCCTCCGGGAGCGGCGCGTCCCCGGCTCGTTCTTCCTCGTGGGCGAACGCGCGGCGCGCGCCCCGGAGACCGTGCGTCGAATGGCCGCCGAGGGGCACGAGGTCGCAAGCCACGGCTGGTCGCACAGGAGCCTCTGGCTCTGCGGGCCGTGGCGCACCGGCGAGGAGATCGGGCGCACCCACGCGCTTCTCACCGCCCTCGCCGGTTCCGAGCCGCGGCACTTCCGCCCGCCGTGGGGCATGGTCAACGCGGCGATGTTCGGCGCCCTCCGGCGGCATGGTGAGCGCTGCGTGTTCTGGTCGATCCAGCCCGAGGGCCTCCGGTCGGCGCCGCCAGACCTCCAGGTTCGCCACGTCCTGCGGCGCGCGCACGCGGGGGCGATCGTCGACCTCCACGACGCCGAAGGCACGCCGGGCGCGCCCGAACGCGTGCTCGCGGCCCTCCCCGCGATGATCGACGGGCTCCGGGACGCCGGGTACGACCCGGTCACCGTCACGGCACTCCTCGGCTGATCACGGCCCAGCGTTCACCCAGAGCGTGCGCCCGCCGGCGCTCGCGACGAGCCGCGCTCCCGGCAGGCGGCTCGCGACGCTCCGCTCCGGCGGCCGGACGCTGACGAGCCACACCCGGCCTGCGGCCCACGCCTGCCTGAGCCGGGGCTCGTCCCAGAAGACCTGCCGCCCCTCCGGGCGGAGTGCCCCGAACGCGAGGACGCTCCGTCGCCCGTCGACGATCACGGCACGACGCCCCGTGTACCACTCGAGCGCGCCCGAGCTCTCGAGCGGGCCCTCGTGGACGACGACGTCGTCCGCTGCCGCCGCGCGGGCGATCACGCCGCCCACGGCGATCGCCGCGCGGTGCGTCGAGACCAGGGAGAGCCCCGCCGCCACCGACGGGAGCACGCACCCGAGGGTGGCGACGACCACGATCGCCCCGCCATGCCGCGCGAGCGGCCGCACGGCGGCACAGAGCGCGGCGGCCAGGGCGCCGAGCGTGAAGACGAGCGCCGTCGTACCCACGAGCGGCCGGAAGGCCGTCCACGGCGGCACCGGCGCAACGCCAGCGGACGCCACGCTCTTCCGCGTCGCGACGTCGGTCGCGCCGAGGACGTCGTCGAGGAAGCGCCCACCGTCGCCGGCCCAGAAGGCCGCGAGCGCGGCTCCGAGGGCGACGAACAGCACCGCGTGCGCGACGAGCAGGCTGCGTCGCGAGCCGGACTCCCACGCCCGCGCCGCCAGGAGGGCGATCGCGAAGTACGCCGGAAGGCCGTAGTGCGGGAGGCGGAAGCGGGAGGCGAGCGCCGCGACGAGGACGCCGACCGCCCACACGGCGAGCGCCACCCAGGGCAGCTCCGCGGGATCGCGCCAGGCGCGGCGACGGACGAGCGAGACGATCGTCGCGCACGCGGCCAGCACCCACGGCGCGGCGCCGAGCAGGGCGACGGCGAGGAACGCCGCCGCGCCGAGCGGCACGTCCTCGTCCGGGAACCAGCGCGCCCCGAGGACGTTGAGCACGTGGTTGTCCACGAGCGTGTACCAGAGGAACCCGGGCGTCCGTCGCTCCGCGAGGACCCACCAGCCGAACCCCAGCACGGCGCCCGCCGCGACGCCGGGCCACGGCAGCCACCGTCCGAGCGGCCGCGCCCGCCCGCCCAGCGCGAGCGCGGCCCCGAGCGCCAGCGGCGGGGCCAGCGCGCCGAGGGGATCCTTGGCGAGGGCGGCCACGCCGAAGGCCGCGAGCCCGGCCGCGACGCGACCGCGTCGTCCCTCCGCGAGCCCGGTGAGGCAGAGGGCGAAGCCCGAGGCGAGCGCGGCGACGAACAGCGTTTCGGGCCGGACGTAGCGGGTGAACGCGAAGAACCCCGGGCTCGTCGCGAGAGCGAGGCCCGCGAGCGCGCCGCCGCCGGGGCCGAGCAGGCGTGCGCCGAACCAGGCGGTCGCGGCGACGGCAGCGAGCCCGGCGAGCGCGGGCACCGCGCGCGCGGCGGCCTCGCCGGGTCCGGCGAGCGTGAACGCGGCGGCGAGGAGCGCGTAGAGGAGCGGGGGCTTGTCGACGTAGCGGACGCCGCCGAGCGTCAGCGCGAACGGATCGCCCGAGCGCTGGAGCTCACGCGCGATCTCGGCGTGCATCCCCTCGCCCGGGTCGTCGAACGGCGCGTTGCCGAGACCGGGCAGGATCAAGAGCGCCGAGGCGATGACGGCGAGCGCCCCCGCGATCGCGCCGCGCGGCGCCCGGCTCCGAGGGCGCTCGAGATCAAGGCTCACGCGATCCCGTGGGGGTGTCCGAGGGCGCTGGAGATCAAGGCTCACGTGATCCCGTTGCGGGGTGTCGGGGGGAGCGGCGGTCGCGCCCCCCGACGTCAATCAAGTCCGCGAGACGAGAGCCACGCCGAGCACGATGAAGCCGATCCCGGCCCAGCGCGCCGGCGTCACCGCCTCGGCGAGGAGGAGTTGGGCGAGGAGCGCGACCACGATGTAGTCGACCGCCGTCATCGGCAGCACTTGGCTCACGTTCGCGCGGGACAGCAGCGTGAGGTACATGAAGAAGAACGTCGCCTGCAGCACCACGCCGAGCAGCAGCCACGGGTTCGAGACCGCGCGGCCGATCATGCCCGCGAGGTGCGCGGCCGGCGCCTCGGTCAGGTCGCCGACGGTCTTCATCCCCTTCGAGAGCAGCACGTGACCCGTGCCGCCGATCATCGCCGCGATCAGTACCAGCACCGTGGTCTTGAGCATCAGAGTGACTTTCCGATCGCCGAGAGGAGGGCCTTCTCGACGGTCTGGTCCGTGGTGGTGATCGGCTCGTCGTTGTCCATCCAGAGGATCCGCTCCCGCTTGAACACGCTCCGCTCCACCGTGATCGTGGTCCGGCCCTCGCCCGCCGCCTTGACGTTGACGCGCAATCGATGGCGCGTCCCCTTCGCGTACACGCCGTAGTCCTCGCCCTCGACGCGGCGCGAGTCGGTCGTGATCCAGCCGATCGCCCGGTCCTCCTTGTCGATATCCCAGCCGAGGTGCTTGAGGACCGCGAGCGTCGTGCTCCACGCCCGCTCCACGGGCACCGCGAAGGTCTGCGACACCGGCTCGGCGGCGCCGGCCGCGCCCCCCAGCGCCACCGTCATCACTATCGCCCAGACGACGACTCTCATGTCCGCTCCTCTCCTCGCCGCGCCCTACGCGGCCTCCAGACGGCCCTCGTGGAGCCGGTACACCGTGCTTCCTCCCGCGACGACGTCCGGGTGGTGGCTCACCACCACCACCGCCGCGCCCGCACCCGCCCTGCGCCGCAGTCCGTCGAGGATGACTGCGCCGTTCGCATCATCCAGATTGCCCGTCGGCTCGTCCGCGAGCAAGAGGGGTGGGTCGTTCAGCACCGCCCGGCAGTAGGCCACCCGCTGCTGCTCGCCACCCGAGAGCTGCGCCGGGTAGTGGTCCCGCCGGTCCGCCACGCCGAGCTGCTCCAGGAGCGCGAGCGCCCGCCGCCGCGCCTCGGCGGCCGGCCGCCCGACATAGCGCGCCGCCAACAGCACGTTCTCGAGCGCGGTGAGCGAGGAGACGAGCAGGAAGCTCTGGAAGACGAATCCGACGCACCGGCCGCGCGCCTGACTCTTCGCCGAGCGCCCGAGCGCGCTGACCCGCTCGTCGCCGTACCAGAGCTCGCCGCCGTCGGCGTCCTCCAGCAGGCCGAGGAGGTTGAGGAGCGTGCTCTTCCCAGAGCCCGAGGCGCCGGTGACCACGATCAGCTCACCCGCCTTCACGGCAAGGTCGACGTCGTGGAGCACCTGGATCTGCCCCCCCGACGGCGCGCGATACGACTTCGCGAGACCCGCCGCTCGCAGCACTCAGGCGCCCCGCCGGATCGCCTCGGCAGGCGAGAGCGCGACGACTCGCCAGGTCGCGTACCCAGCCGCCGCCGCGCCCAGGAGCACCGAGAAAACGAGGGCCCCGGCCAGCAGCCGCGGCGAGAAGTCGAAGAGCTCCTGGCCCGAGCGCCCGACCCAGGCGTCGATCGAGGCGCCGAGTGCCAGCGCGAGCGCGAGCCCGGCGAGCCCGCCAGCCAGCGTGACCGCGAGCGACTCGGCGAGCACCTCGCGCGCCAGTTGCAGGTCGGTGGCGCCGAGCGCGCGCTTGACGCCGAAGTCGCGGATGCGCTCGAAGACCGCCGCCGCCATCGTGTTGGCGAGCGAGAGGCCACCGATGACGAGCGCGAGCGCGCCGATGCCAACCAGCAGCGCCGAGAAGAACGCGGTCGAGGAGCGCAGGAGCCCCGACAGTTCGCTCGGGAGCTGGACGTTCACACCGGGCACGCGTTCCCGGATGCGACGGGCCACGGCGTCGGGGTCGTGGCCGTCCGTCCAGCCGACCGCGGCGCCGGTGTTGAGGTCGGCCGCGGTGAGCGCCGCGGCCCCCGAGGCGAGCACGGTCTGCAGCAACCGGTCCTTCGCCACCCATTGCTCGCGGGCGTCCTCGATCGACACGAAGACGAACCGATCGGGCGCCGTCAGCATGCGCTCGAGCACGCCCACCACCTCGTAAGACGCGCCCTCCAGCGTCAGCCGGCTGCCCGGGCGGAGGCCGTGCGAGGCCGCGAACGAAGCGCCGAGGACCGCCACCTTGCGCTCGCCCGGGCGCAGGAAACGCCCCGCCTGGACCGGGAGGTCCCGGTAGTGACGGTTCGGCGCCGGCACGGCGAGGTCCAGACCCAGCACCAGCTCCTGTGTGAGTGTCATGAACTGCGAGACCGAAGGGTTGAGCGGAAGCATCACCTGCGGCTGCACGCCGAGAACGCCCGGCACCGCCGCGATCGCGCGAATCGTCGCGGCGGGCAGCAGGCCGCCGGCCGTGAAACCCGCCCCCATCCCCATGCCCCGCCCCGCGACCGAGATCTGGCCGAGCACGAACCGATCTCCGCCCTCGATGAACCGCACGATGCGCTCGCTCATCGCGCCGAGCGTGACGAGCCCACCGACGCCGATCGCGATGCCGGCGATCGTGAACGCGTAGCCGCGGAGAATTCTCAGGACCATTTCACCGCTCGGCTCGGCCGGCGACCGGCCTCACCTCGCACGCCCCCGCCCCATTTCACCCCGCGGCTCGGCCGGCGACCGGCCTCACCTCGCACTACCACCACCATCACCATCTCACCGCTCGGCTCGGCCGGCGACCGGCCTCACCTCGCACTACCACCACCATCTCACCGCTCGCCTCGGCGGCGGCACCGCCTCGGCTCGCACTACCACTCCAGCCGCGATTCCACGGGCCGACCGGCGAGGCGACGTAGCCAGAGATTGACACGGGCGATCGAGAACAGGAGCGCGAGGGACAGCCGGGTGCGCACGCTCATGCCCGCGAATCCGCCGCCCGACAGCACCGTCAGGACGGCGTCGATCATCCCGAACTGCGGCTTCGGCTGCAGGAACAGCTCGAGGAACGCGGGCTCGTAGTACTTGTGGATGAACCGGAAGAACGGCGCGAGGCCGCGTCGGATCGCGCGCTCGTAGGCCGCGAAACGCGTGGCGGCCGCGCGGGCGTCGTCCAGGGCGCTGTCCAGCGCCTGCGCCGCGAGCTCCGCGGACTGGATCGCGATGTGCACGCCCCCCGAGAAGATCGGATCGACGAACGCGATGGCGTCGCCGACCGCCAGGAAGCGCTCCCCCACGATGGGGCGGTTACGATACGCGAAGTTCGCGCTCGCGCGGAGCGGAGTCACCTGCTCGGCGCCGGCGAGGTTCTGCGCGACGCGACGACAGCGATGGATCATTTCCCGAAAGACGTCCTCACGCGCGCCGTTCCAGCTCCCGAGCGTCCGCGCGTGCATCACGCACCCCACGCTCGTGAGGTCGCCCGCGAGCGGGATCCACCAGAACCAGCCGGCCTCGAAGATGTAGATGCGGATGTTGCCTTCGTCGCGCCCCTGCGCCCGCGCCGCGCCGCGGAAATGCGCGTACAGCGCGACCTTGCCGAGATTCGGGATGCGCCCGCGCGCGCCGTGCGTCGACGCGAGCAATGCGTCGCGCCCGGTGGCGTCCACGAGGAACCGGGCGCGCGCGGTCAGCACCTGGCCGGCCGTCCGCGCCGTGACCGAAACGGTCTCGGCGTCGAAGGCCACCGCCTCGACCGTCACGGGTTGGCGGACGTCGACCCCTTGCTTCCGGGCGTGCTCGAGCAACAGCGCGTCGAATTCCGCACGCGGCACCTGGTAGGAGTGGCTCGGCCACGGCTTGCCGCGCAAGAAGTAGAAGGTGTGCTCCAGGCCCGATTCCTGGTCGTGGAAGGTGGCGCCGTACTTCACCTGGAAGCCGTGCTCCGCCACGGTGGCGCCGACGCCGAGCCGCTCGAGGAGCGGGAGCGTCGCAGGCAGCAGCGACTCGCCGACGTGGAAGCGCGGGAATTCCTCGCGCTCGAATAGCACCACACGCCGTCCGGCACGAGCGAGGAATCCCGCGGTCGCTGAGCCGGCGGGACCACCACCGACGACGGCGACGTCGTAGAGGTCGGGCGGGTTCATCGGCGCCTGCCCACCGGCACGACGACCGCCGGCACGCGCTCGCCGGCGGCGTCGAGTCGCTCCGGAGGGCACACGCGGTCCACCAGCGGCGAGACGATGTCGGGGAGCCATCGACCGCCGAGCGCTTGCAGGAGCAGCAACACGAGCAGCAGTGGCGCGACGAGTGTCGCCCGGGCCGCGACGCCGGCCCGGCGCACGCGCGCGTGACGCCAGAAGTCTGCCGCGCACGCTCCGACGCGCTGGACGATCGAGCCGCCGCCCGCGAGCGCCCAGAGGACCGGGGCGTTCGCGAACGGCGCCGCCGGCGAGAGCAGAGCGGAGTG
>MGCE01000126.1:1055-22698 GCA_001790315.1 Candidatus Rokubacteria bacterium RIFCSPLOWO2_02_FULL_72_37 | reverse complement strand
CTGCCGCCAGCTCCTGACCGGCCGCCCGCGCCTCCGCCGCCCAGCGCGCCATCACCCGTCCCGCGAGGTACGCGCCGATCGCCGCGCCGTCACCGAACGGCCGCACGCGGCTGCGCCGCGTGGCATGCGGGATCATGCGGATCGGCACCTCGCGCACGCGCCAGCCCCGGGCGAGCGCGGCGACGAGCACCTCGGTCTCGAAGACGAACCCGCCCCGCCGCGTGCCCACATCGTCGAACAACGCGAGCGGATAGACGCGGTAACCGGACTGCGTGTCCCCGAGCTCGAGCCCACTGGCCCAGCTCGCGAAGAAGCCGGCGACGCGGATCGCGTTCAGGCGGTCGACCGGCAGCCGGGCCGCGTCGGCGAGGCGGCTGCCGACGATGATCGCGCGCGGCGTCGCGCGGGCGGCCTCCAGCAGCGCGTCGAGGTCGCGCGGATCGTGCTGTCCGTCACCGTCGAGCGTGACGACCAGGGAGGCGCCGCGGGCGCGCGCAGCGGCGATGCCGGTACGGATCGCCTGTCCTTTGCCGAGACGCCGCGGGTGCCGGATGATCTCGGCGCCCGCGCGGCGGGCCACCACGGCGCTGCCGTCCGCCGAGCCGTCGTCCACGACCAGGACGGGCGCGACCGCGCGCGCCGCCCTGACCACGTCGCCGAGCGTCGCGGCCTCGTCGAAGACCGGGATCACGATGAGCGCGGTCACGGGCCGGCCACGACCAGGCAGACGTGAGTGCCGCCGCGCGCCACCGCGTTGACGAGCGCAGGGGCGCCGGAAGCCGTCGCGTCCATCGCGGCCGCGGCGACGGCGACCGCGGCGACGCCCGAGTGGCGCCCGAGCAGCGGCGCGAGCATCCCGACGCGCGGCCGATGGGTGCCCAGCGCCCGCTCGACGAGTGTCCGCTCCCAGCGGTCCCGGGCGACGTCGCCCGCCCCTGAGACCTGGACGCTGCCGACCGCCGCGGGGGCGACACGGGCCTGCCCGAGTGCCGCGTCGATCGCGCTCGCCCTCGCGGCCCTCCGCCCGACGCCGTGCGGGCGCGCCGCCAGCGCTCGCCACGCGCTGCCGACGATCTCTCCCAGGATGCGCGCGCCCCGCGCGCGCGCGATCTCGAGTGGCTCGAGCACCACGAATCCGGCGCCCTCGCTCCGTGCGTCCCCGCCGTCGCCGAGCTCGGCCAGCGCCTCGAGCAGGACCGGATCGAGCTGGTCCACGCCACCCGCGAGCACCGCCTCGACGCGCCCGGCGCGCACCGCCGACGCGGCGCGCGCCACCGCCAGCTCGCCCGCGACCGTCGGCGCGTTGAGCGTGAGCGAGAGCCCCCGCGCGCGCACTGCGATCGCGGTCGTCGCTGCCATCGTGTTCATCACGGTGTTCGGGAACAGGAGCGCCGACAGCCCCCCGGGCCCCCGCCCCAGGTAGCCGTCGACGAACTCGATGGTCGAGCGCAGGTCGCCGAACTCGGTACCGACCACGACCCCGAGGTCGGCTCCCGGTACCAGACCGGCGTCGCCGACCGCGAGCCGCGCCGCGCCCACGGCGAGCTGACAGGCGCGCGAGAGGCGCCGCGCGTCATCGTCATCGAACAGGGCGGTGAGCGTCGACGCCGGGATCTCGCCGGGCGCCCGCGCGCCGGCACGAGCCGCCCCCTCCGCGAGGAGCCCCCGGACCGCGTCCGCGCCGCCGGCGACCGCGCCGGTGAGCACGCCCACGCCCGTCACCGCCACGCGTCTCATGCCCGGCGGAAGACCAACGTCACGTTCTGGCCGCCGAAACCGAACGAGTTCGAGATCGCGTGCTCGACCGCGACCTCGCGCGCGGTGCACGGCACGCAATCGAAGGCAACGTCGGGATCCGGTGCTTCCAGGTGGACGGTCGGCGGGATCAGCTCGCGCACCAGCGCCAGCACGGTGGCGACCGCCTCGAGCGCGCCGGCCGCCGCCATCGTGTGGCCGATCATGGACTTGCTCGAGCTGACGAGCAACCGTCCTTCGCCGAACACCGCGCGGATCGCGCGCGCCTCGATCCGGTCGTTCTGTGGCGTCGCGGTCCCATGGGCGTTCGCGTACCCGACCGCGGAGGGGGACACGCCCGCGGCGTCCAGGGCGCCGCGCATCGCCCGGCTCATGCCCTCGCCGTCCGGGTGAGGTGCGGTCACGTGGTAGGCGTCCGTCGTCATCCCGGCGCCGGCCAGCTCGGCCCAGACGCGCGCTCCGCGCGCACGGGCGCGGTCGGCGCGCTCGAGCACCAGGAAGGCCGCGCCCTCGCCGATGGACATGCCACGGCGGGCGCGGTCGAAGGGGCGGCACGGATCCGGGTCGAGGAGCTTGAGCGCGTTGAAGCCCATGAAGCAGATGCGGGTGAGCGCGTCGACGCCGCCCGCGAGGGCGAGGGGCGCCACCCCGTCGGCGACGAGATCGGCCGCGAGCGCGAGCGCCGCCGCGCCGGAGCTGCAGGCCGCCACGCACGTCTCCCGTGGACCGCCGAGACCGAGCACGCTGCCGAGCGCCTCGGCGTGCGACGAGGGGAAGGTCGAGCGCAGAACGGCCGGCGCGCGAGTCGGCCGCCGGTGCCGTTCCCAGTACCACGCCTCGGCCTCGAGCATACCCCCGCCCACGGCCCCCACGACGAGCGCCGCCTCGGCACGCTCGCGGCGACCCACGCCCGCGTCGTCGAGCGCTTCGCGGGCGGCGGCGAGCGCGAACCGGTCGGCGCGCGAGCGGCGCACGGACCCTCCCACGCCGTCCGGCACCTCCGCCGCGAGGCGGCAGCGGAAGCCCTCGGTCTCGATGAGCGTCGCCGGCCGGATGGCGCAGGCCCCGGCGGCGAGCCCGTCCCAGTACGCTTTCACCCCGGCGCCGAACGGACTCACCACGCCGAGCCCGGTCACCGCGACGGGTGGCGTCATGGAGCGGCCATGCGCTCTGCGATATACCGGCACAGCGTGTCGAGGGACGCGAAGTGCGGCGCGAGGTCCTGTGCCTCGTCCATCGCGATCCCGAAGCGCTCCTCGATGGCGATCGACAGCTCGATGAAATCGAGGGAATCGAGTCCGATCGAGCCCTCGACGCCCTTCGGCAGCGGCGTCTCCAGCACCACGTCCGCGGCGCGGCGCGGATCGAACTTGAGCCGCGTCACGAGGATCGTCCTGAGCTCGTCCAGGATCTCCTTCGGTTCCATGCGCCTCCTAGGCGGCCGTCCAGGCGAGGCCGGCGCGCCGCCCCCGCCACCGCCCGCTCAGCGCGAGCGGGCCGCGCGCCCGCATCTGCCCCGACAGGGCGAGCGCCACGAGCGGCCCGCACGCGAGCGTCTCCCCGGCGCGCCGGCGGGCGAGCGTCTCGAGCGGCGCTGGCTCCGCGGGCGCCGTGTACGTCGCCGCGAACCCGCCCGGGACCAGCAGCGCGCATGCCGCGGCCTCGACGAGTGGTCCCCGCACGAGCCGGCGCCCGCGGAGCCAGAGCCCCTCGCACTCCGCGAAGGTCTCGACCGCCAGCACCAGCACGCGCTCGCAGCCGCGGCCCTCCAGCAGGCGCGTCGCCTGCCAGAGCGCGTCGATCGCGGCCGCCGGGCCGCCGAGCAGGATGAGGTACGGTCCGGTCAGACCGAACTCGATCGCCACCTCGGCCGGCACCGCGCTCGGCGCGGTGTACGGGAAGTGCAGCGTGCCACCGGCCGTGGCCTCGACGAAGGCGACGTTCGACGCCCCGTACGCCGCCGTCGTGACGTAGACGAGGGCCGTCTCCGACCCGCGAACGTCGTCACGCCCGAGCGCCGCCGCCCGCAGGAGCGCCTCCACGGCCGCGACCCCGAGGAGGCACTCGCGCGTCGCGCGCCGGAAGCGCTCGCTCCGGAGCGCCGGCGGCGCGAGCGTGATCACGTCCCGTCCGGCGGCGGCGCGCATCGCGTCGGCCGGCAAGGCGTCAGGCCCCTCTCCCCACCCCGTCAACAGGCCCACGGCGGCCACCCGCGTGCCCGTCGCCACGGCCGTGGGCCGCGCCGGCGCAGCCAGAGCGCTCACGACGAGACGCCCTCGAGGACAAGCGCCGCGTTGCATCCGCCGAAGCCGAGCGACGTGGAGACGCTCACCCCCGGCCGCACCGGGCGCGGTGCTCCCGCGACGCAGTCGAGGTCGCACGCCGGGTCGCGCTCTTCGAGACCCAGCGTCGCGGGCACCACGCCCTCGCGCGAGGCGAGCAGGCACATGATCGCCTCGAGCGCCGCCGCCGCGCCCATGGTGTGACCGAGTCCGGACTTGATCGAGTTGACCGGCACCTCCCCGGCCCGCCGGCCGAGCACCCGCTTGAGCACCTCGGTCTCGACGCGATCGTTGAGCTGGGTGCCGGTGCCATGCGTGCTCACGAAGTCCACGTCCGCGGGCGCCACCCCGCTCTCGGCCAGCGCCGCCCGCAGCGCCAGCTCGAGGCCCCGGCCATGCGGGTCGGGCGCGGCGACGTGCGTGCCGTCGCTCGTGCTCGCGTGACCGAGCAGCCGTCCGAGGCGCGGGCTCCGCGCGTCGCGCTCGCGCGTCATGAGCACCAGCGCCGCGCCCTCGCCGAGCAGCAGGCCGCTGCGCCGCCGGTCGAAGGGCCGGATCCTGTCGCGGGTGAGCGAGCGAAGGGCGTCGAAGCCGCGCATCACGAAGCGGCACAGTGTGTCGTAGCCGCCCGCGACCACGGCATCCACCGCACCGGCGCGCAGCAGATCGGCGCCGACGCCGAGCGCGGTCGCGCCCGAGGCGCACGCGGTCGAGACGGTGAGCACGGGCCCGCGCGCGTCGAGCCTTCGCGCGAGCGCATGAGCGGGGGCGTCGTAGAGTCCGCCGGCGGCGTGGCGCAGCCGGCCATCCGGCCCGAGCGCGCGCTCGAGCTCCTCGACACCGCCGAGCGCCGTGCCCAGCACCACCCCGAGCCGCACCGGCGCCACGCCTGGCGCCACGCGCGCCAGCAGGTCCTCCGCCGCCGCCAGGAGGAGCTGTGTGGCGCGACAGCCCCGACGCGGCGCATCGCGACGGGCCGCCCGCAGCTTCTTGATCTCGCCGCCGCGGCCGACGCGCAGGTCATCCACGGGGAACCGCTCGATCCGTGAGATGCCGTCGGCGCCGGTCACGAGCCCGGACCAGAACGCGTCGACGTCGGGGCCCAGCGGCGTGACGGCGCCCGCGGCCAGGATCGCGACCGGCTCAACCCGGGGTCGGGCCATGCCACACGTCGTAGAAATTGAACCACTGCTCGGGGTGCCGCCGCACCGCGGTCTCGAGCACCTCGACCCAGGTCGCCAGCGCGCGCCGCTCGCCGCCGGCGGCAACCCGGATCGGAGGGCCCACCGTGATCCGGTAGCGGTGATCGGGCTCGAGCACGCAGAACGCGGGCAGGAGCGGCGCGGCGGCCGCGCGCGCGAGAACGAAGGGCCCCAGGGGGAACGGAGCGGGCTCGCCGAAGAACGACACGGCGACGTCGCCGCGGGTGCCGAGGGCTCGGTCGCCCTGCATCGCGACGGCCTCCCGTCGACGGAGCGCCGCCAGCAGGTTCACGCTCGCGGTGGGCTGGCTGCGCGTGACGAAACGCACCGGCGCGGGACCTCCACGCAGAAAACGCTCGATTTCCGGGTCGGGTTCCTCCGCGACGACCACCCACGTCGGCACGCCTTCGCCGAGGGCGAGCAGCCGCCCGGCGAGCTCCCAGTTTCCGAGGTGCGCCGTCAGCAGGATCAGCCCGCGTCCGTCCCCGGCGGCGGCGCTCAGGTGCTCGCGCCCTTCGACCGCGGCCAGCAGCCGGTCCGGGCGCGGCTCCGTGCGGTTCGTGCTGACGAGATCGGCGAAGCACATCGCGAAGCAGCCGAACAGGGCGCCGACCAGGGCCTCGCGCTCTCGGAGGCTCGCCCCCGGCGCGATGCGTGCGAGGTTCGCGTGGACCGCGGCCCGCTCCGCCGGAAACCGGACCCGGGCGGCCACGGCCCGGGCCAGACCGAGCCGCGCGGTGCGCGGCAGCGCGCCCAGCACCCGCGCCCCCGCGCGGTAGACCACGGCCCGATTCCACTCGTGCGCGTACCACCGCGGGCGGAGCGCCGGGAGGGTCTCTGGATCCACGAGGGGTAGTTGCGCCATCACAGGAGCCGTGAGTAGTACATCCGGAACGCGCGGATGGCGCCGGGCTCCGTATCGTAGAGGCGGGTCGCCCAGAACCGCCTCGCCTCGCGCTCGAAGAGGACGACCCCCGGGATGTCGGGGTCGTTCGGGTCCCAGACGACGAACTCGACGCCGCGGGCGCTCTCACGCGCGGCGAAGGCGACGACGGTGTGGTTGAGTTCCGGCTTGGGCCAGTTCGTGACGAGCAACTGCACGAGGCGACCGGCGCGAAGCTCGTCCAGCACCTCGCGCGCCACGGTCTCCTGGTGCGCGCCGGTCACCGGGAACGTGACCCGCCAGTTCGTCCAGTGCACGAGCGTCCAGAAGCGGCCCCCGAGTCCTTCTTTCACGGCCGCCTCCTCCGCACGGGAGAACTCACGGAGGCTCGCGTAGCCGGGGATCACGATCCGGTCGTCCGGCGGCAGCGCCGCCTCCCAGGGGGGATATGCGCCGATGCGGCGCACGCGCTCGACGTAGCCGTCGTGATCGAGCCTCGGCAGGGCGGGATCGAAGCGTGCGAACTGGCTGAACTGCCGGACACCCCTCGCGAGCACGAAGCAGTAGTTGGCGTAGAGATCCTCCGCATCCGGGTGGCGCGCACGGATCTCGTTGGGGAAGGCGAAGGTGTCGCGCTCGAACACGAACCCGGGCACGGCCAGCCCATCGCCGGCCGCCCCGGTCGCGGGCGCCGGAAGCGGTCGCGTGGCACAGGCGCCGGCAAGCAGCGCGGTGGCGAAGAGGAAAACAGCGCGAGGAATCACGATGTTCAACGCCGCTCCCTTACCCTAAATGGCGGAGTCGCCATCGTCAAGAACCGTGTGTTATTCTCGGTCGGCCCTGCCGCATGAGCCGACTGATCGCCGCCCTGTATCGCCTCCTTTACGACGGTCTCCTGTGCCGCCTGCCCGAGCCGACGGCCATCGCGTTCGGGCAAAGCGCGCTGCGCATGCTCCCCCTGGACCGCCTGCCGGTCTTCCGCCTGGAGGACCCGCGCCTGGCGATCACGCTCGGCGGGGTGCGCCTGGAGAACCCGCTGATCCTCGCGGCGATGTACTACGATCCCCGGATCCTCCGCCGGACGATGGGCCTCGGCTTCGGCGCGGTCACCGCGAAGTCGATCACGCTCGGGCCGCGGCCCGGCCACCCGGAGCCGAACCTCGTGCGCACTCGGACCGCCTCGGGGCCGGGGCTCGTCAACTGCAACGGCTTCCAGAACCCGGGCGTCGAGGCGTTCCGCGCCTCGCTCCGCGGGTTCGACCATCGGGTGCCGCTGATCGTGAGCGTCGCCGGCGAGACCGTGGAGGACTACGTCACGCTCGTCCGTGAGCTCGGGCCGCTCGGCGAGCTCGTCGAGTTCAACATCTCCTCGCCCAACACCAAGCTCGTCTACGAGTGGAGCGCGCGGCCGCACGAACTCCGGATTCTGCTCGAGCGGGTGCGGGCGGCCACCGCGAAGCCGCTCATCGTGAAGCTGTCGCCCGACTTCGCCGAGGTCAACGAGCGCGAGATCATCCCCGCGGCGCTCGATGCCGGCGTCGGCATCGTGAACTACGGCAACACCCGGCGCATCGAGGAGCCGCGCCTGTCGCAGGGGTCCGGCGGCCTCTCGGGGCCCGAGATCTTCGGCGCGACGCTCGCCAACGTGCGCCGGACGCGCGAGAAGTTCGGCGCGGCGCTCGAGATCATCGGCACGGGCGGGGTCGACACGCCCGCGAAAGCGCAGGCACTCCTGCGCGCGGGCGCGAACGCAGTCGGTTACTTCACCGGGTTCATCACGCGGGGCCCGATCCTCGCCCGTCGCATCCTCGAGGAGCTGGTCGCCTCCGCCTGACGCCGCCGTCTGTCCCCCGAAACTGCACACAGCTTATCCACATGTCCACAGCTATCCACAGACGACAGATTCGCACGGTCTGGCGCGCTTCCAGAGACAGACTGCCGAAATGTGACGATCCGTTCGTCCACGGACGGCACCGCGCCAAAGATTTCCAGATTTCACGCGCCCGGGCTGGAGCCGGCGCGCCGTCGAACGCATGTTTCGCCGACAAACGAGACCTTGACCTCCCATGGCGGCGCTCGTAAGGTTGGCGAGCAATGTTGTTCGACGTGCTCACCACGAGTCCTCGGTCCATTCCGACCGGCACCTTCTAAGGAGCACCCAGAGCGATGGACGGGAGCCGAAAACCGCTCGCGAAGGTCGAAGGCCGGCGGCGTCTGCGCCACAGCGGGATCACGGTCGCCTGGCGAGGCACGCCGGACCTCGATGACTGGGTCGCGTTCATCGCCAACGGGACGAAGTCGAAGAGGCTGATCCTCGCCGACCACTCGTCCGAGCGCCGGGTCAAGACGTTGCTCTCTCGCCTGCAGACCATGTCGCGCAAGGATATCGAGAAGCTGGCGAAAGGCTGAGCCGCGGGGCGGCCTAGAGATCGAGCGGCGCGATCGTCGCGACGGAGGCCGGATCGTCGCGCCAGATCCGCGGATCGGCGTCCACGAACAGCTCGAGTCCGTTGCCGTCCGGATCGTTCAGGTAGATCGACTGACTCACGCGATGGTCCGTCAGGCGGAGAGGACCCACCCCGTGCGCTTCGAGGTGGGCCTTCGCCGCCCTCAGATCCTCGATCGCGGTGCCGATCTTGAAGGCCACGTGGTAGAGGCCAACGGCGTCGCGCGCGGGCGAGGGCGCCCCCTCGCCGACCGCGAGGATCGCCAGATCGTGGTGGTTCTCGCCGGCGGAGAAGAAGACCATGTGGCCGGGGAACCGCGCGACCTCTTTGAGCCCCAGCACGTCGCGGTAGAACCGCGCCGAGCGCTCGAGATCCCGCACCTTCAGGACCACGTGGCCGACGGTGTGGACCCGGATGGACATGCTCCTAGATGATACCGCGCTCGGCCAGGCTGACGTACCGGCCGCGTCCGATCACCAGGTGATCGTGCACCCGGAGGTCGAGCAGGCGGGCGCACTCCACGAGCTGGCGCGTCAGCCGGATGTCCTCGCGGCTCGGGGTCGGGTCGCCGCTCGGGTGGTTGTGCAAGAGGATGACCGACGCCGCGGGCTCGAGGAGGGCGGGCTTGAAGACCTCCCGCGGATGGACCAGGCTTGCCGAGAGCGTGCCCTCGGAGACCACCCGGTCGCGCAGCAGCCCGTTCTGTGCGTCGAGCAGCGCAACCCGGAACACCTCCCGCGGCAGATCCTCCATCAGCGGGCCGAACGCCGCATAGACGTCTGCGGGCGCGGACAGCACGACCCGCACGCCCGGCGTCCGCGCGCGGAGCCTCCGGCCGAGCTCGAACGCCGCGACGAGGCGCGCGGCCTTGGCCGGACCGACGCCCATCACGCGCGCGAGCTCGGTCACCTCACGGGCGGCGACCTCGGCGAGAGATCCGTAGGTGGCCAGCATCTCGCGCGCCACGTCCGAGGCGCTCCGCCCTGCCGTGCCCGAGCCGAGCTGTAAGGCCAGCAGCTCGGCGTCGGCCAGCGCCTCGGGGCCGTTCCAGTAGAGCCGCTCGCGCGGGCGCTCCTGGCGGGGCTGATCCCGGATGGCCATGTCCATCCCTAGCCCGCCGCCCGGAACGCGTCAACGCGTCGATTCCGATACGCTCTCCTCGCTGACCGCCCGCGACCTCAGGGGGCGAGCAGCGCGACGAGCGGCTCCAGGTTCTTCGGGTCGGGACGGAGCCGGCCCACACCGTGCTTGCGATAGAGATCGACGACCGCCGTGTTGAACGGCGTCGCCACCGCGACCTCCCGGCCCCGCGCGACCACGTAGCCGTTCAGCTGGTCGATCTCGGTGCGGCGCCCGCGCATCACGTCCTGGAGCATCGAGGGCCGACCGCCGCTGAGGAACTTGACGCTCGCGGCCATGTCCGCCTCGACCTCGCCGTGCCCTCGGCCCTCGGCGGCGTCGACGAAGCGCTGCGCCGAGATCCCGTAGATGGGCTCGACCTCGTGACCGCACGCTCGCCCGACCCGGATGACCTCGGCGGCGATCCGGATCGCGATCCGGCGCGGCACCGGCGCGCTCCGCACCTCGGCCGACCCGAGACCCGAGAGCCCGGCGAGCGGATTGGCCATGCAGTTCACGGCGAGCTTCGACCAGCGCTCGCCCCAGAGGTTCTGCGTGAGCTTCGTCGGGGCGACGTCGTTCAGCACGGCGACGAGCGCGCGGGCACGCGGGGTGTCCTTGTCGTCGAGCTCGCCGACCTTGAAGCCGAGTGTGCCGGAGTCGGTGCGCATCGCGTGGCCGGGCTCGTACATGCCCGCGCCGATCGTGATCACGCAGCCGAGCGTCCGCGCGCGCCCGGCCACGGCCGCCACGCGCTCGTCGTTCACCCCGTTCTGGAAGTCCACGACGACGCCGTCGGGCCGCAGGTAGGCGCAGGCGAGCGCGGTCGCCCACTCGGTGTCGTAGGACTTCACGGCGACGAACGCCGCGCCGAACGGCTCCTCGATGGTCTGCGCCTCGTGCAGGTGCAGGGCCTTGACCCGGATCCGGTGCTCGCCGCACGTGCCGCTGAGCCGCAGGCCCTCGCGCTTCAGGGTCTCCACGTGCTCCGGCCACTGGTCCAGGAGCGTCACGTCCCGCCCGGCCTTCGTGAGGAGCCCGCCCACGACACAGCCGATCGCGCCCGCCCCGACGATCCCGATGCGCATGCTCAGGCCTCCCCCTGCTCCGGATGGTCGATGATGAGACGACGGACCTCGTCACCGACGCCCTCGATCGTCACGCGGATCGCGTCGGGCGGCAAGAGCGACAGGAGTCGATCCGCCCACTCGACGACCGTGACGCCGTCGCCGCGGAACAGCTCGTCGAGCCCGAGGTCCTGAAGCTCGGCGAGGCTCGTCGTCCTGTAGGCATCCACGTGGTGGACCGGCACCCGCCCCCGGTACTCGTTGATCAGCACGAACGTCGGGCTCGTCGCCCGGGTGGAACCGCCGAGTCCGCGCACGAGCCCCTGGACGAAGCACGTCTTCCCCGCACCCAGCTCGCCGATCACGGCCACCACGGCGCCCGGACCGAGCGTGCGCCCCAGCCGCTCGCCGGCCGCCGCCGTCTCCTCCGGGCTCGCACTCCTCTGCTCAACCCTCGGCGCCACCGAGCCTCCGAAAGGCGGCGGGCAGGGCGGCGATCACGTCGCCGGCGCACAGGGCCTCCTCGCCCACACGCTCGGCGGCGATGTCGCCGGCGCTCCCATGGAGATAGACGGCGGCCTGCAACGCCGCGTCCGGCGGGAGACCGCGAGCCAGCAGCGCTCCGAGCATCCCCGTGAGCACGTCGCCGGTCCCACCGCTCGCCATGCCAGGGTTGCCCGTCGGATTGACGAGGACCGGGCCATTCGGAGCCCCGATCACGCTCCGCGCCCCCTTGAGCACGAGGTGGACGCGATGGCGTGTCGCGAAGTCGCGTACGGCGGCGACCCGGTCGCGCTGAACCTCGCCGGTGCCGGCCCCCAACATCCGCGCCAGTTCGCCGGGGTGAGGCGTCAGGCAGCGGGGGCCCGGGGCGTCACGGAGCAGCTCGAGGTGGCCCGCGAGCGCGGTCAGCGCATCGGCGTCCACCGCGGTCGGCGCCCGGAGCTCACCGACCAGCGCCCGTGCCGCCGTCTGCGTCTCGGCGTCGAGTCCGAGGCCCGGCCCGAGCGCCACCGCGTCGCGCCGTGCCGCCAGCTCCAGCACGACGTCTCGCGCCGTGGCGGAGATCGAGTGCGTGGCGGTCTCGGGCAGCGGCTCCGTCATCGCCTCCAGCACGAGCCCCGCGACGACGGGCTGCTGGCTCGCGGCGGTCGCCACGGTGACGAGTCCTGCGCCGCTCCGGACCGCCGCCGCGGCGGCGAGCGCCGCCGCACCGGTCTTGCCGAGCGAGCCCGCCACGATCAGCAGGTGGCCGAACGTCCCCTTGTGGGCCGCGCGCGGCCGCGGCGGGAAGTGCGGCGCGACATCGGCAGCCTCCAGCACGAACGTCGTGACGTCCCGCTCCAGCTCCGTTCGTGGGACGCCGATGTCGACCACCTCCACGCGACCCGCCAGCTCGAGACCGGCGCCCTCCAGCAGTCCGAGCTTCCAGCCCGCGAAGGTGACCGTGAGCGCTGCGCGAACCGCGGGACCGGCGGGCGGCTCCCCGTCGGCGGACACCCCGCTCGGGACGTCGAGGGCGACGACCGGTCGGCCGCACCCGTTGATGAGCTCGATCGCGCGGGCGATCCGCCCCTCGGGGGCGCCGCGCGAACCGGTACCGAGGAGCGCGTCCACGACGACGTCGGCGCGCGCCAGCGCGCCTGCCGCCGCGCGATCGTCGTCCAGGAGCACCGGGCGGACGCGGGCCGCGCGGAGCGCCCTGAGCTTCACGGCCGCGTCTCCGCCGATCTCCCGCTCGGGGGCGGCGAGCAGGACGATCGGTCGCGCGCCCTGTCGCCTGAGCCAGCGGGCGACCACGAAGCCATCGCCACCGTTACCGCCCTTCCCGCAGACCACCACCACGCGAGCCCCGCGGGCCGGTGCCCCGAGCGTCGCGAGCTGGCGACGGACCACCGCGGCCGCTCCGCGCCCCGCGTTCTCCATGAGCACGGCGCCGGGAATGCCGAGCTCGGCGACGGCGCGTCGGTCGACGCGCCGCATCTGCTCGGCCGTGAAGACCCCACGCATCGGACTACCGCACGCCGAGGAGGCCCGCCGCCTGACCGAGGAAGTCGGCGAGCACCGCCGTGTAGATCGCGCGCCACTCGTCGCGCGCGGCCCGCGGGAGCTCGACGTGGAGCGCGTGCCGGGGCAGACGCAGGATGCCGTCGCGCTTGGCGCCGCTGGCCGCGTAGCGGAGCGTGTCCGCCGGCTCGACGAGGATGTCGAGCCGTGGCGCGCCATCGCTGCCACGCAGGTGAGCGTCGCGGATCAGCTCCAGGAGCATGCGCAGCCGCTGCGCGTCGTCACGGTCGATGCCGACGGTCGCGATCTCGATCCGGCCGGCCGCGTCGCGGTGCGTGTTGCCGTGGATCTCGGCGTAGAAGAGCAGCGCCCCCTGGGCGACCTCGCGGACGCGGCGCTCGAACGCCTCGTAGACGCGCCGCGCGCCCTCCGTGGCGACCTCCTCGGAGGGCGGGCGGCCCGGCACGCCTTCCCAGGGGCGGTTCACCTGATAGCGCCGCCCGACCCTCGTGCGCGTGTCCCCCTCGAGCGCGAATCCCGTCGCGACCACGAGGCCGAAGCCCGTCCGCCGCGCGATCTCCACCGCGATGTCCCCGGTGCGGACGTCGGACGTGCCGTGGGGCGCTGCGACCACGAGGCCGCGCCGCCCGGCCTGACCGGAGATGGAGCCCTCGGGCGTCGCGGTGACGAGGCCGATCGGCCGCGTGGCACAGCCGAAGAGGATGACGGGGCCCGTGGCCACGCTAAGGAGTCGCGCGATCCGCCGGAACCGTCGGATCATCGCTCACGAGCACCGCCTGGGCGAGCGCGTAGTCCCCCTCGTGGGTCAGGGCCAGGAGCATCCGCTCGCCACCGCGGGAGCGGCTGATCTGCCGCGAGCGGCCGGAGAGCACGAGGATCGGCGCCTGGCCCCGCTCGCGCCGGACCTCGAGCTCGCGCCAGCTCACGCCGAGCCTGAGCCCCGTGCCGAGCGCCTTGAGCCCGGCCTCCTTCGCCGCGAAGCGCGCCGCGAAGTGCGGCACCGGATCGCGGCGCGCGCGGCAATAGGCGATCTCGCCCTCCGTGAACACCCGGCGGAGGAATCGCTCCTGCCAGCGCTCGATCACCGCGCGCATGCGGGAGATGTTGACCAGGTCCACGCCGATGCCGGCGATGTTCATCCGGCCATCAGACCGAGCTCGCGGCGGATGAGCGCCGCGAGCTCCTCGGCCATCGCGCGGATGCGCGCGCCGTCGGCGCCCTCGATCATCACGCGGGCGAGCGGCTCGGTCCCCGAGTAGCGGACGAGGACGCGACCGCACCCTTCCATCTGCTCCTCGAGCCCGGCGATGTGCTCGGCGAGGCCGGGGATCGACTCCACGGGCGGCTTCGCCCGCACCGGCACGTTGAGCAGCACCTGGGGGAACTTCCGCATGCACTCTGCCAGCTCGGCGAGCGGTGCGCCCATCTCGGTCGCGATGGCGAGCAAGGCCAGCGCCGACAGGATCCCATCGCCCGCCGGGGCGTGGTCGAGAAACAACAGGTGGCCGGACTGCTCGCCCCCGAGGTTCGCGCCGACCCGCTGCATCTCCTCGAAGACGTAACGGTCGCCCACCTGCGTCTTCACCACCCGGATGCCGGCGTCACCGAGCGCCTGGTCGAGCCCGAGGTTCGCCATCACGGTCGTGACCACGAGATTGCCCTTGAGGCGGCCTCGCGCGGCGAGGTAACGGCCCGCGATGGCGAGCGCGAAGTCACCGTCCCGGATCTCGCCGGTGTGGTCCACCGAGATGAGCCGGTCGCCATCGCCGTCGAACGCGAAGCCGACATCCATTCCCGCTGCCTTGACCTTTCGCTGGAGCCCGTCGGGGTGGAGCGCGCCCACCCCCGCGTTGATGTTCGTGCCGTTCGGCCGCGCGCCGATGGTGGCCACGCGCGCACCGAGCCGGCGGAAGACCCGCGGCGCGACGCGGTAGGTCGCGCCGTGGGCGCAATCCAGGAGCATGGAGAGCTTCGAGAGGTCGAGCGGGAACGTCTCGCACAGGAAGTCGACGTAAGCTTCCCCGCCCTGCGTGTAGTCGATGAGGCGCCCGATGTGCTCACGGCGCGCGCGGGGGGCGACGTCCTGCGCGTCGAGCCGCTGCTCGATCTCGTCCTCCCAGGCGTCGGGGAACTTCGTGCCCTCCGACGAGAACAGCTTGATCCCGTTGTCCTCGAACGGGTTGTGGGAGGCCGACAGCACGATGCCGCCGTGAGCCGCGAGCCGCCGCGTCAAGAGCGCGATGCCGGGCGTCGGCAGGACGCCGACGGCGTAGCAGTCCGCGCCCGCAGAGAGCGCACCCGCGACGAGAGCCGATTCGAGGAGCGGGCCGGACAGGCGCGTGTCACGTCCGATGACGAGACGCACCCGCGCGACGCCGTGGTCGACCTGCAACGTCGCGACCAGCTGCCGTCCGATGCGAAACGCCAGGTCCGGCGTGAGCGGCTCTTCGTTCGCCACGCCGCGGATGCCGTCGGTGCCGAACAGGCGCGTCACGAGCCGGAGGCCTCGTTTCGCATCGTCTGCGCCATTGTAGCTCGCCGGAGGCGCTCCACGACGCGGATCGCGTCTCGCGTCTCGGGGACGTCGTGGGTCCTGACGAGGGCGGCACCGTGGAGCACGGCGATGGTCGTCGCCGCGAGCGAGCCCGCGAGCCGCTCCGCCGGGCTCGTGCTCCCCGTGAGCGCCGCGACGAACGACTTGCGCGAGACGCCCACGCAGAGCGGCCGGCCGAGATCGTGGAGCGCGGTGAGCCCCGCGAGGACCCGGATGTCCCACTCGTCCCACGGCACCGCCTCGTCGCGGAAAAACCCGATCCCCGGATCCAGGACGACGCGCTCCTCGGCGATCCCCGCCCGGCGCGCCCGCTCCATCGCCTCGCGCAGCAATTCCCTCACCCGATGCACGGGAACCCCTCGATCGGGCGTCTCGAAGCCACGCCGCTCCTGGATCAGGCCACCCACGGCCGAATCCGGCCTCGCGGCAACAGGCGTCGCGACGAGGATCAGGCCCGCGCGGTGCTCGGCGACGAGCTCGGCGAGGCGCGGATCGCGGAGGCCCGAGACGTCGTTGATCACCGCCGCGCCGGCCTCGAGCGCCGCCCGCGCCGGCCCCGCCCGGGTCGTATCGGCCGACAGGGGCACCGACACCTTCCCGGCGAGCCACTCGACGGCGGCGCCCAGCCGTCGGCGTTCCTCGTCCTCGTCGGGGTCGGCGCTTCGGTAGGGGGCCGTCGAGCGGGCGCCGACGTCGAGGAGCACGGCGCCCGCTTCGACCATCCGGTGCGCGGCGCCGAGGAGCGCCTCGCGCGACATGTGGATCGAGTCAGGGTGGAACGATTCGGGGCTGACGTTGAGGATCCCCATGACGGCCACGGGCAGATCCTCGCCCAGGGGAACACCTGCGAGGCTCGCGCGCCGCCGGGTCACGCGCGCGCCGTTACGCCGGAGCGGGGGCTTCCTGGAACGGCCGGGCGCGGAGGATGCGCGCGATCTCCTCGCTGTCGAGCGACTCGCGCTCGAGGAGCGCCCGGGCGAGGGCGTGGAGCTTCTCGATGTTCTCCTCGAGGATCTGCCGCGCGCGGGCCGAGCATTCGAGCACGATGCGCTTGATCTCGGCGTCGATCGCGAGCGCGGTCTCCTCGCTGTAGTCCTTCTGGCGGGTGACCTCGCGTCCGAGGAAGATGTGCTCCTCGTTCTTGCCGAACGTGAGCGGCCCGAGCCTGTCCGACATCCCCCACTCGCACACCATCTTGCGGGCCATCTCGGTGGCCTTCTCGAGGTCGTCGCCGGCGCCGGTCGTCTGCTGGTTGAGCACGAGCTCCTCGGCCGTGCGACCGCCGAGCAGGATCGTGATGCGGTTGTTCAGGTATTCGCGCGAGTAGTTGTACTTGTCGTCCATCGGCAGCTGCAACGTGAGGCCGAGGGCGCGCCCCCGCGGGATGATCGTCACCTTGTGGAGAGGATCGGCCCCGGGCAGGAAGTCGGCTACGAGCGCGTGGCCCGCCTCGTGGTAGGCGATCGTCCGCTTCTCGGAGTCGCTGATGATCATGGAGCGCCGCTCGACGCCCATGAGAACCTTGTCCTTGGCGTTCTCGAAATCCGGCATCTCGACGAGCTTCTTGTTCTGCCGCGCCGCGAGCAGCGCCGCCTCGTTCACGAGGTTGGCGAGGTCGGCGCCGGAGAACCCGGGCGTCCCGCGGGCCAGCACCTTCAGCTCGACGTTCGGCGCCAGCGGGATCCGCCGCGCGTGGACCCGGAGGATCTCCTCGCGGCCCTTGACGTCGGGCCGCGGCACCACCACCTGCCGATCGAACCGGCCCGGCCGCAGGAGCGCGGGGTCGAGCACGTCGGGACGGTTCGTCGCGGCGATCAGGATGACGCCCTCGTTGGTCTCGAAGCCGTCCATCTCGACGAGGAGCTGGTTGAGCGTCTGCTCGCGCTCGTCGTGACCGCCGCCCAGGCCGGCGCCGCGGTGCCGCCCGACGGCGTCGATCTCGTCCATGAAGATGATGCAGGGCGCGTGCTTCTTGCCCTGCTCGAAGAGGTCGCGCACGCGCGACGCGCCCACGCCGACGAACATCTCGACGAAGTCGGAGCCGGAGATCGAGAAGAACGGCACGTTCGCCTCACCCGCGATCGCCCTGGCGAGCAGCGTCTTGCCGGTGCCGGGCGGCCCGACGAGCAGGACGCCCTTCGGGATCTTGCCGCCGAGCTTCTGGAACTTCTGCGGGTCCTTCAGGAAATCGATGATCTCCCGCAGCTCTTCCTTCGCCTCGTCCACCCCTGCGACGTCCTGGAAGGTGATCTTGTTCTGCTTCTCCGAAACCAGGCGCGCGCGGGCCTTGCCGAACGAGAGCGCCTTCGCCCCGCCGCCCTGCATCTGGCGCATGAAGAAGATCCAGACGCCGATGAAGAGGAGCATCGGGACCCACTGCAGGAAGATCGCGTACCACGGGTTCGAGTCGGGCGGCTTCACGGCGATGCGCACGCCGCGCTCCTTGAGCGTCTTGATCAGGTCCGGGTACTCGACGATGTACGTCCGGAGCGTCTGGGCGGAATCCTTCAGGGTGTAGGTCACGAGGTTGCCGCGGATGACGACGGAGTCGACACGCCCCTGGTCGACGGCCCGCAGGAACTCGGAGAAGTTCGGCTGCTCCTGCCCTCCCTGCTGCGCGCCCTGGAACACGGTGAACAGCAGGATGACGATCAGGCCGATGACCATCCAGAGCGCGAGGTTCTTGTAGACCTGGTTCATGCGTGCACTAGTATAGCATCAGGCCGAGACGGCACGGCCCGGCGCTCAGATGCGCTCCAGCACGACGACGTGGGGCAGATTGCGGTACAGGCCGCCGTAATCGAGCCCGTAGCCGACGACGAACACGTTCGGCAGCGTGAAGCCGACCCAGTCCACCCGGACGTCGACCTGCCGGCGCCCGGTCTTGTCGCAGAGCGCGCACACCCTGAGGCTCCTCGGCTGCCGTGCCTCGAGCGTGCGTCTGAGCGCGGCGAGGGTGAGGCCCGTGTCGACGACGTCCTCGACCACGAGCACGTCGCGCCCCTCGATCGACGTCGCGAGGTCGTGCGTGAGACGCACCTGCCCGGTCGACGTGGTCCCACTGCCGTAGCTCTCCAGGCGCACGAAGTCGGTCGCGAGGTCGATGGGCATGGCACGGACGAGGTCGGCCATGAACAGGAACGCGCCCTGCAGGACACCGACCACCACCGGCGGCTCTCCCGCGTACCGACGCACGATCTCGGCGCCGAGCTCCGCGATGCGCGACCGGAGCGCGCGCTCGCCGACGAGAACGCGCCCGGGCCGGGGCGCCGGCATCTCAGCGGGCCGTGACGAATGCCGTGAGCGACTGCTCCCGCGCGACCCGTGCGGCGGCCTCTTGCGCAGCCTCGCGGGTCGCGAACGTCCCGACGCGCACCCGGTACCGCACGCCGCCCGGCCCCTCGCCGTCGACCACGTAGGCGGCGTGCCCGGCCGCCGCGAGCCGCTGCAGGAGCGCGTCGGCCTGCGCCCGCGTCCTGTAGGCCCCCATCTGGATCGTGTACCTGGTCTGCTCCGCCCCGGCCGGGGTGGTCGAGGCGGCGCGCGGGGCCTTCTCGGCGCGCGGCGTCGCCTTGGGCGCGCGCGGCGGGGGCGGCGGTGACGTGAGCGGTGCCGTGAGCTCCCGGTAGAAGGTGAGCGTCGGCCCGGGCTCGCCAGCGTGCTCGCGCCTGTCCGCGCGGCGCGATGGCGTCTCGGTCGCCACCTGCTCGGTCGAGCGCCCGGGGACGGGAGAGCCCGGCCAGCGGCGTCCGGCGGCCACCCCGAGGAGGAACGTGCCGCCGAGGACGACGAGGCAGCCGACGAGCACCAGGAACGACGCGAGCCCGCTGCCGCCGGTCGGCCGCCCGGCCCGGATTACACGCCGCATTTCACCGCTCGGCTCGTCGGAGGCACCGCCTCGGCTCGCACTACACGCCCCATTTCACCGCTCGGCTCGGCCGGCGACCGGCCTCACCTCGCACGGCCACCCCGGCTCGCACTACATGCTCTCCGGGGCGCTCACGCCGAGGAGTCCGAGCCCGTTCCGGACGACCTGGCCGATCGCCGCGCAGAGCGCGATCCGTGCGAGCATCAGCCGCCGGTCATCCTGGATCACCCGGTGGGTCTTGTAGTACGGGTGGAACATCCCCGCGAGCTCCTGGAGCCAGTACGCGACCCGGTGGGGCTCGAGCGCGCGTGCCGCGCCGCGGACGAGGTCCGGATACTGCAGCAGGCGCTTGATGAGCGCGAGCTCCTCGGGTTCACCCAGCGCCCCGAGGTCGATCTCGGCCAGCGGCGGCACGGCGATGCCCTGCTCGGCCGCCTGCTTCCGGATCGAGCAGATCCGCGCGTGGGCATACTGGACGTAGTACACGGGGTTGTCGGCGGTCTGCCGGGTGGCCACGGCGAGGTCGAACTCGAGCGGACTGTCGTGCCGTCGCGTGAGGAAGGTGAAGCGCGCGGCATCCCGCCCGACCTCCTCGAGCAGCTCTTCCATCAGCACGAACTCGCCGCGGCGCTTGGACATCCGCACCGGCTGTCCGTCGCGCAGCAGGGTGACCAGCTGGACGATCAGCACCTCGAAGCTGCCCGGCGGGTGGCCGAGCGCCTGCATCGCCGCGCGCATGCGCGGCACGTACCCGTGATGGTCCGGCCCGAACAGGTTGATCACCCGGTCGCTTCGCCCGAACTTCACGTAGTGGTGGTAGGCGACGTCGACGGCGAAGTAGGTCACCTCGCCGTTCGAGCGACGCAGCACCCGGTCCTTGTCGTCCCCCGATGCCTCGCCGAGCTGCGTCGAGCGGAACCAGAGCGCGCCCTCCTGCTCGTAGGTGAGTCCTCGCGCGGCGAGCTCGGCCAGCACGCGCTCGGGCAAGCCCGCGGCGCGCACGTCGCGCTGCTCCGAGGACCACACGTCGAATTCGACGCCGTAGTCGCGCAGGATGCGCCGTTGACCTTCCACCATCCGCGCCACGGCCCAGCGCCCAAAGTGCTCGAAGCGCTCGCGCGCGGGAGCGTCGGCGAGCAGCGCACCGCTCTCGTAGCGGTACTGCTGCGCGAGGTCGATCAGATACTCGCCGGGGTAGCCGTTCTCGGGCAGCGTCGCGGGCTCGCCGAGCTCTTGCGCCACCCGCGCTTCGAACGAGCGCGCCAGCGCCTCGAACTGGTTGCCCGCGTCGTTGACGTAGTACTCCGTCGTCACCTCGGCGCCCTGCGCCCGGAGCAGGCGCGCGAGCGAGTCGCCGACCGCCGCGGCGCGCGCGTTGACGATCACCAGCGGCCCGGTCGGATTCGCCGACACGAACTCGAGGCGGACGCGCCGCCCCGCCTCGCTCCGCCCGCGACCGTACGACGCGCCCGCCACGAGGATGTCGCGGAGCGCGCCGGTGCACCACGCGGGCGCGAGGAACACGTTGATGAACCCGGGCCCGGCGACCTCGAGGCGCTCGACCTCCGCGAGCGGGGGGAAGTTGGCCACGATCAGATCGGCGATCTGGCGCGGCGGCCGCCGCGCGGCCCGCGCGAGCGTCATCGCCGTGTTGCTGGCGTAGTCTCCGTGCTCGGCCTGGCGCGGGATCTCCCACGCACACGTCTCCAGCTCGGGCAACCCCGCTTTGGCGAGCGCCGCGCGCACACCCTCGGTCAGCCGGTCCGTCAGGTCGTCCATGTCGGCGCCAGAACACGAATCGCCGCGCATCGGCGGCGACTGCGATCGATGATACCCACCGCCTCCACGGCCCACGCCACAAAATGCGTGGCCGAAGGGTCCCCGTCGAAACTGGCGGCGTCCCGGGCGCCCCTCCAATCCTCGTGCTCTCTATGATGATCTGCCTTGCAAACTCCAGAGATCGCAGATATCTCAGTTGTGCTTCGACCAGGCCTGAGCGTCGGCGCGCCGGCGGATCCGCATGCTATCGAAGCTCGAAGACGACGGGAAGCTTCACTCTGAGCGGGCGTCGTATCAGGTCGGCGGGGAACGGCGTCGGAGCGAGGCGCCGCACGGTGTCGAGAGCCGCCTCGTCCAGCAGCCGATGCGAGGAGGACGTCGCGAGGGTGACCCCGCCGATCGCTCCGTCCGGCTCGATCAGGATCTCGATCTGCACCGTGCCGGAGAGTCCGCGCCGCCGCGCGGCCTGCGGGTAGCGCAGCGCCTCCTGGATCCGCCTGCGGACCTCGGCGAGGTACCCGCCGTACGCGGCCCCCGATTCCGCCGGCGCAGGCGTCGGCGCCGCCAGCGCGGTGTGCCGCGTGCCGGCCAACCCGCCTCGCTCCCCGCTCCTGCCGACACCGCCGGACCCGGCCATCGCCGACGGCCCGAGGCCGACC
>MGCE01000126.1:924-1025 GCA_001790315.1 Candidatus Rokubacteria bacterium RIFCSPLOWO2_02_FULL_72_37 | reverse complement strand
CCGGGTCGAGGGTTCCGGCGCCACGCTCGGCGCGGCGACGGCCTGGCTCGCCGGCGGGCGCGGCGGCCCCGGAACATCCGGCGCGATCCGGACCGGCTCGG
>MGCE01000126.1:0-893 GCA_001790315.1 Candidatus Rokubacteria bacterium RIFCSPLOWO2_02_FULL_72_37 | reverse complement strand
CGACTGAGCGGGCGCCGGCACCGGCACCGGAGCGGGCGCCCGGGCAAAGGCCGCCGGCGGGCCAGCCGGCGGCGCAGGGCGCTCGCGGCGGGCGCCGGCAGGCGCGGTGGACGATGTCGAGGCCGCGGCGCCGCCTGGCGGCGCCGCGATACGCTCGTCCTCCGGCTCGGGCTCGCGCGTGAGGTCCACGAAGAGGGCGGCGGGCGCCGACTCGCTCGCCGCGAGCACGAAGACGAGCAGCACGGTCGCGCCATGGGCGAGGAGCGAGGCCGCGAGCGAGGCCAGGCGGCTCACACGGTCCTCAGAACGCCGCCCGGAGGCCGACGAGCGCGCCGATCCCGGGAGCCGGGAAGCCGCGCACCTCGGCGTACCCCTCGTCGAGGAGATTCTGGATGCGCGCGGTCAGATCGAGCGACTGCACGTGATACCGGCGCTCGAGGAGCCGCCACGAGCCGCCGACGTCCACGCGGGTGTGGCCGCTGTTGTACCCGGCCGCGGCGCTCTCGAGCTGCCGGGTGACCACGTGGACCTGGGCGAAGAGCGAGAGCTTCCGCACGGGCTCCCACGTGAGGCCGATGTTCCAGCGGTGACGCGGCTCGCGCGGGAACGGGCGGTCGGTCGCGAGCGTCTCGGTGTCGGTGTAGGTGTAGTTGACCGACGCCACGAGGGTGTCGAGCAGGTCCGCCTCGGCCACGAACTCGATCCCGGCCGAGCGCGAGCGGCCAGCGTTGACGCCCTTGACGAACGGGAACGTCGCGGTCGGGACCAGCGCGATCAGGTTGTCATAGTTCGTCTGGAAGTACGTGAGCCCGAGGCGGAGGCGGCTGTCCCAGAGCTTCTGGTCCACGCCGAGCTCGTACGAGAAGCTCTCCTCGGGCTTGAGCGTCGGATCG
>MGCE01000125.1 GCA_001790315.1 Candidatus Rokubacteria bacterium RIFCSPLOWO2_02_FULL_72_37 | reverse complement strand
GCGTGGAAGCGCTGGGCATCGGCGGCATCGTCAACTCGGCCGTGATCCTCGGAGGCGTCGGGCTGTTCTTCGCGGCGCTGATCGCCTTCACCAGCCGCAAGTTCCACGTCTGGGAGGATCCGCGCATCGACGTCGTGGCCGCCCTGCTGCCGGGCGCGAACTGCGGCGCGTGCGGCCAGCCGGGCTGCCGGGCGTTCGCCGAGAAGGCCGTTGCGGGATCGCTGGCCCCGGCGCAATGCACCGTCGCGAGCCCCGACGCCCGCGCGGAGATCGCCGCGTACCTCGGGGTCGACGTGGGCCAGGCGTCGCAGCGCGTGGCGCGGCTCCTGTGCGCGGGCGGTCGTGACGTGGCAGTCGACCGCGCGGACTATCGCGGTCTCGTGACCTGCAAGGCCGCGGCGGCGGTGGCCGCGGGGCAGAAGGGCTGCGTCTGGGGTTGCCTGAGTTTCGGCGACTGCGCGATCGCGTGCACGTTCGACGCGATCCGGATGAACGAGGTCGGGCTGCCCGTGGTGATCCCGGAGAAGTGCACCGCCTGCGGCGACTGTGTCCGCGCGTGCCCGAAGGATCTCTTCGTCGTCATGCCGATGGAGCAGAAGCTCCTCGTGCAGTGCAAGAGCCTGCTGGAGGGCGAGGCCGCGGAGCGGCTGTGCCGGGTCGCGTGCAACGGCTGCGGCAAGTGCGCGGTGGACGCGAAACCGGGTGTCATCGAGATCAAGAACGGCCTGGCGGTGGTCGACTACGCCAAGAACGACCTGGCCGGGCTCGAGGCCACGCGCCGGTGTCCGACCGGCGCGATCGTGTGGGTGGAGGGCGCCCAGTTCACCGGGGGCGGGGCGGCGCCCAGCGGGCGTCGCGTCGCGGAGGAGGTTGTCGCATGAGCACGAAGAAGAAGGACGTGTCGTCCCAGGCGCCGAAGTACCCGGGCATCCCGATGGCGCTGGACGGCAGCGCGGCCGTCGTCGAGATGGAGACGGCGGGCAGCGAGGCGGCCGGGGCGTATCCGATCACGCCGTCGACGCAGATGGGCGAGGGCTGGGCGGCGGCGCTCGCCGCCGGCAAGACCAACGTCCACGGTCGCCGCCTGCTCTTCTTCGAGCCCGAGGGGGAGCACGCCGCCGCCGCGGTCACCGCCGGCATGAGCATGGTCGGCCTCAGGGCCACGAACTTCTCGAGCGGTCAGGGCATCGCGTACATGCACGAGTCGCTCTATGCGGCCGCGGGCAAGCGCCTCACCTACGTGCTCAACATCGCCGCGCGCGCCATCACCAAGCACGCGCTCAACGTCCACGCCGGCCACGACGACTACCACGCGGTGGACGACACCGGCTTCTTCCAGCTCTTCGCCAAGAACGTCCAGGAGGGGGCCGACCTCAATCTCTGCGCGCATCGCATCGCGGAGCTCTCGCTGAACCCCGGGATCTGCGCCCAGGACGGCTTCCTCACGAGCCACGTGATCGAGACGCTGCAGCTGCCGGAGCGCGACCTCGTCCGCGAGTTCCTCGGCGACCCGTCCGACCTCATCGACTCGCCCACCCCCGCCCAGCGCCTGGTCTTCGGCGAGCGACGGCGGCGGATCCCCGAGATGTTCGACCTCGATGCGCCGACGATGCTCGGCGTCGTCCAGAACCAGGACGCCTACCAGCAGGGCGTGGCCGCCCAGCGCCCCTTCTACTTCGACCACCTCGTGGAGCTGACCGAGCGCGCCTTCGGCGAGTTCGCGGCGCTGACGGGCCGGCGCTACGCGCGGGCGGCCGGGTATCGCGTCGAGGATGCCGAGTACGTGATCGTGGGCCAGGGGTCGGTGGTATGGAACGCGGAGGCGGTCGCCGACCACCTGCGGGCCGCGCGGAAGCTCCGTGTCGGCGTCGTGAACATCACGATGTTCCGGCCGTTCCCGGCCGACCTCGTCGTCGCCCTCCTGCGCGGCAAGCGGGGCGTGGTCGTCCTCGAGCGCCTGGACCAGCCGCTGGCGGTCGACGCACCGCTGCTGCGCGAGATCCGGGCGGCGATGGGCAAGGGCGTCGAGAACGGGCGCGCCCGGGGCGGCCAGGTGCCCTACGCCGGCATCTCCGCCATCACGGCCGACGAGGTGCCCGACTTCTACTCCGGGTGCTTCGGCCTCGGGAGCCGCGACCTGCAGCCGACCGACATCATCGCCGCCGTCGAGAACATGCTCGAGGGCCACCGGAAGCGCCGCCAGTTCTACCTCGGCATCGAGTTCATCCGCCCGGGGACGAAGCTCCCGAAGCTGCAGATCTGGCAGGAGAAGCTCCTCGAGCACTATCCGCACCTCACCGAGCTCGCGCTCGTGCCCGCCTCCGACGTGAACCTGCTGCCCGAGGGATCGCTCTCCATCCGCATTCACTCGGTCGGCGGCTGGGGCGCGATCACGATGGGCAAGAACCTCGCGCTGACGGCGGCCGAGCTCCTCGATCTCCACATCAAGGCCAACCCCAAGTACGGCTCGGAGAAGAAGGGCCAGCCGACCACCTTCTACGCGACGCTCGCGCGCGAGCCCATCCGGCTCAACTGCGAGCTCCGGCACGTGGACGTGGTGCTCTCGCCCGACCCCAACGTCACGCGCCACTCCGACCCGCTGGCCGGTCTCGCCGAGGGCGGGGTGTTCGTCATCCAGAGCGACCGCACGCCCGAGGAGCTCTGGGCGAGCTTCCCGACCCGCGTGCAGCAGGGCATCAAGGACCGGAAGATCAAGGTCTTCGCGCTCGACGCGTTCAAGATCGCGACCGCGGAGGCCACGGGCGCGGACCTCCGCTATCGCATGCAGGGCGCGGCCTTCATGGGCGCCTTCTTCCGCGTCTCCCCCCTCCTCGGCGGCCGGGGCGTGGACGAGACCACGCTCTTCCAGGGCATCCGCAGCCAGATGATCAAGAAGTTCGGACGCCTGGGCGAGCAGGTCGTCGAGGAGAACCTGCGCGTGATCCGGCGCGGCTACGACGAGGTCCGGCCGCTCGACTGCTCGACGTTCCAGGTCCAGGTGACCGAGCTCGGCCGCGTGCCCCAGCGTCCGGCACGGCTGGAGGGTGAGGGCGCCCAGCCCGGCATGGTGAACCCGGGTCGCTTCTGGGAGCAGATCGGTTTCCTCTACGCGACCGGGCAGGACGGCATCGCCGACCCCTTCGCGGCGACCAGCTCGCTCCCCGCCGCGACCAGCACGATCCGCGACATGACGGACGTGCGCATGGAAGTGCCCGAGTTCGTCCCGGCCAACTGCACCGGGTGCGGGCAGTGCTGGACCCAGTGCCCGGACACCGCGATCCCCGGCGTCGTCAACTCGGTGGAGGAAGTCTTCCAGGCGGCGCTCGCCGGCGCGCCCGGTGACGGCTCCCGCGACCGCCTGCGACAGATCGTCAAGCATCTCGCGACCGAGTCCCGCCGGATCCTGCGCGACACGCCGTTCACCACCTTCGGCGACGTGGCCGCCACGGCCTACGGGGCGGTGACGGACAAGCTCGGCCTGACGCCGGAGCGTCGCGCCGCGCTCGACGCGGAATGGGCGCCGGTGCAGACCGCGCTCGCCGAGTTCCCGCTCGCCAAGACCACCCCCTTCTTCGACGTGCCCGAGTCGCGCGCGAAGGGGTCCGGCGGCCTGCTGTCCATCACGATCAACCCGGAGACCTGCAAGGGCTGCAACATCTGCGTCGAGGTCTGCCCCGACGAGGCGCTGCGGACCGTGAAGCAGGACACCACGGTCATCGATCGCCTGCGCCGGAACTGGCGGCTCTGGCAACAGCTGCCGGAGACCGACGACCGCTACGTGAACATCGCCAGCCTCGAGGAGGGCATCGGCACGCTGCCCTCCCTGCTCCTCAAGCGGACCAACTACGTCTCCATGGTGGGCGGCGACGGCGCCTGCATGGGCTGCGGCGAGAAGACGGTCCTCCACCTCGTCTTCTCCGCGCTCAACGCCCTCATGCAGCCGCGCGTGCGCAAGTTCGTGGAGCATCTCGACGGCCTCCTGGCGGGCCTCGACGCCAAGGCGCGCACGCTCCTCGCGTCGGACGCCGACCTGGGCGGCGTGGGGCGCGCCACGGGCGCCGTGCCCGTGCCGCTCGACGAGGCGAAGAAGCGGAGCGTCGAGCGCATCGCGAAGATGATCGACGACCTCAAGGACCTCCGCTGGCGCTACGCGGAAGGTCCGAGCGGCCATGGCCGCGCCGCCTGCGGCATCGCCAACGCCACGGGCTGCTCGTCCGTGTGGGGCAGCACCTATCCGTACAACCCGTATCCCTTCCCGTGGGTGAACCACCTGTTCCAGGACGCGCCGAGCATCGCGATCGGCATCTTCGAGGGGCACATGCGGAAGATGGCCGACGGCTTCCGCGCGGTGCGGCGCGGCGAGCTCGAGCTCGCCGGCGACTACGACGCGAAGACGCACGAGCCCGAGCTCGAGAAGCTCGACTGGCGCAGCTTCTCGGACGAGCAGTTCGCGCTCTGCCCGCCCATCCTCGCGATCGGCGGCGACGGCGCCCTGCTCGACATCGGTTTCCAGAATCTCTCGCGCCTGCTCGCCTCGGGGAAGCCCGTGCGGGTCGTCATGCTCGACACGCAGGTGTACTCGAACACGGGCGGCCAGGCGTGCACGAGCGGCTTCCTCGGCCAGGTGAGCGACATGGCCGAATTCGGCCCCGGCCAGCGCGGCAAAGAGGAGACGCGCAAGGAGCTGGCGCTCCTCGCCATCGCCCACCGGAACGTCTTCGTGGTGCAGTCCTCGCAGGGCGCGCCGTCGCACCTGCTCGCCGGCGTGCTCAAGGGCCTGCAGTCCCGCTACCCCACGGTGCTGTCGCTGCACTGCCCGTGCCCGCCCGAGCACGGCCTGGCCGACCAGGCGGCGCCGCACGCGGCCAAGCTGTCGCTCGAGAGCCGCGCCTTCCCGCTGCTCGTCTACGATCCGGCGGCCGGGCCGCGCATGGCCGATCGGCTGAGCCTCGACGGCAACCCGTCGATCGACGAGCCGCAGCCGACCTACGAGCTCAAGTACGTCGACGAGAGCGGCGCCGAGCAGACGATGGAGCTGCCGGTGACGGTGGCGGACTGGGCGGCGACCGAGGCGCGGTTCCGCAAGCACTTCACGCGGATCAGCGGGGACGGCGGCGACGAGGAGTTGGTGCCCTTCCACGAGTTCGTCTCCCTCGCACCGGACGAGCGCGCGGGCAAGAAGCCCTTCCTGTACACCCTCGAGGCGGGCCGGCGGCTCGGGCGCCTGGCCGCCGACACCGAGGTCGTCCGCCTCGCGGAGGACCGGCAAGCGGTGTGGAACCTCCTGCGCGAGATGGCCGGCCTCGAGGCGCCCGAGACGCTGGCCAGCGAGGCGGCGTTCGAGGAGAAGCTCGCCGCGCTCCGCGCCGAGTACGAGGCGAAGCTCGCGGATCTCAAGACGCGGTACCCGTGGATCATCGCGCGGCGCCTGGCCGAG
>MGCE01000124.1 GCA_001790315.1 Candidatus Rokubacteria bacterium RIFCSPLOWO2_02_FULL_72_37 | reverse complement strand
CGCCTGCGCTCGCGGTTCGAGTGGGGCCTGATCGCCGACATCCAGCCGCCCGATTTCGAGACCCGCGTGGCGATCCTCAAGAAGAAGGCGGAGCTGGAACGCGTGCGCCTCGGCGACGATGTCGCCTATCTGATCGCCAGCCGGATCAAGGCGAACATCCGCGAGCTCGAGGGGTCGCTGACCCGCATGATTGCCTTCTGCGCCCTCACGGGGCGCGAGATGTCGGTCGACCTTGCCCAGGAGGTCCTCGGCGAGCTCTGGGGTGACGAGGAAAAGGTCGTCACCATCGAGCAGATCCAGCGCAAGGTCGGGGAGTTCTTCGGGCTCAAGCTCTCGGACCTCAAGGCCAAGACCAGGACCCGCGCCGTGGCCTTCCCGCGGCAGATCGCCATGTATCTCTCGCGCCAGCTCACGCACGCCTCCCTCTCCGAGGTGGGCCGCGCCTTCGGCGGCAAGGACCATACGACCGTCCTGCACGCGGTGGACAAGGTTCAGACCTTGCTCCAGGAAGACCCCAAGCTACGCAAGACCATCGACGTGCTTATCCAGGGCATCACGCTGTGATCCACCGCCCGCCCGGCGGCCTCCACCGGCTTATCCCCATGGCCCCCGAGAGACGATCGACGGAACAGCAACGACTTGATGCGTATTCACTCCGTCCCCACCCCTCGACGACTACTAGGACTACGAAGTTATCTTTCTCTTCTCAACATCACGGAGAGTGGCATGGAAGTCGTCCTTGATCGCGATGCGTTCCTCAAGGGGCTGCAGATGGTGCAGAACATCGTCGAGCCGCGCCAGACGCTGCCGATCCTCGCGAACGTCCTCGTCCAGGCGGAGGACGAGGTGGTGCGTCTGACGGCCACCGACCTCGAGGTCGGCGCCCGGGTGTCGGTGCCCGCCCGGGTCGCCTCGACGGGGGCGATCACGATCTCGGCCCGGAAGCTGGCCGAGATCGTCAAGGAGCTGCCTGCGGCGGCGGTGGCACTGCGCGTCGGGGACAACGCCACGGTGAGTCTCCGGTGCGGGGGCGCCACGTACAAGCTCGTGGGACTCGGCCCGGACGACTTCCCACCCGTCGTGCCTGCCACGCCGACCTCGTGGGTAACGATGGAAGCCAAGATCCTGCGGGAGATGCTCGCCCAGACGAAGTTCGCCGTGTCCCACGACGAGACGCGCTATGCCCTCAACGGGGTGCTCTTCACGTTCCAGGGCAAGGACGTGCGCCTGGTGGCGACGGACGGGCATCGGCTCGCGATCTCGACGCGCAGCCTGGGCACCGGCGTCGGGGGCGCCAGCGGGATCGTGCCACGCAAGGCCGTGAGCGAAGTCGAGCGTGTCCTCGGTGCCGGTGAGGACGTGCAGATCGCGATCACGGAAAACCAGTTCGTGCTCCAGATGCCGAACTTCGTGATGACGGCTCGGCTCATCGAGGGCCAGTTCCCGAACTACGAGGCCGTCGTGCCGAAGGGTCACCCGGGCAAGCTCGTGCTCGGCCGGGCGACCTTGGCCGCAGCACTGCGCCGGGTCGCCGTGATGGCGGAAGAGCGCAACCGACCGGTCAAGTTCACCCTCGCTCCGGCGCGGCTCCGGTTGTCCGCTTCGAGCCAGGAACTCGGGGAAGCCGAAGAAGTCCTTGAGGTCGAGTATGCCGGCGAAGAGCTGACGATCGGCTTCAACTCACGGTATGTCCAGGACGCGATCGCGGCGGTCGACAAAGAGCAGATCGTGTTCGAGTTCAAGGATTCGTTGAGCCCCGGCATCATCAAAACAGTCGAGGAGGAGGGGTACTGCTGTGTTATAATGCCCATGCGTATCTAGTAGGGTATTTCGCCTGTAAAAACAGGAGCTTAGCTGGGTGAAGATCGGCTGTGTGCAGTTGTCGGAAGTACGCAGCTATCGCGCTCTGACGCTTCACCCAGCACCCCTGCTGAACATCCTCGTCGGGCCGAACGCCCAGGGCAAAACGAACCTCCTGGAAGCGCTCGGTCTCCTGGTCACCGGGCGCTCGTTCCGCACCCCGAGGATCTCGGAAGTGCCTCGCTGGGGCGCGGAGACGGCGGCGATCACGGGAGAGCTGATGAGGACGGAGGCCGGGGTCGAGAGCCGGCGCGTGGTCCGACGCGTGGTCACGCATGCCGGGGACGGCAGCTGGCAGGCCACGGGCGATGGAGCGCCGGAGTGGGCACGCGCCATTGCCTTCGGGTGGCAGGACGTCGAGATCGTCAACGGCGCGCCGGGCACGCGCCGGGGTTTCGTGGACGGCTTCGCGGGGCGACTTTACCCGACCCATCTCGCGACGCTCGTGCGGTATCGCCAGATCCTCGCGCGGCGGAACCGGGTGCTCCAGATGCACCGACACGACGCGGGGCTCGCGGGCCGGCTCGAGCCGTGGAGCGAGCAGCTCGCGACGACCGGGGTCGAGCTCATCGCCCGGCGCCGCAAGGCGGTGGCGGCGCTCCAGACGGAGCTGGCCCGCGTCTGGGGCTCGCTTGCGGCCCCGCGCTCCAAGGTCGAGGTGCGCTACCGCGGCGCGCTCGGCGAAGCGGACGAGCCCGCGGCGTTCGTCGCGGCGCTGGCGCGGGCGCACCGCGAGGAGGTGCGGCGCGGCCAGACGCTGGTCGGTCCGCATCGCGACGACCTGTCCATCGAGATCGACGGGGTCGACGCGCGGACGTTCGGCTCGCGCGGCCAGCAGCGGATGGTCGCGCTCGCGCTGCGGCTGGCCGAGGTCCTGCCGGTGACCGAGGCGGCGGGGACCGCGCCCGTGCTGTTGCTCGATGACGCGCTCTCCGAGCTCGACCCGCGCGCGCGTGAGTTGATCCTGCGCGAGATCGGCGCGGCAGAGCAGGTGTTCTTGACGACGCCCGAGCCTTTGGCGGAGGCCGGGGCGGCCGTCTTCCACGTCAACGGGGGAGGGGTGACCGCCGGATGAGCGCCGAGACCTACACGGCCAGCGACATCAAGGTGCTCGAGGGGCTGGAGGCCGTTCGAAAGCGCCCGGCGATGTACGTCGGCGACACGGCCGCCTATGGCTTGCACCACCTCGTGTACGAGGCCGTCGACAACGCCGTCGACGAGGCGCTCGGCGGGTTCTGCGACCACATCAAGGTCATCCTGCACTCGGACGGCTCGTGCTCCGTCGGCGACAACGGCCGCGGCATTCCGGTGGACGTCCACAAGGAGAGCGGCAGGACGGCGGCCGAGGTCGTGCTGACCGTGCTCCACGCGGGCGGCAAGTTCGAGCACTCGGCGTACAAGGTCTCCGGCGGCCTGCACGGCGTGGGCATCTCGGTCGTCAATGCGCTCAGCGAGTGGCTCGAGGTCGAGATCCGGCGCGGCGGCCAGGAGTGGACGCAGCGCTACGAGTACGGCGCGCCGACGGGCCCGCTCACCGCGACCGGCACGACGAAGAAGACGGGCACGATCATCCGGTTCAAGCCGGACGCGAAGATCTTCGAGGAGACGGCGTTCTCCTTCGATACGCTGGCGACGCGGCTGCGTGAGCTCGCGTTCCTGAACCGCGGCCTGAAGATCGTGATCGAGGACGAGCGCGACGAGCGGAGCCACACGTTTCTCTACAGGGGCGGCATCATCGAGTTCGTCAAGCACCTCAACCAGAACAAGACGCCGATCCACCCGAAGGTGCTGTTCTTCGAGGGCAAGAAGGGCGAGATCGAGGTCGAGGTGGCGCTGCAGTACAACGACGGCTATCAGGAAAGCGTGTTTTCCTTCGCCAACAACATCAACACGCGCGAGGGGGGCACGCACCTGACCGGCTTCCGCGCGGCGGTGACGGGCACGATCTCGAACTACGCGCAGGCCAACGGCTTCCTGAAGAATTTCAAGGGGGGCGTCACGGGCGACGACGTCCGCGAGGGGCTCTGCGCGGTCGTGTCCGTGCGGCTCCCGGAGCCGCAGTTCGAGGGCCAGACGAAGGCCAAGCTCGGCAACACCGATGTCAAGGGGCTCGTGCAGCAGATCGTCAACGACAAGCTCGGCGAGGCCTTCGAGGAGGACCCCACAACCGCGCGCAAGATCGCCGACAAGATCGTGCGCGCCGCCCAGGCGCGCGAAGCCGCGCGGAAGGCCCGGGAGCTCACCCGGAAGAAGGGCGTGGACGACGAGGGGCTCTCGGCCAAGCTGGCCGACTGCTCGGAGCGCGAGCCGCAGTATCGCGAGCTGTTCCTGGTCGAGGGCGATTCGGCCGGGGGCTCGGCCAAGCAGGGGCGCGACCGGCGCACGCAGGCCGTGCTCCCGCTGCGGGGCAAGATCATCAACTCGGAGAAGGCGCGTTACGACAAGGTCCTCTCCCACAACGAGATCCGGCTGCTGATCTCCGCGATGGGGACGGGCATCGGCACCGACGAATTCGACCTCGGGAAGCTCCGCTACCACAAGATCATCCTGATGACCGACGCCGACGTCGACGGCGCCCACATCCGGACGCTGCTCCTCACGTTCTTCTTCCGACACATGAACGCGATCATCGAGGCGGGCCACCTGTTCATCGCGCAACCGCCGCTGTTCAAGGTGAAGAAGGGCAAGGTCGAGAAGTATCTGATGTCCGAGCGCGAGTTCCAGGAGTTCTTCCTCTCGGCATGGGTGGAGGGGATCCGGGTGAAGGTGCCGGGGACGCGGGCGCCGCTCACGGGCGAGCCGCTCCTCGCGCTGCTGCGCGCGGGGCTCGAATACCGGGCGCTGTTCGGGAAGCTGGTCCGACGGGGCGTGCCCGCGCCGATCCTGGCCGAGCTGGTCCGGAACAAGTTCCGGGGGACGAAGCGGGGCGTCGGGCACGACGAGATCGCCGAGGCGGTCAAGACCGCCGCCGCCGCGGGCAACGGCTACACGATCCGCGTGGACGCCGGAGAGAACGGCGACGGCCACCGGGTCACGATCGCCGGCCCGCCCACCCTCACGTTCAGCACCGATCTGTTCAAGTCGGGCGACTACACGGGGCTCCTCGAGCTGTGGGACAAGGTCGCCGCGGCGGCCAAGGGCCCGACCACGCTCCTGGACGACGCGGACCGGGAGACGCCGGTGAAGAGCCTCGAGGCCCTGCTGGACATCGCGATGGAGCGGTCGCGACAGGGCGCGTCGTTTCAGCGGTACAAGGGCCTCGGCGAGATGAATCCGGAGCAGCTCTGGGAGACCACGATGAATCCCGAGACGCGGACGCTCCTCAAGGTCACGATGGAGGACGCGGTCGGCGCCGACGAGATGTTCACCGTGCTCATGGGCGATGCCGTCGAGCCGCGCCGCGAGTTCATCGAGCGCTACGCGCTCGACGTGGCGAACCTGGACATCTGATGCCGAACGAGCGCCAGGTCCCCGTTCCGATCGAAGAGGAGATGCGGAAGTCCTACCTGGACTACGCGATGTCCGTCATCGTCGGACGCGCGCTGCCGGACATCCGCGACGGTCTCAAGCCCGTGCACCGCCGCGTGCTCTATGCGATGCAGGAGCTCGGGCTCACGTGGAACCGGGCCTACAAGAAATCGGCGCGCGTCGTCGGCGAGGTGCTCGGGAAGTATCACCCGCACGGCGACTCGCCCGTGTACGAAGCCCTCGTCCGGATGGTCCAGGAATTCTCGCTGCGCTATCCCCTGGTGGACGGACAGGGCAATTTCGGCTCGATCGACGGCGACCCGCCCGCGGCGATGCGGTACACGGAGACGCGGCTCGCCAAGATCGCCCACGAGATGCTCGCGGACATCGACAAGGACACCGTCGATTTCGCGCCGAACTTCGACGAGTCGCTGCGGGAGCCGGTCGTCCTGCCGACACGGGTCCCGAACCTGCTCGTCAACGGCTCGTCCGGCATCGCGGTCGGCATGGCCACGAACATCCCGCCCCACAACCTCGCGGAGATCGTGGACGGGCTCGTCGCGCTGATCGACCGACCCGAGACGCCGATCGAGCACCTGATGAAGATCGTCGCGGGGCCGGATTTCCCGACGGCCGGCTACATCTACGGCACGGGCGGCATCCGCGAGGCGTACACGACCGGACGCGGGACGATCACGCTCCGGGCCAAGGCGCACGCCGAGAAGATGCGGGGCGGGCGCGAGGCGATCATCATCACGGAGCTGCCCTACCAGGTGAACAAGGCGAGCCTCATCGAGAAGATCGCCGAGCTCAAGAGCGCCAAGAAGGTCGACGGCATCTCCGAGATCCGGGACGAGTCGAGCCGCGAGGGCATCCGGGTCGTGCTCGAGCTGGGCCGCGGGGAGATCCCGCAGATCGTGATGAACCAGCTCTACAAGCACACGCAGATGCAGACGACGTTCGGCGTCATCATGCTCGCGCTCGTCGATCGGCGCCCCCAGATCGTGAACCTCAAGGAGATGCTCGAGGCGTTCGTCCGGTTCCGGCGCGAGATCGTCACCCGGCGCACGCGCTTCGACCTGGCGCGCGCGGAGGAGCGCGCGCACATCCTCGCCGGCCTGCGGAAGGCCGTGGAGCAGCTCGACCTCGTGATCCGCCTGATCCGGCAGGCCGAGAGCCCGGACGCCGCCAGGGACGCGCTGATGACGCGCCTGGACCTCAGCGAGATCCAGGCCCGGGCGATCCTCGACATGCGGCTGCAGCGCCTGACGCAGCTCGAGCGCCACAAGGTGGTCGAGGAACACGAGCAGACCCTCGCGCTGATCGAGGAGCTCAAGGGCATCCTCGCGTCGGACGCGAAGCTGATGGGAATCATCCGGCAGGAGCTGCTCGCGATCAAGGAGGAGTACGGCGACGCGCGACGGACCGAGATCCTCACCGAGACGACCGAGCTGACCATCGAGGACCTCCTGGCCGACGAGGAGATGGTCGTCACGGTCACGCGCTCGGGCTACATCAAGCGGACGCACGTCGAGGCGTACCGGAGCCAGCGGCGCGGAGGCAAGGGCGTCACGGGGATGGAGACGAAGGAGGAGGACGTCGTCGAGGATCTGTTCGTGGCCTCGACGCACGCGTATCTGCTCTTTTTCACCAACCTCGGCAAGGTGCACTGGCTCAAGGTGCACGAGATCCCGGAGGGCGGTCGCCCGGCCAAGGGCAAGGCGATGGTGAATCTCCTGGCGCTGGGGGAGGGCGAGCGGGTGGCGACGTGCGTGCCGGTGCGCGACTTCGCGGCGGGCGGCTACGTGCTGTTCTCCACCAAGCAGGGCAAGGTCAAGAAGACCGAGCTCGACGCCTACGCGCACCCGCGAGCGGGCGGCATCCAGGCGATCGGCCTCGAGGAGCGGGACGAGGTCATGACGGCGCGCCGCACCGACGGCCAGCGCGAGGTGATGATCGCGACACGCCGGGGGATGATCATCCGCTTCGGGGAGGATCAGGTGCGCGCGATGGGCCGCGGCGCCGCGGGGGTCAAGGGCATCGAGCTGGAAGAGGACGACGCGGTGATCGCCGCCGACGTCCTCCAGGAAGGCGCGCAGATCCTGACGGTGACCGAACGCGGCTTCGGCAAGCGGACCCCGCTCGAGGAGTACCGCCTCCAGGGCCGCGGCGGCAAGGGGATCATCGACATCAAGACCGGCGGTCGCAACGGCGGCGTCGTCGGCATGCTCCAGGTGCGCGCGGGCGACGACGTGCTCGTCGTCACCACCAAGGGCAAGATGATCCGCGTCCCAGCCGACGAGGTCTCCTCCCAGGGCCGCAACACGATGGGCGTGCGGATCATCGACATCGAGGCCGACGATCGGGTCGGGTCGATC
The DNA here is from genome assembly GCA_001790315.1 of Candidatus Rokubacteria bacterium RIFCSPLOWO2_02_FULL_72_37. Taxonomy (GTDB): domain Bacteria; phylum Methylomirabilota; class Methylomirabilia; order Rokubacteriales; family CSP1-6; genus GWA2-73-35. Next base: position 4,173 of record MGCE01000124.1, on the reverse strand, counting down.
GCCCGCGTCGGGGCCGAGCAGGCACCGGTCGAAGCCCCCTAGCGGTGCTCGACGTCAAGCTGATCCGCGAGCGACCCGCCGCCCTCGAGAAAGCGCTCGCCGACAAGGGCGGGGCCGAGCTCATCCGGCAGATCGCCACGCGCGACGAGGAGCGCCGGCGGCGCCTCAGGGAGGTCGAGGAGCTGAAGGCCCTCCGCAACCGCACGTCGGAGGCGATCGGCCAGGCCAAGCGTCGCGGCGGGGATGTCAGCGGCGAACAGGCCCGGATGCGCGACGTCGGGGAGCGGATCAAGGCACTCACGGACGAGCTCAAGGCCGTGGACGACGCCATCCAGACGCTCCTCGTCCAGGTGCCCAACGTTCCCCACGCGTCCGTTCCTCCCGGGCGGAGCGACGCGGACAACGTGGAAGTGCGTCGGTGGGGCGCGCCGAAGGAATTCCCGTTCCCGCCCAGGCCCCACGAAGAGATCGGCGAGGCCCTGGGGGTGCTCGATCTCGATCGCGCGGCCCGGGTCGCGAAGTCGCGCTTCGCGGTGTTGTGGGGGCCCGGCGCTCGGCTGGAGCGCGCGCTCATCCAGTTCATGCTGGACCTGCACACGCGCGAGCGCGGCTACACCGAGCTCTGGGTGCCGCATCTCGTGAACGGCGAGACGATGCTCAAGACCGGCCAGCTCCCGAAGTTCGAGGAGCAGCTGTTCAAGACGGTCGAGGCGGACGAGAACCGGACGCTCTACCTGATTCCAACCGCGGAGGTGTCGTTGACCGCGCTGCACAGCGGCGAGACCCTCCTCGAGGCGACGTTGCCCCGTCGCTACACCGCGTTCACGCCGTGCTATCGACGGGAGGCCGGCACCTACGGCAAGGACATGAAGGGGATGTACCGGCAGCACCAGTTCGACAAGGTCGAGCTGGTGAAGATCGCGACGCCGGCGCAGTCCTACGACGAGCTCGAGTCCATGGTGGCGGACGCCGAGGAGGTGCTGCGGCGCCTCGACCTGCCGTACCGCGTCGTCGAGCGGTGCGCGGGCGACGTCGGCTTCAGTGCGGCCAAGGGCTACGACATCGAGGTCTGGCGCCCGGCGCTGCGCAAGTACACCGAGATCTCGTCCTGCTCGAACTATGCGGATTTCGGCGGGCGTCGCGTCGACATTCGTTATCGTCCCGCGGCCGGCGGCAAGCCGGACTACTGCCACACGCTCAACGGGTCGGGCCTCGCCGTGGGCCGCACGCTGATCGCGATTCTCGAGAACTATCAGCTCGCCGACGGCACCGTGGCGATCCCGCCGGCCCTGCGCCCGTACGCGGGCGGCCTCGAGCGGCTGACGGCGTTCTCCGTCTAAATCCGGCCCGCGAGGTTCCGGGCGGCGTGGACCGAGACGATGTCGTTCGCGACAGGGCCGACGCCGGGAATCGCCGCGACCGCACGCTCCGCCGCCTGCCGCGCCTCCTCGTCGCGCACGCTTCCACTGAGCGTCATGGCACCATCGCGACAGGAGACGAAGATCTGGTGCTGGCGGGTCAGCGGGTCAGCGAGCAACGCCGCTTTCGCCTGCGCGATAAGGTTCAGGTCGCCGAGCCGCCGCCGCGCCTCGTCCGTGGACCGGAAGCGCTGATCGGCGAGCAGCGCCAGGACGAGCCGGGCGCCCTGCTCGGCATCGAGCCGATCGGTGTTGAGGGCGAGGTCGTAGAGCATCGGATCGTGCCAGTCCACGTGATAGAGGAACTTGAGCCGCGCGCCGCGCTCGCGGTCGCTCTGGTGCACCGCGTCGAGCGCGGCCTCGTGCGTGAGCCCTTGCTCGTTCTGAAGGCGCGCGGCGCGCGCGTCTTCCGGCGCGTCGATCCGGACGCGCAGCACGTGGGGGAGCCCGCGGAGGATCACGGCCGCGCCGCGGCCCAGCAGCACGACATCGTCACGGGCCGCCAGGTCGAGCAACACCGCCTCGACGTAGGCCATGTAGCGGTGCTGGCTGTCGGTGAGCCGCTCCCAGAGCGTCGGGCGCTCCTCGGTGACGTGCGTCAACTCGACGACCCCCTCGTGGAAGCGCTCGGCCGCCCCGGCGATGATCTCGCGGTCCGCGACGGCGTACCCCGTCGCGGCGGCCACGCGACGGCCGATCTCGTGACCCAGGCTCCCGAGCGTGTCGGAGACCGCGACGATGCTCATGATTGCACCTCCTGGGGATTGAGGCACGAAAGCCCCCGGCGGCCACTCCTGTGGTCGACGAGGGCTTTGAAAGGCTGTCCGCGGGCCCGATCCAGGGACATGCTGCCCTCCCGGAGCGGTCGGACACGGCACGCCGCGACGGCGCGGTTAGTCTAGGAGCGTGCGAGGACCCCTGTCAAGGCGCCGCGGCGTGCGAGAATGCCCGCGGATGGTGAAGCGCCGCCCCCGCCCACTGCTCCTCGCCGGCGCGTTGCTCCTCGCCACGGGCTGCGCCCAGGCGGTCCGCACGGCGCCGCCCCCGCCGATCGACGTCGGCTGGGAGGAGACGGGCGACGCATCCTGGTACGGGCACCCCTACCACGGGCGCCGGACCGCGAGCGGCGAAGTGTACGACATGTCGCAGATGACCGCCGCCCACCGCACCCTGCCGTTCGGAACGCGGGTGCTGGTCGAGAACCGGCTCGACGGGCGCACCGCCGAGGTGCGCATCACCGACCGCGGGCCGTTCGTGGACGACCGGATCCTGGATCTCTCGGCCGCCGCCGCGCGCGCGCTCGGCGGCATCGGGCCCGGCGTGATTCCGGTCCGGGTGCGCGTCGTGGCGCTCGCGGGCGCCCCGCCGCCGCGCGCGGTGCCGGGCGACTTCGCCGTCCAGGTGGGCGCGTTCACGTCCGAGGAGCGGGCGGGCGCCCTCAGACTTCGGCTCGCGAGCGCGTGGCCGGGCGCTTATGTCGAGCGCGCCGACGTCGCGGGGCAGACGCTCTGGCGCGTCCGTGTCGGGCGCTTCGCCACCCGCGGCGAGGCCGTCGACGCCGCAGAGCGTCTGGCCGCCGCGGGCTGGGCCCCGGTGGTCATCGGCGAGTAGCGCTGGTGGTGGATCCACCGGCGAGCCGCCAGGAGGAGAGGCGATGGACCAGAGCCCGGTAGGAGCGAGTCACGTGGTCGACCTGATCGGCTATCAAGACGGGGCCGTGGTGAGCCGGGCCGTGATCAAGCAGCCGGCGGGAAACGTCACGCTGTTCGCCTTCGACGCGGGCCAGGAGCTCTCCGAGCACACCGCGCCCTACGACGCGCTCGTCCACGTGCTCGACGGGGAGGCCGAGATCGCGATCGCCGGCCAGCCGCACCGCCTGCGCGCGGGCGACGTGATCGTCATGCCGGCGAACAAACCCCACGCCGTGCGAGCATCGGCGCGGATGAAGATGCTCCTGACGATGATCCGGTCGTGAGCGAGCGGGCGGCGGCCTAGCGCGGTTCGAAGTGAAGGGGGCCGAAGAGCGCCCCGCTCCGCGCGCGCGTGTCGTTGGAATGGCTCTCCAGGCCGATCCAGTTCGTCGGGCGCGGCTCCTCGCCGAAGACCCGCCGGTAGTCCGCGTAGACGTCACGCCGCTGCCGGTCCCACTGGCCGATGCCGAGCGGCCCCGAGCGGACGACGATCAGCACGCGCTGGAAGATCTCGAGCTCGTCCGGCTGCACCTCGGCCCCGACCGGAGCGCTCGTATCCCAGACGTAGGCGATGGCCTTCATCCCACCGAACACGACCATCACGCGCGCGGCCTGGTCGTTCCGACGACGATCCCGAACGTCCCCGCCTTCGGGCAGCACGAGTGGCTTCCACTCCCAGACCAGCCAGGGGGTCGCGCGCACGTCGACGTTCATCGCCCGGCCGAGCCGCATGGACTCGTTGTCCGTGGTCAGGCGCAGCGCAGCCCGCCCGCCGTCCAGGACGATGGCCGGCGCCTCCTTGAACACCGCCCGCGCGTAGAACGGGTAGGTCCGCCAGGGCTCGCCCAGCACGATGGGGCCCGGCGGGCGCGCATCCCAGTCGTCGACGCGCAGGGTCCGCGAGGGGCCGGCGCCCAGCGTGAGGATCGTTGCGAGCCCCACGACGGCGAGGCGCGAGCAGGAGCGCGGAGCAGGTCGCCTCACGGCTGCGTCGATTCTACTCCCTGGCCGGCGCCGCCGGCGCCTCGAAGATCTCCGTCAGGACCCGCCCTTCCACGTCCGGG
>MGCE01000123.1 GCA_001790315.1 Candidatus Rokubacteria bacterium RIFCSPLOWO2_02_FULL_72_37 | reverse complement strand
CTGGGTGCAAGTCGGCGCGTTTCGCGATGCGGCGACCGCGGAGCGCGTGGCCGAGCGGCTCCGGGCGCAGAAGTACACGGTCGAGCAGTCGATGAGCGGCGGAGCGCGCGCGGCCGAGGCGTCGAGCCCGAAGCCGAGCACGAGCCCGCGGTCTCCCGGCAGCGACCTCTACGACGTCTTCGTCTCGGGCGGCTCACCCGCAGCCCTCAGCGCGAAGCTCGGAGGCAAGGGGCTCGCCGCGGAGCCGATGGGGGACGGCGCCGTCGTCAAGCCGAGCCTGCCCCTGCGCGACGCGGTGGCGCTCTCCAAGGACCTCGCCGCCGAGGGGTTGAAGGTGCAGGTCAAGCGGTCGGGGAGCGCGGCACCGTCGACGGGCGGTGCGCCGACACCGGCACCGGCCCCGAGCGCCGAGGGCTTGCACCGTGTCCGCGTCGGCCCGTACGCCGATCGCACAGCGGCGACGGGCGCCCTGCGCGAGCTCGAAGCAGCCGGGTTCAAGCCATACATCGCGCGAGAAGGCCGATGAGCGCCGTACACCACTCCTCGAGGAGGTGAATCCCCACCGTGACGAAGAACGACCTCGTGAACGCCGTCGCCGCGCACGGCCTGTCGAAGCGGCAGTCCGCTTCCGTGGTGGAGTCGGTCTTCGACATCATCTTTCGGTGCTTCGAGAAGGGCGAGGACGTGAAGATCGTGGGCTTCGGTCACTTCCGGATCCGCCGCAAGGCGTCGCGGCGCGGGCGCAACCCGCAGACGGGCGACTCGATCGAGATCACCGCCCGGAAGGTGCTGACCTTCAAGCCGAGCAAGGGGCTCAAGCAACGAATCAACGCGCGGTAGGCACGACGGGGGACGTCGCCGAGAAGCTCTACTACCGGATCGGCGAGGTCGAATCGCTCACCGGTGTGCCGTCGTACGTCCTGCGATACTGGGAGTCGGAGTTCAAGCTGCTCCGGCCGAAGAAGAATCCCGCCGGGCAGCGGTTGTACCGCCGGCGTGACCTCGAGCTCGTCCAGCGCATCAAGACACTCCTCTACGACGAGCGGCTCACCCTCGAAGGCGCCAAGAAGCGCCTCCTGGCCGAATCCCGTCGGCCGACCGAGCAGCTCGAGCTCGGCATGCGGGAGGCGACGTACGCGGAGGCGCTCAGGCGGATCCGTCAGCGGCTCCTGGCGCTGCGGTCGCGCCTGAGTTCTTGAAGGTCCTGCCGGTTTCTGGGACAATTCAAGTCCGGGTCGGGGCGTGGCGCAGCCCGGTAGCGCACATGACTGGGGGTCATGGGGTCGCTGGTTCAAATCCAGTCGCCCCGACCAATTTTCTCTTCCATGTCCATCCTTCTCGTCACCAACGATGACGGTGTGCACGCGCCCGGGCTCCAGGCGCTCGCCGAGGCGCTGGAGGACCTCGGTGACGCGTGGATCGTCGCGCCGGAGCGGGAGCAGAGCGCCTGCGGTCACGCGCTGACACTCCACCGGCCGCTCAGGGTGGAACGCCTCGGCCAGCGGCGGGTTGCCGTCAACGGCACGCCCTCGGACTGCGTGAACCTCGGCGTGCTCGGTTTCCTGCCGGAGCGCCCCGTACTGGTCGCCTCCGGGGTCAACCACGGCTCGAACCTCGGGGACGACGTCACGTATTCCGGCACCGTGTCCGCCGCGATGGAGGGGACCCTGCTCGGGGTGCCGTCGATCGCGTTCTCGCTCGCCGACGGCGGCGACTTCGCGGCCGCGGCGCGCGTCGCGCGCCAGGTCGCGATGCGCGTCCTCGTCGAGGGGCTGCCGCGGAAGACGCTGCTCAACGTCAACGTGCCGGCGGGGCCGGCGCGCGGGATCCGCGTGACGCGCCTCGGGCATCGCGTCTACACCGAGAAAATCGTCGAGCAAACCGATCCGCGGGGCCGGACGCACTACTGGATCGGCGCCGGCGAAGCGGAGTGGGAAGACCTCGAGGGCACCGACATGGGCGCCCTGCACGAGGGGTACGTGTCGGTCACCCCCCTCCACCTCGATCTCACCAACCATCGGGCTCTCGCGCAGCTCGCGGACTGGCCGGCGCGCCTGGGCCCGCCCGCGCGCGACCCCGCCCGCGCGCGTCCGCCGAGAGGGTAGTGGAGCGGGCGCGCGACCCCTGGGAGTTCACGCGCGCGCGGATGGTCGACGAGCAGCTCGTGCGCCGTGGCATCGTGGACGAGCGCGTGCTCGCGGCGATGCGCCGGGTGCCCCGCCACCGGTTCGTCGAGGAGGCGCTGCGCGATCGCGCGTACGGCGACCATCCGCTGCCGATCGGCGAGGAGCAGACGATCTCGCAACCGTACATCGTCGGTCTGATGAGCGCGCTCCTCGAGCTCAGCGGGCGGGAGAAGGTGCTCGAGATCGGCACCGGCTCGGGGTATCAGGCGGCCGTCCTCGGGGAACTGGCCCGGCGAGTGTGCTCGATCGAGCGGCTGCCGCGGCTGGCCGAGCGCGCCCGGGCGCTCCTCGAGGAGCTCGGGTACAGGAACGTCTGGATCCGCGTGGGAAGCGGCACGTTGGGCTGGCCCGACGAGGCACCGTTCGATAGGATACTGGTCACCGCGGGCAGCCCGGCCGTGCCGCCGCCCCTGTTCCAGCAGCTCGCCGAGGACGGGCGGCTGGTGATCCCGCTGGGCGACGAGACGAACCAGGCGCTCACGGTCGTCGAGAAGGTTCGGGGCGAGATGCGAACCCGGACGCACGGCGAGTGCAAGTTCGTGAAGCTCGTCGGCAAGTACGCCTGGGAGGCGTGACGTGTACAATAGGGCGGGCACATCGGGGCGTAGCGCAGCCTGGTAGCGCGCACGGTTCGGGACCGTGAAGTCGGAGGTTCAAATCCTCTCGCCCCGACCATTTCCCAGGCCACCCCGCCGGCCGGCGCCCTTCGGCCGGCGGGGTGGTCCTCCTGAGTCCAAGCCGCAAGGCGTGAGTGAACCGAGATCGGCCGCGGAGATCGTCATCGCCGGCGACGTGCAGGGCGTCGGCTATCGCAATTACGCCCAGCGCCGAGCGCAGCGCCTGGGCCTCGCCGGCTTCGTCATGAATCTCAAGGACGGCCGCGTGCGCGCGCGGGCCGAAGGTCCGCGCGCGATCATCGAGGAGTTCGTCCGCGAGCTCGGAAAGGGCCCACCGCTGTCACGGGTCGACGAGGTGCGCGTGCGGTGGCTTCCCCCGACCGGGCGCTTCGCCTCGTTCGGCATCCGATACGCGGAGTTCGAACCGTGAGGTCCGGGCGACCGAGCTGGGGGACGCGCGAGGTCGGCGCGGTGGTCCTCGGGCTGACGGTGGCGTACGTGGCGCCGGGCGCCGGAGCCAGGGAGCCGACCGCGTCGCCGCCAGCGAGGTCCGCGGAACGCACCCACGCAGTCGTGTCCGGTGACACCCTCTGGGCGCTCGCGCGCCGCTTTGGCGTGCGGGTCGACGCGATCGTCACGGTGAATCGTCTGCCGAGCGCGCGCGTCGTGTTGCGCCCGGGCCAGCGCCTGATCATTCCGCCGGCGACGGGCACTGGTCGATGGCGACCCACCCCGGCGGCGGCGAGGGCCGCCCAGCGGACGGCTCGACGGCCCGCCGCCGCTCGCGCCCCGGAGAGCCTCGTTCTCGCGGTGCCCGACTGGACCCCGGACCCGCCCGCGTTCGCGTGGCCCGTCGAAGGGCCGGTGACCTCGACCTTCGGCCGGCGGCCTACAGGCTGGCATCACGGCATCGACATCAAGGCCGCGCCCGGCACCCCCGTGCTCGCCGCGGCGGCGGGGGTGGTCGTGACGAGCGAGGTGGCGCCGCGCTACGGGCGCGTCGTGAGGGTGGAGCACGGCGACGGCTTCGTCAGCGTCTACGCGCACAACGATCGGAATCTGGTCGTCCCGGGGGATCGTGTGGGCGCGGGCGAGACGATCGCCACGGTGGGCCGCACCGGGCGCGCGACAACGGACCACCTGCACTTCGAGATCTGGCGGGAGGGCCACGCGTACAATCCGCTCTACCTGCTGCCGCTGCCGCCGCGGATCGCGCAGGTCGACCTGACCAACGAGAACCCGACGGATGAGTGACGTCGAGGATACGATCCCCGACGAGCCGCTCGACTCGCTGGTGGACGCGGTCGACGCGGATGTTCGCGAGGAGACCCGCGCGACCAGTCGCACCAATCTGCGCACGTACCTCGACGAGATCGCCCGCATCCCGCGCCTCTCGCGCGAGGAAGAGATCGAACTCGCGCAGCGGGGGGGCGGGGGCGATGTGGAGGCCAAGGCCCGCCTGACCGAGGCGAATCTTCGGCTGGTGGTGCTGGTCGCGCGGCGATACCTGAACCGTGGACTGCCGCTGCCGGACCTGATCGAGGAGGGCAATCTCGGCCTGCTCCGTGCCGTCGACAAGTTCGAGCCCGACCGCGGCGCGCGCTTCTCGACGTACGCGGTGTGGTGGATCCGCCATGCGATCGTGCGGGCGCTCGCCAATCAGGCGCGCACGATCCGCCTCCCCGTGCACGTCGAGCTCCTCCTCGGGCGGTGCGCCAAGGAGCAGCAGCGGCTCACACAGGCGCTCGGACGGGCGCCGAGGACGGACGAGCTCGCCGCGGCGCTCGGGATCAGGGTGGATCAGCTCGAAGAGCTCGAGGAGCTCCGCCGGCAGCCGGCCTCGCTCGACGGGCCCGCGGGCGCCGGTGAGGGACGGCTCGGTGACACGGTCCGCGACCCCTCGGCCGATCCCGCGGCGGCGCTGCGCTCGCTGTTCCGCGAGCGCGCCGATCTCGTCTCGGTGCTCGACGATCTCGCGGTCAAGGAGCGCACGGTGCTCCGCCGCCGCTTCGGACTCGACGGCGAGGACCCCGAGACGCTCGAGGCCGTGGGGCGGCGACTGGGCCTGACGCGCGAGCGTGTGCGCCAGATCGAGGCCGCCGGTCTCCGCAAGACCCGGGCGCTCCTGGCCGCCCGCGGCATCGACGCCTCCGACGTGCTGTAGAGGTGGCTCAAGGGGCCGCACGTTGCACGGTACACGTCGAAACACCTCCCGCGATGCTACACTTCGTCGCGAAGGGTCTCGTGGATCCCTCGTGCCCCCGTAGCTCAGGTGGATAGAGCAGCAGTTTCCTAAACTGCGTGCCGGGTGTTCGAGTCACCCCGGGGGCACCATTTCATCTCGCGCACTTACGCCGCATCGTCGCCCTCGCCGCGCTCGCGCCTGACCGGCCCCGGTGAAGTTTCGGGATAGTTCCACCGCGCCGCCGGCGCCTTCCTCGAGCGCGACCCGCGCCGCCTCGATCGCGTCGGCGAGCCCCTCGACGTGGTGCCGATCAGCAGCTCCGCGCGCTGCCGGCCGAGCTTGACGGGCTCGCCAAGCGTCTCGCCGGCGTCGTCCGCCGCACCCGGGCTGGACGGTGCGACGAGGCCGCAGCCGCAGCGGCGCTCCTGGCGCTCGACGAGCTGCGCGCCCGGGCGTGGCGGCTCTTCGTGACGATCGGCAAGGCGGACGGCGTGCAGACGTCTGCACAAACCGGAGGCGGGCCGTGAGTGGTCGCCGCATCGGGCGTGCGGATCGTCCGGCGGGCGCTCCCCCGAGGGCGCGTGCGCTCGAGACTCCGGGGGCACGGCTCTAGTCGCTGCTGGTAGTGATCGTAGGACGTCCACCCCACCAAGGCTTGTACAGGGTGTCCCCTCGGCGCAAGACCTTCGGATCAGGGCGCCCGCTGGCGGCCAACGTCCCGTCGGGTTTAAGATATCTATGAGCGACGGCGAGGTGGTTTCCGGCCCCATCGACATATGCGACGAGCTGGCTTAGAGTTCCAGGGGGCATGTGGAGTTCTGGGCGCGCGTCGTGGCTCTTCAGCACGATGATGGAGAGTTCTCCGATCGCATGACGGTTTTCGATTCGGTCAGCATCGAACATGGCGCGCAGCTCTGCGGGACTCACTTCGACAGAACGGAGGGCTGGCATGGACGATCTTAAGCCCCAGCTTCGCGGGCAAATCGCCCGGTATTTGAGCGGGGCCATTGATGTGCGGTCGCTCCATGATTGGCTCGTTCAAGAGACATGGGAAGTTGAACATCGCGCGCCCCGCGAAGTAGCAGATATGGCGCGAGGCGCCCAGCTTCTTCTTGAGGAATTCGCGGCCGAGAGTTGGTCAGAAGCTGAACTAAGGGGTCGCCTGTGCGGATTAGTTGGTGTTGTCGGAACTCCTGAGCTAATCGAGGTGGCGTACGGATCACTATCCTCGACGTCAACCCGACCAATTCCCATCACGCTCAAACGGCCCGGTTTTACCGTCGAATGGACACACGCTGGTAAACGACCCGAAACGGCATCCGCGTAACAAGAGCGTCGGCGACGAAAACGTCGAACCAGTAAAGGCCTTCCTGCTCGAGCGTGAGCTGGACGGGGAGGACAATGTTCTGTCCACGGTCATCGCCTTCGAGTTGCATTGGTAGGCTGACTTCAGGAAGAGGCTGGCCGTCGGGGTTAGTCGGTCGAATCCTGACCTGCCAAGATCCTTTTGCGAAACCCGACTTGAATCCGAGGGCGATGGTAGCGCTGAAGGGGAACGGTGGCATTTTCTCCGGCGCATCCGGGCCCGCGGCGGTCAAGACCGTCCGATCGATGATTCGGATAAGGCTGAGGACGCCCTGTTTGTCCTCGATGACGTTCTCGCAGAAGACAGCGAAATGCAGATAGGGTCCACCTGTTTGCTCGTCCACCGACCACCCCTCACTTTCGTCCCGTCCAATGCCCATACAGCGCGTAGAAGCGAACCTGAAGATAGCCTGAGCCGCGGTGCCAGGCAATCGCCCTCGGCAGCATTGCGCTAGAGCGAGAGTGAATGATACCGAGCGACACGGAGACAGAAAGCATCCCGGGGATTCCTAGACTGCGTGCCGGGGTTCGAGTCACCCCGGGGGCACCACTCTCAGTGTCGTTTCGCGTGATGTCTGAGGATCGGTGGGGATGTGCGTGACACTTAAGGTGAATTCCAGCGCGACCCTTCGTCCTTTGCATAAGGAGGGAGGTTGATCCGGCCAATGGTACGCCGGAGCGCGGGCCGGGTCATGCCAGCGGTCGGCGGCCCGCGCGAGGCCATCGAGGTGCTCGACGCCGCTCTGAGTCCGTGAGACTACCCAGACTCGCCTACAACTTGCTCAGCGCGGCGGGAGCGGCGATCGCCCTGATCGTCGCCATCACGCTCCTGGTCCTGCTGGTCGTGAGCCTGCTGACAGGGACGACCAATCCCTACCTCGGCATCGTCCTCTACATGGTCCTGCCCGTCGTCCTGGTGTTTGGGCTGGTCCTCATCCCGTTCGGCATGTATGGCCGGTGGCGGCGAGAGCGTCGCCTCGGGCTGGAGGAGGTGGCGCAGTGGCCGCGGGTCGATTTCAACCTTCCGAGCCACCGCAACGCGGCGTTCATCTTCCTGGTGGGGACAATCGGCTTCCTGGTCATCAGTGCGGTCGGGAGCTATCAGGCCTACCACTACACCGAGTCCAACGTGTTCTGCGGCCAGGCCTGCCACCGCGTCATGCACCCGGAGTTCACCGCCTACCAGAACTCGTCGCACGCGCGCGTCAAGTGCGTGGACTGCCATATCGGGTCGGGGGCGGGCTGGTACGCGAAGTCGAAGCTGTCGGGCGTATACCAGGTCTACGCGACCCTGGGCAACAGGTACCCGCGGCCGATTCCTACGCCCATTGCGAACCTGCGCCCGGCCCAGGAGACCTGCGAGCAGTGCCACTGGCCGCAGCGGTTCTTCGGGGCGCAGCAGCGCCAGTTCAACCACTACATGTACGACGAGCCCAGCCTCCACTGGCCGATCAACATGCTCATCAAGACGGGAGGCGGTGACCCGAAGACCGGCCAGACCTCCGGCATTCACTGGCACATGAACATCGGAGTGCGGATCGAGTACGTGGCCCGGGACAGGCGGCGCCAGGACATCCCCTGGGTCCGGGTGACCGATCGGGTGACGGGGCGAGTCACCCTCTACGAGAACGCGGAGAAGCCGCTGTCGCCGGAGGAGCTGCGGAACGCCGAGCCTCGGGTGATGGACTGCATGGACTGTCACAACCGCCCGAGCCACAACTTCCATTCCCCGGATCACCAGATCGACCTGGCCCTGCTCACCAGGCGGATCGACCGGCGCCTGCCTTACGCCAAGCGCGTCGCCGTGGAGGCCATGGCCCGGGACTTCGACTCGGGCGAGGCGGCGATGCAGGAGATCGCCAACTTCATGACGCTCTTCTATCGGGAGAAGCACGCGGACCTGTACGCGACCCGGCGTGCGGCGATCGACGCGGCGATCGTGGCGACGCAGGAGGCCTACGGACGGAGCACCTTCCCGGTGATGAAGGTGAAGTGGTCCGGATATCCCGATGACATCGGGCACTTCATCTATCCGGGCTGCATGCGTTGCCATGACGCGAAGCACCGGAGCAGTGAGGGGTTCACCCTCACGCGCGAGTGCAACGCCTGCCACGCCATCCTGTCGCAGGGGAGCGGGGAGCGGGCGCAAGTGGCCACGACCCAGGCCGGCCTGGAGTTCGAACATCCGACCGACATCGGCGACGCGTGGCGGCAGGTGGGCTGCTTCGACTGCCATCGCGGCGTTCAGCCCTGAGCGCGACGGGCGTCCTGGCCGCCGCGAGCGGTATAATCCGACCCCATGAATCCCTCGGACATCCTGGCCGACGCGCGCGGCATCCTCGACGAGACGATCGCGCTCCGCCGGCGGATCCACCGGCATCCCGAGATCGGGCTCGTGCTGCCGCGGACGCAGGCCGCGATCCTCGAAGCGCTCGATGGGCTCGGACTGGAGATGCGGACGGGGCAGCGCACGACGTCGATCGTCGCGCGGCTCGCCGGCGCGCGGCCGGGACCGACGATCCTGCTGCGCGCGGACATGGACGCCCTGCCGATGCGGGAGGACACGGGGTTGTCGTTCGCTTCCGAGGTGGAGGGCGCGATGCACGCCTGCGGACACGACGCCCACGTCGCGATGCTCGTCGGGGCCGCGCGGCTGCTGGCGCGGCGCCGCGCGACGCTCGCCGGCTCGGTGCTCCTGATGTTCCAGCCGGGCGAGGAGGGTTACCACGGCGCGCGCGTGATGCTGGAGGAAGGGTTGCTCGACGGCGCCGAGCCGCCGAGCGGCGCGTTCGCGCTGCACGTCACGCACCGCCACGCCGCCGGCGTGGTCGCGACGCGCCCGGGACCGACGATGGCGTCCGGTGACACCCTCCAGATCGTCGTGCGCGGGAAGGGCGGCCACGCCTCGGCGCCCCACGACTGCCTCGATCCCATTCCGATCGCGTGCGAGATCGTCCAGGCCTTCCAGACGCTGGTCACTCGCTCCGTCAACGTCTTCGACCCCGCGGTCGTCACCGTCGCCAAGATCGAGGCGGGGACCACGCGCAACGTGATCCCGGAGACTGCGACCCTCCTCGGGACGGTGCGCACCGTCTCGGAGGCGACGCGCCAGCGCGTGCTCGAGGGCGTGCGCCGCATCGCCGAGGGCGTCGGCGCGGCCCACGGCGCGGAGGTCACTGTCGAGCTGATCCGCGGCTATCCGGTCACCGTGAACGACGTGGACTTCGCGGGCTTCGTGCTCGACACCGCGCGCACGCTCCTGGGGCCCGAGCGCGTCCACACGATGAGCCACCCGGTCATGGGCAGCGAGGACTTCTCGTACGTGCTCCAAAGGGTCCCGGGTGCGATGGCGAACCTCGGCACGCGCCCCGAGAGCGGTCCGGTGTTCCCGAACCACTCGAACCGGATGATCGTGAACGAGTCGGCGCTGCCCGCGGGCATCGCGACCCACGTCGCCGTGGCGCTGCGCTTC
>MGCE01000122.1 GCA_001790315.1 Candidatus Rokubacteria bacterium RIFCSPLOWO2_02_FULL_72_37 | reverse complement strand
ATCCGGAAGTCGTCGCGGCCCCGCACGGCCGGAACCCCCTCGACGGCGAGCAGCCGCTGCTTGAGCCCGACCCGGTCGCCCGCGTAGCCCGTGAGCGCGCCCGAGGTGCCGACGACGCGGTGGCAGGGCACGACGATCGGCAGCGGATTCCAGCGGAGCGCCTGCGCGACCGCGCGGACCGCCGCGGGCTTGCCGATCTCGCACGCGATGCCGGCATAGGACATGACGGCGCCGTACGGGATCTCCGCCGTGGCCGCGAGCACCCGACGGTGGAAGTCGCTCCGCGCGAGCCGCAGGTCGAGCGGCCACTCGAGCCGCGTGCGCTTGTGCTCGAGGTACTCCATCAGCTCGCGATAGAGGACTTCGACGTCCGCGCCGTCCTCGATCGCCTCGACGCCCGCCGTGCGGAGCAGCCGCGAGCGCCCCGCGCCCCCCCCGGCCAGGTACTCGACGAGCGACACGCCCTCCTCCGACCGCGCGATGAGGAGATCGCCGAGCGGCGACGGGAAGACGCGGTACAGCAGCGTCCGCTTCCGCAGGTCGGCCAGGCGCGACTCCAGGCGCGCGCGCGCCGCGTCCGGCGGCGCCTCCGGCACCCGCCCCCACGCGGCCACCGCCCGGCCGAGGTCGCGGTAGCGCGCGAACGCCGCGCGGCACGGGGCGCAGACGGCGACGTGCACCTCCACGCGCGCCGCGGCGGCGGCGTCGCCGTCCCCTGTCGCCGTGGCGGCCAGGGTCGGCTCGATCTCGAGGCACTGGGACGGCTTGCCCTTCATCGCGTCACTCCTGGTGCGGAAGCTCCTGCCCGTCGAGGCTCACGCGGATCTTGCGCAGCGCCTGGAAGACGTGCGCCCGGGCGCTCTCGGACGAGCAGTCGAGGCTTCGCGCGATCGTGTCGTAGTCGAGGTCGTGGACCCGGCGGAGGACGAAGGCGAGCCGCTGCTTCTGCGGCAGGCGCGCGACCAGCGCCTCGACGCGCGCCCGCGCCTCGTTGTAGAGCGCCGTGTGCTCGGGTCCCTCCGTCGCCGCCGTGGCGCGCGTGGCCCGCACCTCCGCGTGGGCCCGGCGCCGCCGGCTCTCGCTGCGGAAGTGGTTCCGGGCCAGGTTCGTCGCGATCGTGAAGAGCCAGGCGCGCACGTTGGCCTCGGGCGTGAGCGTCCGGTAGGCCCGGTAGGCCCGCAGGAACGTCTCCTGCGAGAGGTCGTCCGCCTCGCTCGCGCGCGCCGTGGCACGGCGCAGATAGCGGTGGATCTCGCCGTGGTGGGCGGCGACGACCGCGTCGAATGGCGGTTGGCCCATGACGCTCATGAGACACCGGACGGGGGGCGGTGTGAAACGGCGGTGCCCTCGGGGCCCGGCAGGCCGGATCGGCCGCCCAGCTCCGCGATGATGGCGTCGAGCGCCCGACCGGCCGCCGCCAGGGCGGCCGGCTCGAGCGTGTCGCTCCGGTCGCGGGGGGTGTGGTAGGTGCGGAACGGCGCCGGCCGGCGCAGGAGGAACCCGAGGGCCGAGCGGCGCGGGTGGAACACGAACCGGCGCAGGGCCTCGGCGCTCGCGCCCGGCACCAGCGTGAGGCCGTAGGCCGGCACGCCCGCCGCCGCGAACGCCCGGTGGTCGCTCCCGAAGCGCGGGATGCGTCCGACCACGTGGTAGCCCGCGTCGGCCCGGAGCCCGAGGCCCTCGAGCGCGGCGCGCACGCGGGCGAGGAACGGGCTCTCCTCGACCGCGTCCCACACGACCAGGCTGTCGCCGATGCCCACGAGCTCGAGGGAGAGGACGCCGACGAGGCCGGCCACGCCCACGTCGCGCACCCAGGCGCGCGCGCCGAGGTAATCGAGCTCCTCGCACGCCGTGAACAGGCACCGGACGCGCAGCCCCGGAGGGATCGCGCCGCCGGCGCGCGCGAGCAGGTGGAGCAGGACGCCGACGGCCGCCGCGTTGTCGTTGGCCCCGGGGCTGCCCGGCACGGCGTCGTGATGGGCGCAGAGGACGAGCACCCGGTCGCCCGCGCCCAGGTCGACCGCGAGGTTCTCGCCGCGCCCCCCGTCGAGCGTGACGCGGTGGCGCGCCACGGGCACGCCGCGCGCCTCGAGCCAGCGCAGCACGGCGGCCTCGCGCTCGGCGTTCGACCGGCCCTCGAGGAGGCGCGCGATCTCGAGCGGCGTCACGGAGAGACGCGGAGGAGCGCGCGCGCGTTCGCCGTCGTGCGCGCCGCGAGGTCCTCGAGCGGCTCGCCGCGCAGCTCGGCCACGCGCGCCGCGGTGATCGTCAGGTACGCCGGCTCGTTCCGCTTGCCGCGGTGGGGCTGGGGCGGCAGGAACGGACAGTCGGTCTCGATGACGAGGCGGTCGGCGGGCACGGCGCGCGCGACGTCGGGGAGCGCACGGGCCTTCGGGTACGTCACGGGGCCGGCGAGCGAGATCAGCAGCCCGAGGTCGAGGCAGCGGCGGGCCACGTCGAGGTCGCCCGAGAAGCAGTGCATGATGCCGCCCGTGTCGCCGACCCGCGCCTCGGCGAGGATCGCGAGCGTCTCGGCGTGCGCGTCACGACAGTGGACGACCACGGGCTTGCCGAGGCGTCGCGCGAGCGCGAGCTGCGCGCGGAACGCGCGCGCCTGGGCGGCCCGGGGCGAGAGATCGCGGAAGAAGTCGAGCCCGGTCTCGCCGATCGCGACGACGCGCGCGACGCTCGCGAGCCTCTCGAGCTCCGCGAGCGCCGTGTCGTCGGCGGAGGCGGCGTCGTGCGGGTGGATGCCGACCGCGGCCCAGACATCGGGCTCGCGGCCGGCGAGCGCCACGGCGGCGCGCGAGGTCTCCACGCCCGTCCCGATCGTCAGCATGCGGCGGACCCCCGCCGCCCGCGCCCGCGCGAGCACGCCCGGGAGGTCCGCGGCGTACTCCGGGAAGTGGAGGTGGGCGTGGGTGTCGAACAGGTCCGGCGTCACGCCGTGCCGAGCAGCGCCGCCGTCTTCTTCACGTCCTTCGGCGCGACCCAGAGGATCGCGCCCCAGCGACCACCCCCCGCGCAGACGGCATCCATCGCCGTCACGTTGATCCGGGCGTCGGCGAGCTTGCCGAGGATGTCCGCGACGGCACCGACTCGGTCGGCGCCGTCCACGAGGAACGCGCGCTTGGGCCCGGTGACCTTGAGCTTGAGGCCCTTCGCGACGGCCCGGAACGCGGCCGCGTCGGCGGGCACGAAGTCGAGCTGCGAGCGCCGGGCCGCGGGAAAGCCGGAGTAGGCGAGGAGGTTCACCCCGGCGTCCCGGAGCGCCGCGAGCACGCGGGCGCCCTCGCCGGGCTTGTCCGGGACGGTGACGTAGTAGTAGTCGACGGTGCGGATCGTGTCGGCCATGGCATCCTCCTTGTGTGGGCCCCTAGGGTCTCACGAGACGACGCGGAAGCGCACCCGCCCGATGAGCTGTCCGGAGGCCGTGCGCACGTCCACGGTCCAGGCACCCACCGGGTCCGGGGGAAACGCGGTCTTGCGCGAATACGTCCGGTACCCCTCGCGCCGCCCGCCGCGGATCGGCGACAGCGGCACGACGCTCACGGTCTCACCCGCGTGCCGCCACACGTGCTCGACGGGGACCCCGAGGCCCGCGGGCGCGTAAATCGCCGTGCGGGCCTCGAGCCCGCGCCGCCGGAGCTCGTCCACCTGGATCGCCGCGGGATCGGGCTCGAGCGAGGCGATGTCCGCCGCGGCCCACGCGAGCTGGGCGCGCGCCATGAAGAGCGGCACGGGCGGCACCCAGGCGCGGCCGAGCCCCGCGAGCGTCGCGGCGACGATCCCGATGGCGACGGCGGTCCGGACCGCCCCGCTCCACGTCGCGCGCTGCGCCCCGCGGACGACCGGCGCGAGGGCGACGGCGGCGACGAACGCGCTCGCGACCAGCGAGGGGAACGGCGGCAGCCCGACCAGCGGCAGGGCGACATTGAGCGAGGCGAAGTTGGAGACGACGAAGAAGAGATAGCCCGCCGACGGATGCGGCTGGACCAGCGCCCGGTACCACGGGTCGAAGGTCGCGATCAGCGCCAGCGCGACGAGCAGCAGAAGGAACGGCGCGTTCACGGAGGGGAGCGTCGCGCTCGCCCAGTACGCGGGAAGCACGAACAGCAGGAGGCCGTGGTAGAGGGTCTGGATCGTATACTCGGCGGCGCTGACGATGAGGCGGCGCGAGCGCCGTCCGGATGCCTCGAGCGCGTGCCGCGTCTGCGCGATGACCGTCACGAGCAGCCAGAGCAGGACCAGGTAGCCGGCGATCCACGCGACGTGCGGCACGCCGCGCCGGAACACGAGGAGCGCCATGAGGCCGCCCCCGAGGGAGGCGAACGAGACGCCCCATCGGCGGAGCCACGCGAGCGCTCGGGCCACGACGGAAGCCGGGAGCGGTCAGGCGCCGGGCGAGCCCAGGCGCTCGGCGATCCGGCGCGCGACGTCGTCCCGCTTGAGCGCGTCCACGCAATCGAGCGCGTCGCCCGCGACGGAGCGGATCCTGAGGTGCGCGCCGACGAGATCCAGCGCGCTCGCACGCACGGCGGTGTCGAGACTCGCGATCTCCCGCAGCACCCGGGCGATGGACGGATCCCGACCGGCCACCTGGACGACCGCGTCGATCAGCTCGTCGGTGCCGAGCGTCAGCATGCGCTCATTGTACCTTGGCGCCCGGCGGCAGATCACGGTCGAGCGTGAGCACGGCGAGCTTGCCGTCGGCGGAGCCCGCCAGGAGCATCCCGTTCGACTCGACGCCCATCAGCGTCGCGGGCGCGAGGTTCGCCACCACGACGACCTTCTTGCCGACGAGGTCCGCCGCCGCGTAGTGCTCGGCGATCCCCGCGACGAGCGTCCGCCGCTCGGCGCCGAGGGACACCGTGAGCTTCAGGAGTTTCTTCGACTTGGGCACGGGCTCGGCGGCGAGCACCTCCGCCACCCGCAGCTCGATCTTCCCGAAGTCGTTGATTGTAACGGGTGCCTTCGCGGCCGCTTCGACC
>MGCE01000121.1 GCA_001790315.1 Candidatus Rokubacteria bacterium RIFCSPLOWO2_02_FULL_72_37 | reverse complement strand
AAGCGCCCGATCGTCGCCGTCATGATGGACGTCGCCGCCTCGGGCGGCTACTACCTGGCGCTCGCCGCCGACACGATCGTCGCGCACCCGACCAGCGTCACCGGCTCGATCGGCGTCATCATGGTGAGCGTGAACGCCGAGGGCCTCATGCAGAAGCTCGGCCTCGCGACCGCCGCGATCAAGTCGGGCGAGCGCAAGGACATGGGCAGCCCGTTCCGGCCGCTCACCGACGAGGAGCGGCGGATCTTCCAGTCGGTCATCGACGAGCTGCACGGCCGGTTCGTCGCGAAGGTCGTCGAGCGCCGCGGCATCCCCGCCGCGGAGGTGGCGAGCCTCGCCGACGGCCGGATCTACACGGCCGAGCAGGCCCTCGCGCGCCGGCTGATCGACCGGATCGGCTACATGCCCGACGCGATCGCGGCGGCGCGGACGGCCGCCGGCCTCGACGAGGCGAAGGTGATCGTCTACCGGCGGCCGAGCCAGTACCGCGCGACCTATTACGCGCGCGCCGAGGCGCCGCCGACCGCGCTCGACGCCGCGCTCGGGCGCTTCGCGGCGCTGGCGGGCACCGGGCCCAAGCTCCTCTACCTCTGGTGGCCCTGAGCCGTCCTCGGCTAGCGGCCCGTCCAGCGGGGCGGGCGCTTCTCGAAGAACGCGGCGATCCCCTCCTTGGCGTCGTCGGAGAGGAACACGAGCGTCGTCAGCTCGCGCAGGTAGCGCAGCGACCCCGCGTAGTCCATGTCCTGGAGCGTGAAGGCCGCTTCCTTCGCGAGCCCGAGCGCGGTCGGGCTCAGCGCCGCGAGCTTCGCGGCGAGCGCGCCCGTGCGCGCCGCGAGCTCCCCGCGCGGGACGACGAGGCTCACGAGGCCCAGCTCGAAGGCCTCCTGCGCGGAGACCGGCTCGCCCGAGAGCACCATGAGCATCCCCCGCTTGCGTCCGACGGCGCGCAGGATGGGCGCCATGACGATCAGGGGGAGCACGCCGACCTTGATCTCCGGCAGGCCGAAGCGCGCGTCGTCGGCCGCGACGACGAGGTCGCACCCCGCGGCGAGCCCGCAGCCGCCGGCGAGCGCCCAGCCGTGCACCTGCGCGATCACGGGCGTGCGCATGCGGGCCAGGCGCTCGAGGATCCGTGGCAGCGCGCTGAACGCCTCGCGCGCCTCGAGCGTCGAGCCGCGGTCGCCGGCGCCCCGGAGATCGGCGCCGGCGCAGAACGCCTTGTCCCCCGCGCCCGAGAGCACGAGCACCCGCGCCGCGGGGTCCGCCTCGTACGCAGCGAGCGCGGCCTCGAGCTCGGCGAGCATCGTCCGCGAGAGGGCGTTCCGCGCGTCGGGACGGTTCAGGACGATCCGGGCCACGCCGTCCTCGAGCGAGGTCAGCAGCGTCTCGTAGCTCATGCGCCCTCCTCGAGGAGGTCGAGGTAGCCCTTGAGGATCCGGGCCGTCGCCCCCCAGATCGTGTCGCCCCGGTAGTCGAAGAAGTAGACCGGCCGGACGACGCCCTCGCGCTCCCAGTGCTCGACCCGGAACGTGGCCCGCTCGGCGAGCGCCGCGAACGGCACCTCGATCACCCGCTCGATCTCCGCCCCGTCCGGCCGCCACGTCACGCGCTCGCGGATCACGCCCACCCACGGCGTGATGACGTACTGGGTCGCCCACGTCTCCTGGTCGTCGAGGGCGCCGAGGGGCTCGACCATCTCGCGCGGGAGTCCGACCTCCTCCTCGCACTCGCGCAGCGCGGCCTCGAGGAGCGAGGCGTCCGAGGAATCGAGCGTGCCCCCGGGAAACGAGATCTGGCCCCGGTGGGTGCCGACGTGCTCGGTGCGCTTGGCGAACACGAGATGGGGCTCGCCGCGGTCGACGAGCGGCACGAGCACGGCCGCCTGGACGAGCGGCCCGTGCGGCACGACGCGCCGCGCCCGCGCGGCGAGCCGCTCGCGCGTCAGCGCGACCAGCTCCTCGAGCGTCAGGCCTGCCGTCTTCACCGCGCCTTGAAGTTCGGCTTTCGCTTCTCGGCGAAGGCGCGCGGCCCTTCCACTGCATCCTCGGTGCCGCGGAGGCTGCCCGACAGGAACGCCTCCAGGCGGAGGCCGTCGGCCAGCGGCATCGTGAGCCCGCGCACCACCGCTTCCTTCGCGGCGCGCACCGCCAGGGGCCCGCGCGCGCAGAGCTCCTGCGCCCACGCGCGCGCGATCGCCAGCAGCTCTGCCGGCGGCACGACGGCGTTGACCAGGCCCCAGCGGAGCGCCTCCTCGGCCGTGAGCGTGCGCGCCATGAGGATCATCTCGAGCGCCTTGGCGACCGGCAGCGCGCGCGGCAGCCGCTGGGTGCCGCCGGCGCCGGGCATGATCGCCCAGCGGACCTCCGTCAGCCCGAAGGTCGAGTTCGGGGTCGCGATGCGCAGGTCGCAGGCGAGCGCCTGCTCGAGGCCGCCCGCCAGGCAGAAGCCGTTGATCGCCGCGATCATCGGCTTCCAGATCTCGAGCCCGCGCGTGATCCCGCCGAGCCCGTACGCGTTGTGGGGCGCGGCCCCCCCCTTCGCGAACAGCCCCGGGACGAGCTTCTTGAGGTCGGCGCCTGCCGAGAACGCGCGGTCCCCGGCGCCCGTGAGGATGGCCACCCAGGCCGACTCGTCGTCGCGGAAGCGGGTCCACGCCGCGACGAGCGCGTCCTGCGTCTCCGGGTCGACCGAGTTCATCGCCTCGGGGCGGTTGATCGTGATCGTCACCACGCGATCCTGCTGCTCGTAGAGTACCGTGCTCATGCTCGCTCCTCGCCGGTCCGCCCCGCGCTCAGGACATCACGAAGCCGCCGTCCACGTTCAGCGCCTGCCCCGTGATACCGGCCGACTCGGGGAGCGCGAGGAAGACGGCGGCGCCGGCGATCTCCTCGACCTCGATCATGCGCCGCTGCGGGACGAGACGCTTGAAGTATCGTTCGAAGATCTCCTCGCCCCCGAGGGGGCCGGTCTTGGTCGGTTGCGCCGCGACGCCCATGCCCGCGCGCACGTACCCGGGGCAGAGCGCGTTGATCGTGAGGGCCGTGAAGCCCTGCGCCCCCAGCTCGGCGGCGAGGGCGCGCGTGAGCCCGATGACCCCGTGCTTGGACGCGACGTACGCGGTCACGTATCCGAAGCCGCCGATCCGCCCCATCACAGACGCGATCGTGACGATGCGTCCCGAGCGCTGGGCCATCATCTGCGGCAGGACGGCGCGGATGGCCCGGTAGGTGCCGTTCAGGTTCACGTCGATCACGCGCAGCCACTCGCGCTCGTCCTGCTCGGTCAGGAGCCCGGCGTCGCCCAGCCCGGCGCAGGTCACCAGTACGTCCACCCGGCCGAACTCCCGGTCCGCGAGCGCGGCGAGCGCCGCCATGTCGGCGCCGCGCGTGACGTCGGCCTCGAGCGTCACGGCGCGCCCGCCGTCGCGCCGCACGTTCGCGGCGACCGTCGTCACCGCCGCGCCCAGGTCGCCCAGCACGAGTCCCGCGCCCTCCGCCGCGAAGGCCCGCGCGATCGCGCGGCCGATGCCGCCGCCGCCGCCCGTGACGACCACCACCCGGTCCCGGAGCCGCACGGCGCCCTACTCGAGCCGCGTGACCACGGCGTCCAGGACCTCGCCTGCCCGGGCGCGGAGAACGAGATCCGCGCGGGCGTCGAACGGCGTCTCCGTCAGGTTCACGATCACCAGCGTGGCGCCCGCGCGCTTGGCGTGCAGCGGCATGGAGGCCGCGGGATAGACGACGAGCGAGGAGCCGACGACGACGAAGAGGTCGGCCGCGCACGACTCTCGCTCGGCCAGCGCCATCGCCTCGGCCGGCATCGCCTCGCCGAACAGGACCGTGAGGGGCTTCACGATGCCGCCGCACGCCGGACACTGGGGCACCTCGGCGCCGGCATCGAGCCACGCGTGGATCTCGTCACGGCTGAACGCCGCGCCGCACCCGAGGCAGCGCGCACGGGTGGCGTTGCCGTGCAGCTCGATGACCCGCTCCGGCGGCAGCCCGGCGTCCTGGTGGAGGTTGTCGATGTTCTGGGTGATGCACCACGCGAGTCGCCCGCGGCGATACAGCTCGGCGATGCCCCGGTGCGCGGCGTTCGGTCGCGCCCCCCGGATGACCGGGTACGTCGCGCGTCCCACCTCCCAGTACCGGCGGCGGCCCGCGACGCTGCCGATGAAGTTCTGCCAGGTCAGCTCGCCGGGATCGTACCGGTCCCACACCCCGCCCGGGCTCCGAAAGTCGGGGATGCCCGACTCGGTGCTGACCCCGGCGCCCGTGAAGACGACCGCATGACAGGCGCGCGCGAACAGGCCGGCCAGGCGCTCCATCGCGTCGGTCACGTGCGGACGGCCAGCGGCGCCTACGCCTGCGACGGAACGGCGACCGCCGAGACCGCGCCGGCGAGTGTCACGGTCTCGTCGATCCTGTCGGTGAGGCTCTGGTGGAACTTCTCTCCCACGATCGCGACCTTCCCGCGCGGGCTCATGACCGCCTCGCTCCGCCCGCCCAGCCCAAGACTATAGCGGCCGCACGCTCCGGCGCAACCACACGATGCACGTGACGAGGACGATCCCGGAGGCGCCGAGCAGCGCCGCGTTGACGCCTGGGGCCTCGACCGTGCCGAAGAGCGCGGTGAGCAGGGTGAAGAGCACGTTGTTGATCACGTGACAGGCGATCGCCGGGAGCGCGCTCTCCGACAGCTCCGTGATCCAGCCCAGGTACAGGCCGAGCAGGAAGGCCAGGAGCACGTGCAGCCACTCGAGATGGAGGAGCCCGAACGCCCCGCTCGTGATCAGCACCGCGACGGCCGGGCGGAGGCGCTTCGTGAGACGCGTCTGCATGTAGGCCCGGAAGAACAACTCCTCGGCGGTGCCGGCGAGCACGCCGATGACCAGCACGGCCAGAAACAACTCCGGCCCCACCGCGCCCTCGAGCGCGCGCCGGATCGCGACCATCGTCCCCTGCCGGCCGAGGCCCGCCAGCATCGCGAGCGAGTCGAGCGCCTGCCCGAGGGCCAGCATCCCCACGACCATGACGCCGAGGGCCGGCCCCGTCTCCCACCCGGGGAGCAGCCGCAGCGTTGCCGGCGCCAGCGGTCGGGTCACCGCCGCCACGGTCAGCACGAGGCCGGCCGAGGACGCGATGCCGCCGGCGATCAACCCCGGCAGCCCATCGAACACCTGGCGCTCGGGGAGCTCCGGATAGAGCTCCC
Organism: Candidatus Rokubacteria bacterium RIFCSPLOWO2_02_FULL_72_37; assembly: GCA_001790315.1. Classification (GTDB taxonomy): domain Bacteria; phylum Methylomirabilota; class Methylomirabilia; order Rokubacteriales; family CSP1-6; genus GWA2-73-35. The sequence continues at coordinate 438 of MGCE01000121.1, read as the reverse complement.
GGACGATCGCGCCGGCCAGGAGCGAGAACACCACGATCGTCGCGAACGCCAGCACGTACGCCACGAACACCGTCCAGAGCCGCGTCGCGGGCGTGGGCCTCGCCGGCCCGGCGGATGCGCTCAAGCGAGCGGCGGGCGCCGGCGCCGCCAGCTGGCCGCCGGCTCGTAGCCGTGGCCGAGCCGGACCACGGTGGGTCCCGTCTCGAGCACGACGACGAACGTCGACGGCTCCGCGCCCGGCGCGAGGTCGCGCCCGGCGCGGTCGCGCCCGGCGGCGAGCGCGGCGAATGGCTGCTTCGGATCCGTTCCCGGCGTCTGGTGGCGCTCGTTCATGGTCCCCGGACGCGGAATGATAGCATTGGCGCATGACCCGGGTCGTCGTCCTCGCCCTGACGCTGCTCCTGGCCGCGACCGCCCTGGCCGCCGCCGGCGCGGCGT
>MGCE01000120.1 GCA_001790315.1 Candidatus Rokubacteria bacterium RIFCSPLOWO2_02_FULL_72_37 | reverse complement strand
CGGCGGTGCGCGATGCGTACGTGGAGGCTCGACGCCATCCCGACGTCCGCTCCGTGCGCGGCGAGCTGGCGGAGCACTACGCGCGCTTCTGGCGCCCGCGGCACTGAGCCCCGCGCCTGCGCGCCTGGATTTTCAGGAACTTGGCCCCCGTGCCGGGCGTGCCCCGATCGGCGCACTAGAGCAAACGCACCTTGCCGGCGCCCCCGCATCCGACCTATCCTGCGCAATCATTTCCCCTGCGCCGTCCGGTGACCGAGCGATCGCCAGCCAGCCCGCGAGGACCCCCACCGCGGGCACGCTGCTCCTGTCGGGCAACGACGCCATCGCTCACGCGGCCCTGGACGCCGGCGTCCGGGTCGCGGCCGGCTACCCGGGCACGCCCTCCACGGAGATCCTCCAGACGCTGATCCGGCTCGATCGCGACCGGCGCGTCTACGTCGAGTGGTCGACGAACGAGAAGGTGGCGCTCGACGTGACGCTGGGCGCGGCAATGGGCGGCGCCCGGGCCCTGGCCGCGATGAAGCACGTCGGGCTCAACGTCGCCGCCGACACGTTCATGACGGCGGCCTATACCGGCGCCCGCGCGGGGCTGGTCGTGGTCTCCGCCGACGATCCGGGCATGCACAGCTCGCAGAACGAGCAGGACAACCGGTTCTTCGCGCGGTTCGCCGGCGTGCCCCTCCTCGAGCCCGCCGACAGCCAGGAGGCGTACGCGTTCACCCTCCTCGCCTTCGAGCTGGCCGAGCGCTTCGACGTGCCCGTGCTCCTGCGCTCCACCACGCGGGTCTCCCACGCCCGCGGGGTCGTCCACCGGGCGCCGGCGGCCGGTCCGCCGGCCCCGCGCTTCGAGCGCGCGCCCGAGAAGTTCGTGATGCTCCCGGGCTACGCGCGTGACCGGCATCGCGCCCTGCTCGAGCGCCTCGCCGCGCTCGAGCGGGAGGCCGAGGCGAGCGCCCAGAACCGCGTCGAGCTACGCGACCGCCGCTTCGGGATCGTGACCAGCGGCATCGTCTACCACTACGTGCGCGAGGTGATGCCGGAGGCGAGCGTGCTCAAGCTCGGCCTGAGCCATCCGTTCCCCGCGGGGCTCGTCCGCCGCTTCGCCGCCGAGGTCGAGCGCCTCGTCGTCGTCGAGGAGCTCGAGCCCTACCTCGAGGACGCGATCCGCGCCGCGGGCGTCCCCGTCGAGGGCAAGGCGTACTTCTCCCGCACCGGCGAGCTGTCGCCCGACCTCGTCGCCCGTGGGCTCGAGCGCGCGGGCTGGCCCGCGCCCGCCCCGCGACCCAGGCACGCCGCGCCGCCGACGGCGGGCCGGCCCCCCGTGCTCTGTCCCGGCTGCCCGCACGTCACGCCCTACCTGGCGCTGCGCCAGATGGGCGCCGTCGTGAGCGGCGACATCGGCTGCTACACGCTCGCCGCGATGGAGCCGCTCCGCGCCATGGACACGACCGTCGCGATGGGCTCGAGCATCGGTATGGCGATCGGGCTCGCGCGCTCGGGGGGCGCGTCCGGGCCCGTGGTGGCCACGATCGGCGACTCGACGTTCCTCCACGCGGGCCTGCCGGCGCTCGCCGACGCGGTGTACAACGGTACACGGGTCACCGTCGTGATCCTCGACAACGCCACCACGGCGATGACCGGCGGCCAGGCGCATCCCGCCGCCGGCGTCACGATCCGCGGCGACGCGGCGCCCACCGTGGACCTGCGGGCACTCTGCCGGGCGCTCGGCGTCGGGTGGGTCAAGGTCGTGGACCCGTACGATCTGGCCGGGATCCGGCTCGCGCTCGCCGAAGCGGTTGCGCAGCCCGGGGTCTCCGTGGTCATCACCAACCGGCCGTGCGTCGAGATGCCGGTCAAGGTGCGCGACCATCCCTTCACGGTGGCGGACGGCGCCTGCATCGCCTGCCAGGCCTGCATGAACCTCGGGTGCCCCTCGATCACGTGGAGCAGCGGCTGGCACGAGGGACGCCGCAAGGTGCAGATCGACGCGGTGACGTGCACGGGCTGCACGGTGTGCGTCCAGACCTGCGTTCCCGGAGCGATCGTTCCCGCGCCCGGCCGGAGCGGCAAGGCGTGAGCGCGGCCGGGGGGAGCATCCTGCTGGTCGGCGTCGGCGGGCAGGGGGTCGTGCTCGCGAGCGCGATCGTCGCCGACACCGCGCTCCGGAGCGGGTACGACGTCAAGCAGAGCGAGGTGCACGGCATGTCGCAGCGCGGCGGCATCGTCTCCTCGCACCTCCGCTACGGGCGCGCCGTCGCCTCGCCGCTGATCGAGGCGGGCCAGGCGGACGTGGTCGTCGCGACGGAGTGGAACGAGGGGCTGCGGGCGCTACCCTACCTGCGCCCCGGGGCGCCGCTCATCGTGAACCTGCACCGGGTCGTGCCGCCCGGCGCCTGCCGGGACCGGCTCGGCGGACGCTTCGGCTATCCGCCGCTCGCGGTGGACGCGCTGGCGCGGGAGGTGGGCGACGTCCGCGCCTGCGACGCGCTGGCGATCGCGCGGCGCGTGGGAAGCCCGAAGGCGCTGAACAGCGTGCTCCTCGGCGTCCTCGCGACGCTCGTGCCGTTCCCCGACCACACCTGGCGCGAGGCGCTCGCCGCGAACGCGCCCCGCGGGAGCTTCCCGGCCAACGCGGCGGCGTTCGACGCGGGCCGCGCGCTCCGCTACCCCGACGAGACCTGGGCGCAGGCGGCGGCCGCCGCGCCGGCGCCCAACGGGAACGAGGGGCGCGCGCGGGGCGCGCCGGCGACCCTGGCGCTCACGGAGCCGTGGTGCAAGGGGCGCGCGTGCGGCATCTGCGTGCGCGCCTGCCCCGAGCTGTGCCTGGCCATCGACGGGCGCGACCGCGTCGCCGTCGTCCGGCCCGAGGCGTGCACGGGCTGCCGGCTCTGCGAGCTGCTCTGCCCCGACTTCGTCATCACGGTGCACGACACCGTCGTCGAGGCGCGCTGATGGCCCCGGTGGCCCTGGCCGGCGTCGAGCTCCTCCAGGGCAACGACGCGTGCGCGCGCGCCGCGGCCGACGCGGGCTGTCGCTTCTACGCGGGCTACCCGATCACCCCGTCGTCGGAGATCGCGGAGCGGATGGCCGAGCTCCTGCCGGCCCTCGGCGGTGTCGCGATCCAGATGGAGGACGAGATCGCCTCGCTCGGCGCGGTGCTCGGCGCCTCGCTCGCGGGCGCCAAGGCGATGACCGCGACGAGCGGCCCGGGCTTTTCGCTCATGCAGGAGCACCTGGGCTACGCCGCGTCCACCGAGATCCCGTGCGTGGTCGTGGACGTGATGCGTGCCGGGCCCAGCACGGGCCTGCCGACGAGCCCGGCGCAGGGCGACGTCATGCAGGCGCGCTGGGGCACGCACGGCGACCACCCGGTCGTCGCGCTCGCGCCCGCCTCGGTCGCCGAGGTGTACGAGCTGACCGTGCGCGCCTTCAACCTGGCCGAACGCTACCGCACCCCCGTCGTCCTGCTCTACGACGAGGTGATCGGCCACGTGCGCGAGCGCGTGACGCTGCCCGACCCCGCGGCGCTCGCGCTGGTCGAGCGCCCGCGTCCGGCGGCGGCGCCCGACGCGTGGCTGCCCTACGCGTCGGACGGTCACGAGGTGCCGGCGATGGCCGACTTCGGGTCCGGCTACCGGTGGCACGTCACGGGGCTCGCGCACGACGAGCGCGGCTACCCGACGCAAGATCCGGCCGTCGTGGCGCGCCTGCACGCCCGTCTCGGCGCGAAGCTCGAGCGCCACCGCGCGGACATCGTCGCGTGGGAGGGCGTGGCGCTCGACGATGCGGAAGTCGTCGTCGTCGCCTTCGGCGTGAGCGCGCGCGCCGCGCGCCGCGCGGTGACGCTCGCCCGACGGCGCGGGGCGCGCGTCGGGCTGTTCCGGCCCCGGACGCTCTGGCCGTTCCCCGACCGCGAGGTCGCCGACCTCGCCGGCCGCGCGCGGGCGCTCGTGGTCGCGGAGATGAACCTGGGGCAGATCGTCGGCGAGGTCGAGCGCGCCGTGGCGGGCCGCGCGGCCGTCACCGGGCGCTTCCGGGCCGATGGCCAGCCCATGACCCCCCAGGACGTGCTCGAGGCGCTCGCCGCCACCGGCGTCGGAGGGCTCGCGTGACCGGGACCGCCGAGCTCGACTACCGGCAGTACCTGCGCCTCGCCATGATGCCGCACATCCTCTGCGCGGGCTGCGGCCACGGCATCGTGCTGAAGGCGATCCTGCGCGCGGTGCACCGCGCGGCGCTGCCGCGCGAGCAGGTGGTCTTCGTCTCGGGCATCGGCTGCTCCAGCCGGATCGTCGGCTACGTGGACTTCTGCACGCTCCACACGACGCACGGCCGGCCGCTCACCTTCGCGACGGGGCTCAAGCTCGCGCGTCCCGACCTGCACGTGATCGTGATCACCGGCGACGGCGACGGCCTCGCCATCGGCGGCAACCACCTGATCCACGCCGCGCGCCGCAACATCGACCTGACGTGCCTCCTGCTCAACAACGCGACCTACGGCATGACGGGCGGCCAGGGCGCGCCGACGACCCCCGAGGGCGCCCGGACCGCGAACGCGCCCGAGGGCGGCATCGAGCCCGCCTTCGACGCCTGCCGGCTCGTCGTGGGCGCGGGCGGCACGTTCGTCGCGCGCGGCATGACCGCGGCGCCGCTCGGCCTCGACGACCTGATCGTCCGGGCGCTCGGCCACCGGGGCTTCTCCTTCGTCGAGATCCTGAGCGATTGCCCCGAGTACTTCGGCCGGTACAACGGTCTCGGGCGCGGGCCGGAGATGCTCGAGGCTCAGCGGCTCCAGGTCGACAGCGTGGACGAGCTGCTCGACGAGAAGCGCTTCGTTCCGGGCCTCGCCACCGACCGCGACGGCGTGCGGCCCCCGGTCGCCCTCGGCGTGCTCCACGAGGCGCAGCGCGCCGAGCTGTCCGCGACGCTCGCCGCGGCGCGGGGACGCGAGCGTCCCGTGCGGCGTTCGGCGCCGCGGCCCGGACCGTCGACCCCCGGGCCGCGCGCCGCCACGGCCGACCTCGCGGACGCGCCGCAGTGCCGGGTCCGCCTCGTGGGCGCGGGCGGGCAGGGCATCGTGCTCGCCGGCCTGCTCCTCGCGGAGGCGGCGGTCGCGGAGGGCCGGAACGCCACGCACGCGCAGGCGTACGG
>MGCE01000119.1 GCA_001790315.1 Candidatus Rokubacteria bacterium RIFCSPLOWO2_02_FULL_72_37 | reverse complement strand
ATACTGTGCAAGTTTAATCTAAATCTCTTTTGCGACAACGACTTAGCGAGCATGCTCATCCGAGTCTCGGATATCCCAGACGACGGGCTCACCGTCGACGACACGGCCGCGCTGGGCGCGCCGTACGGCGATCCGGCGTGGCGCCTCGAGGCCGTGCAGCTGCGGCTCGTGCGTGACCAGGCGGACGTGCTGGTGACCGGCGAGATCCGGGCGACGGTGCCGCAGGTCTGCGGGCGCTGCCTCGAGCCGTTTCCGGCCCGGGTGTGCGCCGCGGTGGACGTCCGCATGGTCCCACGCCCGGCCCGCCTCGACAACGTGGAGCTCGCCGCCGGCGACCTCGATGTGGATTTCTACGAGAACGACGTGCTCGACCTGGCCGTGCTGGTCGGAAACGAGACCGCGCTGGCGCTGCCGATGAAACCGCTCTGCCGCGAGGGGTGCCTCGGGCTCTGTCCCGTCTGCGGGGCCGACAAGAACGCCGTCACCTGCGCGTGCCCGCCGGCGGCGCCCGACCCGCGCTTCGCCGCGCTCCGCGATCTGGCGGCACGGCTCTCGCGCTAGACACTCGAAGGAGGGAACGCTCCGATGCCGCTGCCGAAACGCCGTCATTCGAAGACTCGTGGACGCAAACGTCGCACGCACTACAAGCTCGCCGCGCCGACGCGGTCGGTGTGCCCGCAGTGCCGGGAGAGCAAGCTGCCCCACCGCGTGTGCCCGCACTGCGGCTACTACAAGGGGCGCGAGATCCTCGCCGTCGAAGGGGCCTGATCTGAAGATCGCCGTCGACGCCATGGGAGGCGACCACGGTCCCGCGGTCGTCGTCGAGGGAGCCGTCGCCGCCAGCCGCGAGTTCGGCGCCTCCGTCATCCTCGTCGGCGACAAGGCCGCGGTGGAGCGCGAGGTCCTGCGGCTGGACGCGCACGCCCTGGACGTCCAGATCCGGCACACCTCCCAGGTCGTCGGCATGGCGGAAAGCCCCTCCCACGCGCTGCGCCGCAAGCGCGACTCGTCGCTCAGGGTGGCCGCCGAGCTGGTCAAGGAGGGTACGGCGGGCGCGTTCGTCTCGGCGGGCAACACGGGCGCGGCCATGGCGATCTCGATGTTCGTGATCGGCGTCCTCCCCGGGGTGGACCGACCGGCGATCGCCGCGGTCCTGCCCAACCTCAGGCGATTCACGATTCTCCTCGACGCCGGCGCGAACGTGAACCCGAAGCCCTGGCACCTCCTCCAGTTCGCCGTGATGGGGCACGTCTACGCGCGGGACATCCTCGGGTTCGACAGCCCCCGCGTGGGGCTCTTGTCCGTCGGGGAAGAGGAGGGCAAGGGCAACGACCTCACGCGGGAGGCGTACGAGCTCCTGAAGGAGTCGTCGCTCAACTTCGTGGGGAACGTCGAGGGACGCGACATCTACAACGGCGCGTGTGACGTCGTGGTGACGGATGGCTTTACCGGCAACGTGGCGCTCAAGATCTCCGAGAGCCTCGCCGAGATGCTCGGGAGCATGCTCAAGGAGGAGTTGCTGCGCGACGTCCGCTCGAAGCTCGGGGCCAAATTGGCGATGCCCGCCTTCGAGCGGTTCCGTCGGCGGATCGACTACACCGAGATGGGCGGTGCGCCACTCCTGGGGATTGACGGCGCGGCCATCATCTGTCACGGTGCCTCGCCGGTGAAGGCGATCAAGAACGCGGTACGTGTGGCCCAGGAGTGGGCGACCGCGGGGCTCAACGAGCACATCAAGGCCGCGATCGAGGCGGAGGTGGCGCGCGGCGGCCGCGAGGAGGCGCGCGAATGACGCGGGCGCGGATCACCGGGGTCGGGGCGTACGCGCCCAAGCGGATCCTGACCAACGCCGACCTCGAGAAGATGATCGAGACCAGCGACGCGTGGATCGTCAAGCGGAGCGGGATCCGCGAGCGCCACATCGCGGACGAGAACGAGGCGACCTCGGACCTCGCGCTCCGCGCGGCCCAGCAGGCGCTCGAGCGGGCGAACCTCGTCCCGGAGGACATCGACTTCATCGCCGTCGGGACCACCACGCCCGACATGTTCTTCCCGAGCGTGGGAAACATCGTCCAGCACCGGCTCGGATGCCGGCGCGCCGGCTCGGTGGACATGCTCGCGGCGTGCGCGGGATCGATCTACAGCCTGTCGATCGGCTCCCAGTTCATCCAGACGGGGAAGTACCGTCGGGTCCTGTGCATCGGCGCCGAGACGCTCTCGAAGATCACCGACTTCACGGACCGGGGCACGTGCGTCCTGCTGGCCGACGCCGCCGGCGCCGCCGTGCTCGAGCCCTCGAACGACGACCGGGGCGTGATCGACTTCGATCTCTCCTCCGACGGCCAGTACTGGAACCTGCTGTACATGCCGGCCGGGGGGTCGCGGCACCCGGCGAGCCACGAGACCGTCGACGCCCGGATGCACTACGCGAAGATGAAGGGCAACGAGGTTTTCAAGGTCGCCGTCCGCATGTTCGTCGACAGCACGGTGCGGGTCCTCGAGCGCAACGGTCTCACGGCCGCGGACGTCGACCTCTTCATCCCACACCAGGCCAATCTCCGGATCATCGAGGCGGCGGCCAAGCGCGTCGCGCTGCCGATGGAGCGGGTGTTCGTCAACGTCGACCGCTATGGCAACACCGGGGCCGCATCCGTGTACGTCGCGCTCGAAGAGGCTGTCTCCGCGGGCCGTCTCGCGCCCGGGAGCCTCGTGCTGCTCGCGGCCTTCGGAGGTGGCTTCGCCTGGGGCTCCCTCCTGATGCGATGGTAGTGCGAGCCGAGCGGCGTCGGGCCGCGAGGCGAGCGGTGAGATGATCGGGCAGGGCGTGCGAGCCGAGCGGCGTCGGGCCGCGAGGCGAGCGGCATGATCGCTTTTCTCTTCCCGGGACAGGGCTCGCAGGCGGTGGGCATGGGGCGCGCCTTTTTCGAGAGCTCGCCGGGCGCCAAGGCGATCTTCGAAGAAGCGAACGAGGCCCTGGGCTTCGATCTCGCGCGCCTCACCTTCGAGGGACCGGAGACCGAGCTCGCGCTGACGGCCAACACGCAACCGGCGGTGCTCACGGCGAGCGTGGCGGCGGCCGCCGCCTGCGCCGAGCGCGGGCTTCGCCCGGCGCTTGCGGCGGGGCACAGCCTCGGCGAGTACTCCGCCCTCGTGGTCGCGGGCGCGCTCCGGTTCGCGGAGGCCGTACGCATCGTGCGCCGCCGCGGCGAATTCATGCAGGATGCGGTACCCGTCGGCACGGGCGCGATGGCGGCCGTCATGGGGCTCGAGTTGCCCGCGGTCGAGTCGCTCTGCGCCGAAGCGGCCCAGGGCGAGGTGGTCGCCGTCGCGAACATCAACTCCGCCGGGCAAACCGTCATCGCGGGGCACCGCGCGGCGGTCGAGAGGGCCGCGGCGCTCGCCTCCGCGCGTGGCGGCGCGAAGTGCGTGTTGCTTCCGGTGAGCGCACCCTTTCACTGTCCGCTCATGGCGCCGGCAGCCGAGAAGCTCGCGCGGGAGCTGGAGGCGGTGCCGGTCGCCGACCCGACGATCGCGGTCGTCCGCAACGTCGACGGCGGCGTGACGCGTACGGCGGCGGACGTCAAGCCGTTCCTGCTGCGGCAGATCGCCAGCCCGGTGCGCTGGACCGATTGCGTGCGCCGGCTCGCCGAGGAAGGCGCGACGGCCTTCGTCGAGGTCGGGCCTGGGCGTGTGCTCAGCGCGCTCGTCAGGCGCATCGTGCAGGGTGCGCGCGGGATGTCGATCGAGGATCCGGCGGGGCTGGACAAGGCGCTCGGCAGCCTCGGGATACGCGCGTGAGCCACCAGCCACTGGACGGACGCGTCGCGATCGTCACCGGGGGGAGCCGTGGCATCGGTGCGGCGATCGCCGCGGCGCTGGCCGAGGACGGAGCCGCCGTGGTAGTCTCTGGCCGCGACGCGGCGCGGCTCGAGCGCGTGGTGGCCGAGCTCACGGATCTCGGGCGGGCGGCGCACGGGGTCGTCGCCGATGCGGCGAGCCGCGAGGACTGCGACCGGCTGGTGGAGGCCACGAAGCAGCGGTTCAGCCGGGTGGACATCCTCGTCAACAACGCCGGCATCACCCGCGACGAGCTGCTGATCCGCATGAAGGACGAAGATTGGGACCGGGTGATGGAGGTCAACCTCCGTGGCGCGTTCCTGATGACACGCGCGGTCACGAAAGCGATGGTCCGCCAGAAGACCGGCGGCCGGATCATCAACATCACGTCCACGGCGGGAGCCATGGGGAATGCCGGGCAGGCGAACTACTCGGCGGCCAAGGCGGGGCTCATCGGGCTGACGAAGGCCGCGGCGCGCGAGTTGGCGCACTGGTCGATCCTGGTCAACGCCGTGGCGCCCGGCTTGATCGAGACGGACATGACCGCGGCGCTGCCCGCGAAGGCGCGGGAGGCGCTGCTCGCGCAGCTGCCGCTCAAGCGGATCGGGACCGCCCGCGAGGTGGCTGAGATGGTACGATTCCTCGCCGGAGACGGGGCTGCCTACATCACCGGGCAGGTCTTCCACGTCAACGGTGGCCTGTACATGTAGCGTATCCCCAATCGCGGAGGTGAGGGGTTCATGGCGAAGTCGGTGGAAGAAAAGGTCAAGGAGATCATCGTGGAGCAGCTCGGGGTGGAGGAAGACGACGTCACCTCGAACGCGAAGTTCATCGAGGATCTGGGCGCGGACTCCCTCGATACGGTCGAGCTCGTCATGGCACTGGAAGAGCACTTCGACATCCAGATCCCCGACGAGGATGCGGAGAAGATCGTGACCGTCGGCGACGCGATCGCCTACATCAAAGAGAACTCCTAGGCCGGGGTCATGGACAGGCGGCGGGTCGTCGTCACGGGCCTCGGGGCGCTGACGCCGGTCGGGAACTCGACGGACGAGTTCTGGAGCGCGATCACGCAGGGACGCTCGGGGATCGGCCCGATCACGAAATTCGACTCGACCGGCTATCCGACCCGGATCGCGGGCGAGGTCCGCGAGTTCGACGCGCTCAGGTACGTCGACAAGAAGGAGGCCCGTCGACTCGACCCCTATCTGCAGTACGCGATCGCCTGCGCCGCTATGGCGGTCGAGGACGCGTCGCTCGACGTGTCGAAGGTCGACGGCACGCGCTTCGGCGTGCTGATCGGCTCCGGCATCGGCGGCATCCAGACCCTCCTCGAGACGCACAAGACGCTGCTCGACCGGGGCCCGGACCGGGTCTCACCCTTTTTCATCCCGATGATGATCGTCAACATGGCGTCGGGGCTCGTCTCGATGCGTTTCGGCGCCAAGGGGCCCAACTCGGCGGTCGTGACCGCCTGCGCGACCGGCAACCACGCGCTCGGCGACGCCCTCCGGATCATCCAGCGCGACGACGCGGACGTGATGATCGCGGGCGGCGCCGAGGCCATCATCGTGCCGCTCACGATCGCGGGCTTCTGCGCGATGAAAGCGATGTCGACGCGCAACGACGAGCCGACGCGCGCGTCGCGACCCTTCGACGCCGGGCGCGACGGCTTCGTGTGCGGCGAGGGCGGCGGCGTCCTCATCCTCGAGGCGCTCGAGCACGCCCAGCGCCGTGACGCGCGGATCTACGCGGAGATCATCGGCTACGGCATGACGGGCGACGCCCACCACATGACGGCGCCGGACCCCACCGGCGACGGCGCCGCGCGGGCGATCAGCGCCGCGCTGACCGACGCGCGCCTCGACGCCTCGGCCGTGGGCTACATCAACGCGCACGGCACGTCGACCGAGTACAACGACAAGTTCGAGACCCTGGCCATCAAACGTGTCTTCGGGGACCACGCGTACCGCCTCGCCGTGTCGTCGACGAAGTCCATGACGGGCCACCTGCTCGGCGCCGCCGGGGGCATCGAGGCGATCGCGACCGTCCTCGCGCTGCACCACGGCCTGCTGCCGCCGACGATCAATTACGAGGTCCCCGATCCCGCCTGCGACCTCGACTACGTGCCGAATCAGGCGCGCAAGCAGGACGTCGAGTTCGCGCTCTCGAACGCGTTCGGTTTCGGCGGGACGAACGCGACGCTCGCCTTCCGCAAGTACCTCGGGTAGGAGTGGACGCGGCCGCCGTCGCGGCGCTCGAGGAGCGCCTGGGCCACCGCTTCAACGATCGCCCGCTGCTCGAACGCGCGCTCACGCACGCCTCGTACGTCAACGAGCACCCCGAGGCCACGGACCACGGCGCGCTGGCCTTCATCGGCGATGCGGTGCTCGGGCTCGCCGTCGCCGAGCACCTCGTCGCCGCGGCGCCCGACGCGCCCGTCGGCGTGCTCACGCCGGGGCGGGCGGAGCTCGTCTCCGGCGAGCGCCTGGCCCGGTGGGCGGCCGAGCTCGACCTCGGCGCGCTGCTCCGCCTCGGGCGTGGCGAGGACCAGACCGGGGGCCGCGCCCGCGAGTCGATCCTCGCGACGGCGCTCGAGGCGGTGCTCGGGGTCGTCTATCTCGAGGGCGGCCTCGACACGGTCCGGCGGGTCGTCGCGCGTCTGGCCGCGTGGTAGCCTGAGCCCATGCGCTTCTGGCGTCGTTCCGCTGCGCCGGCACCGCCGCCCGCGCCGCCGCTCGTCGGCGAGGAGCTGCTGCGGCTCGCACTGGACGACCTGCTCGTCGTTCGGGATCGGCACATCCGCGGGGGGATCGTCGTGTTCCGCGGTGACCTTCGCGTCGCGCCCGCCCGCGCGACCGAGGCCCTGATCGAGCGCTTCCGTCCGCTCGGGTTCACGCCGTTCCTTCGTGCCGAACACGACGGGGTCACCGTGCAGGCGTGGCCGCTCGCCGACACGGTCGCGCCCCGGCGGATCGGAGTCAACGTCCTGCTGTTCGTGCTGACGTGCCTGTCGGTCCTGGTGGCCGGCACCCAGTTCGTCGGCTCGCCGACGTTCGACGCGCTCCGCGCCTCGCCGTCGATGGCGCGACTGCTCGTCGGGGTGCCGTTCGCCGTCACGCTGCTGGGCATCCTCGGCGTCCACGAGTTCGGCCACTATTTCACCGCGCGCTACTACCGCGCATCCGTGAGCCTGCCGTACTTCATCCCCCTGCCGTTCGGCTGGGGGACGCTCGGCGCGATCATCTTGATGCGCTCGCCCGCGCGGGACCGAAACGCCTCGTTCGACATCGCCGCGGCGGGCCCGCTCGCGGGGCTCGCCGTGGCCCTGCCGGCGATGCTCCTGGGGCTCGCGTGGTCGCGCGTGGCGCCGATCCCCGCCAGCGGCTACTCCGTTTTCGGCGATTCGCTCCTGACGAGCCTCCTCGCCTGGCTCCGCTTCGGCGCGATCCCGCCCGACCACATGGTCTACACGCACCCGGTCGCGGACGCGGCGTGGGCGGGGTTCCTGGTGACGGCGCTGAACCTGTTCCCGGTCGGTCAGCTCGACGGCGGGCGTATCGCCTACGCGCTCTTCGGACGCCGACACCGCACGATCGGCAAGACGACCGTCGGCGTCCTGCTGGGCCTCGGCACGGCGCTGCTCGCCTGGGGCGCACTCTCCGGCCGCGGGCTCCTGCCGAGCCTCGGCGCGTCGCTGAACTGGTTCGTCTGGGCCGGGCTGATCTCCTTCCTCGTCGGCTTCCACCACAACCCGCCGCTCGACGACGTCACACCGCTCTCTCCGGTCCGCCGCGTGCTCGGCGTCCTCTGCCTGCTCCTGATCGTGCTGCTGACGCCACCCATCCTGATGCACGACGGCTAGCCCACGTAGAATGACGCCGATGATCGATCTGCGCGCGATTCTGGCGTGGGCGCTCCCC
>MGCE01000118.1 GCA_001790315.1 Candidatus Rokubacteria bacterium RIFCSPLOWO2_02_FULL_72_37 | reverse complement strand
ACATGCGCGGCTCGACGTCGTGCTCGAACGTCCGGCCGTTGATGCGCACGCGAATCACCATCGATCACACCCCACGTTCCGTCCGGGCGATGCCACGCGTGGGCCGCCCGAGAGGGCCGGACGAGAAAGACTGAGACGACAACAGTGCAGCGCGACTATAGGTCGACTCCCGCCGAGCGTCAATGAGGTCGTTGGCTGGGTTTCAGCGGCGGAAAGACCCAGAGGAACTCGCTCGCCGCCGGTGATCACCAGCGCGTCGATCCATACCCTCGCGATGGCGTCGAGGAACGGACGGCACGTCAACTTGACGGGCCCCTGAAGTGTCGCGACACTCGAGTGGGAGCGACATGGAGCGCGCGGCGCAGGCGGTGAGCGACGAGGCGGCTCGGTGAGGTGGTTCACCCTCGACCGCGTCGATCTCGATTACGGCCGCACCGGTCCGCATCGTGTGTGTCACGCCGCCGTGCTCGACGTTCCCCCGGCCCGGGTCTTCGAGGTGTTGACGGGCGATGGATGGCTCGAGTGGTTCCCCGACATGCGGCAGATCGAGTGGAGTCCGCCGCGGGGCGTCGGGGGGACGCGCCACGTCCGGCTGGGGCACTCGGAAGCTCGGGAGAGGTTTCTCGCCTGGGAGCCGGCCACGCGCTTCGCGTTCTCGGTCGAGCGGTCGACCGTCCGGGCCCTCAAGGCGATTCTCGTGGATTTCCGCCTCACGCCGATCGCCGATGGACGTCGGGCTCGCGTCGACCTCTGCTGGCACTACGAGCTCCGGGGGGCGTGGCGGCCGTTGCACTTCCTCGTGCGCCGGAGGTTTCGGGTCATCGTGGAGGCCGCGCTCGCCGGGCTCGAGAAGTTCGTGAACGCCCGATCCGTCGACCGCGACATGGCCGGATGAGGCCGGCTCACCGCCCCGTGATCTGGATGAACGACTTGACGACCACCACCCCGTCCGTGGCTCGCGCATGCGCGATGATCTTGTCGATCTTCTCGGGTCGGTCGACGATGCCCACGAGCACGACGTGGCCCGCGATGACCGCCATGTCCACCTGACCCGCCTTCAAGTCGCCGTCCCGGACGAGCTTCGCGTTGATCTTCCGCTTGATGGTGAAGTCGTCCAGCTTGGACGGCTGGGCCGGGAGGAAGTAGGTCTCCACCCGCTTGACGCCCTCCGCCCGCCCGGCGAGGGTGCCGGCCTCGGTGCCGGCCCGGGAACCGCCTTCGACGACGCCGGCCAGGACGACGACGCCGTTCCGGCAGAACACGTCGAGTCCGCCCGTCCCCTTCACGCTCGACCCGAGGAGTGCCTTCTTGATCGCGAGGGTGATTCGAGTGTCGGCCCTCTGGGTGTCCAGCGAGCGCTCGTCGGTGGCGGCGTCGTAGCCAGTCCTGGCGATGGTGAAGCAGCCGGCGACGGCGAGGGCGAGGAGCACGACGGTGAGGCGCCTCATGGGTCCCCCCGGCCCACAGAATGACCGGTGCCCGCCGGTTACGCAAGTCGAGCGGTGGCGAAAACCCTACAGGCGACTCAGAAATCAGGGGTCGTTTGGAGGGATCGTGCCTCGGCCCAGCACTCCCGAGCCGGAAATCGGGTACCGTCGAACGAAGAATCGGGCATCTGCCCGATGGCTGGGCTCCGCGCCGTCGCCTACGTTCAAGGTAGGAAAGGAGATCAGCCATGAAACGCTACAGGGGGACCGAGACGGTGGAGCCCGGGCTGTACTTCAACGTTCGTCAGCTGTCATTCAAGTCGATAGAGGAGCGGGGTCCGCTTCCGGGAGGCCCGGAGGAGGTGTACCGCTGCGTACCGACCCTGGCACTGCTCGTGGTCGGCCCGATGCTGGGCCTGGCGTTCGTCGTGTTCCTGCCGTTCATCGGCTTCGCGATGGTCGGCTGGCTGCTCGCCGAGAAGGCGGGGCGACTCGCGGCCGAGGCCACGCGCGCGGCGGCACGGGTGCTGCGGCCGGGCTGGGAGCCGTCGCTGGCCTTCCTCAGCCGCTCGAAGCCGACGAAAGGCGGGCGCGCGGCCGATGCGTGGGCCGAGGCCGCCCGAAAGAAGCTGGACCGCGACGATGATGGCGCGGCAAGATAAGGCGCCGGGCGTCGCGGCGCCGGGGCCCCGACGTGCCCGCGAAGGAGCGCACGGATGAGGCGGCGAAGGTCGGTGGTGGGGGGCAGGCACGCGATCGTGCAGCTCTTGATCGTGGGCCTGCTCGCCGGGGGCGCCCTCGCGCAGAAAGCGCCCGAGAAGCTCCGGGACAGCGTTGCGGCGTGCCTCGCCTGCCACGACGACAAGCAGCTGTCGGTGCAGCTCAGGGACGGGGCGACGATGAGTCTGCACGTCGACCCGCAGGGGTTCCTCCACTCGGTCCATGGCTCACAGCTCGTGTGCACCGATTGCCACGCGCGGTACGAGGAGAATCACCCCAGCGGCGCCACCTTTCCCAGCCGGCGGGCGTACGCGATCGCCTCGTACGAGACGTGCAAGAAGTGCCACTTCGATACGTACACGCGCACACTCGAGAGCGTCCACTACGAGCTCCTGAAGAACGGCCTGGATTCGGCGCCGATCTGCACCGACTGCCACGGGGCCCACAACATCCAGAACCCCCACGAGAAGCGCGCGATGGTCTCGCGGAGCTGCGCCAGCTGCCACGACGGTGTGTATCTCCGGTACGCGAAGAGCGTCCACGGCAAGGCCCTCGAGGAAGGCGGCAATCAGGACGTCCCGGCGTGCGCCGACTGCCACACGCACCATCAGATCCAGGCGCCGGGCACCACGCAGTTCCGGCTCGGCTCGCCCCAGATCTGCATCCGCTGCCACGGCGACCGGCAGCTCATGGCGAAGTACGGTATCTCGGCGACCGTCGCCCAGACGTATCTGTCCGATTTCCACGGCGTCACCGCCTCGCTCGCGGGGGGAGGCGCGTTGCTGCCGCAGCAGGTGGTCGTGACCTGTATCGACTGCCACGGCGTGCACGACATCGCCTCGCCGCGGCTCATGGGCGGAGAGGCCATGAAGGCCTCCGTCGCCGCCACGTGCGCCAAGTGTCACGAGGGCGCCTCGCCGGCGTTTCCCGCCGCCTGGCTCTCGCACTACGAGCCGTCACTGCGGCACGCCCCGCTGGTGTTCTTCGTGCAACTGTTCTACAAGGTCTTCATCCCGTTCGTCGTCATCGGCCTGGTGCTGCAGGTGCTGCTCCACCTGTACCGCGTCTCGCTGGGACGGTAGGGAGCGGCCCCGACGATGCGAGGTGCCGACGTGAGCGAGTACGTGGTCCGGTTCTCGGTCTGGGCGCGCGTGCAGCATGCCGCGGTGATCGCGCTGTTCGCCCTCCTGCTCCTGACCGGCATGCCGCAGAAGTGGCCCTACGTCGAGGCGAGCCGATGGATCATCGAGCATCTCGGCGGAATCTTCGTGGTCCGCTGGCTGCACCGGGCCGCGGGCGTGGCCTTCTCCGTGCTCCTGGTCGTGCATGTGGCGGTGGCGATCGGAGGGGTCTTGAGCCGGCGCACGCGGCCGTCGATGCTGCTGAGCGTGAGGGACTTCCGCGACGCGGTGGATTTCCTGCGCTACTGCCTGGGTTGGGCGGAGGCGCCGCCCCGGTTCGGACGGTTCGACTACCGGCAGAAGTTCGAGTACTGGGGGCTCGTCTTCGGTGGCTTCGTCATGGCGCTGACAGGATTCATCCTGTACTTCCCGATCGCCGTCTCACGCGTCCTGCCCGCCGAGCTCATCCCGGCGGCCAAGGTCATGCACAGCTACGAGGCGCTGCTGGCGTTCCTGATCATCCTCGTCTGGCACCTGTTCGCCGTGCTGCTGAGCCCCGAGGCGTTCCCGATCGACACGAGCATCTTCACCGGGAAGATCCGCAAGGAGCGGCTGCGGCACGAGCACGCCCTGGAGTACGAAGAGCTCGTCGGGAGGGAATGATCCCGGCCTCCTGGTACGCGCCCCTGCCGTCGTTTCTCTGGCAGGTGGCGCTCCACTCGTCGATCGCTGGCCTCGTGCTGTACGGGTGGGCGCGGCGACGGCGACTGCCCTCCGGGCGCGCGAAGCGGCACCTGCTCGCCCTCCTGCTCGTCCTGCCCCTGCTCACCGCGGCGGTGCCCGGCCGCACCAGCGTGGAGTTCCGCGAGCGGTTCGCCTGGCTCGACAGCGGCCGCCTTCTGGCGATTCCTCTCGGTGCGGGCCTCCGCGTGTACCACCTCGTGGGGCTGGTGGGCCTGATGATGGTCGCGCTCACGGTCTGGCAGGAGCTCGTTCCCGCGCTCTGCCGGCCCCGCGCGGACGACGGCGACGCCCCGGGACGGCTCGTGGAGTTGGCGCGCGGCTTGCCGGGCTGGGAGCGGTGCGACGTCGTGCTGAGCCGGTCGGACGACATCCTGCTGGCGACGGGGGGCTGGCCGTGGCGGCGCCGCGTGATCGTGTCGCGCGGCGCGCTCGCCCGCCTGACCGACGGCGAGCTGGCGATGGTCCTGCGGCACGAGAACGCGCACTGGCAGGACGGGCGCTGGGCGCGCTCCCACGCGCTGTTTCTCGTCCGGCTCCTCCAGGTCCACAGCCCCGTCGCGCTGTGGTCCTTTCGCGAGTACTGCCTCGAGCTGGAGATCGAGTGCGACGCCGCGGCCGTGGCCGGTGGCGACACGAAACCCCTGGCCCGCGCGCTGCTCGCGGTCTACGAATCGACCGCCCGCCGCGACGTGGCCGCGCGCGCGGCGCTGCGCCGGCGTGCGGAGGTGCTCCTCGGCGACAGCGCGCGCGACGACGACGCGCTGCCCGTCGCGACGATCGCGACGGCCGCGGGGATCCTCCTGGTGGTCCTGCCGTGGATCGTCTGAGGGGAGTCGCGAGCTTCCTGGTGGTCGCCGCCGGCGTGCTCCTGGCGCTCCGGGTCCTCCATCTCGGCGTTCCCGTCGTGTTCCCGGTCACCCGGCCGGGACCGTTCGCGGTGCGGGACCTCGACGAGGTACGGGGCCGCCTCGGCTTCGCGCCGCTCGTCCCGGCCTACCGGCCCGCGACCCTCGGCGCCGCGCCCCCGAGCCTGACGGTCACCCTGGCGCCGCATCCGACGTTCCTGGCCGTCTGGCGGGGCGAGCACTATCTGTCGATCACCCAGCGGCGCGGTGGCCCGATACCGGTCCATCCGCCCACCGCCCAGCCGCTCAGCGGGGTCCCCGACTCCCTGGGGTGGCGTGAGGGCGCCGCATCTCACATGGTCCTCCGGCGCCGCGAGTTCTGGATCGTGGTGGAGACGGATCTGCCGTGGCGGGACCTCCGGCGCATCGCCGACACCCTCGGCCCCTTCTCGGCGGGGTTACGGCCCATCCACCGGGATGATGGCCTTGCGGATCGCGTAGCGGATCAGCTCGGTCCTGGAGTGCATGTTGAGCTTCGCCATGATGTTCGTGCGGTGGGTCATCGCGGTCTTCAGGCTGATGTTCAGGTACTTCGAAATGTCGCGGCTGGTCTTCCCCTCGGCGAGGAGCTTGAACACCTGCTTCTCGCGCGGCGTCAGTCGCTCGTAGTCGTCCTCGTCCAGGGACTTGCCGGTGGTGACGAGATCCACCAGCTCGCCGGCGGCCAGCGGGTGCAGGTATCGCTCCCCTCGCGCCACGGTCTTGATGGCCTCCTTCAGCTG
This sequence comes from Candidatus Rokubacteria bacterium RIFCSPLOWO2_02_FULL_72_37, assembly GCA_001790315.1. Classification (GTDB taxonomy): domain Bacteria; phylum Methylomirabilota; class Methylomirabilia; order Rokubacteriales; family CSP1-6; genus GWA2-73-35. The sequence continues at coordinate 2,495 of MGCE01000118.1, read as the reverse complement.
GGCCGATACGCTTCGTTTCAGCAGGTAGCCGTGCGCGCCGATCCGGATGGCCCGCTTGACGTACTCGCGGTTCTCGTACTGGGTCAGGATGAGGACCTTCACCTCCGGGCAGTCGGCCACGATCGTCTCGGTGGCCTCGAGGCCGCCCATGCCGCCCGGGAGGTTCACGTCCATCAGGACGACGTTCGGTCTGAGCCGGCCGGCGAGCCGGATGGCCTCCTGGCCGTCGCCCGTTTCGCCCACCACCTGGAAGGAGGCGTCCTGTTCCAGGAGCGCGCGAATGCCCTCGCGAACCAGATCGTGGTCGTCGACGATCAGGACCTGGATCATCGGACCGGGATCTCCAGCACGACGTGGGTGCCCATGGCCGGCTCGCTGTCGAACCGGATCGTCCCGTTGACCAGCGATGCACGCTCCCGCATGCCCGTGATCCCGGCGCCCGTGAACTTCTCCGCGGGATCGAACCCGCGCCCGTCATCCTCCACCGCCAGGACGAGCCTGCCGTCGCGCTCGTAGAGCTCGATGGACACGTGCTCGGCCTCCGCGTGCCGCAGGATGTTCGTCACGAGCTCCTGGTAGATCCGGAACGTGGTGATCTCGATCTCCGGACGCGCCGGCAGCTCTTCCTCGATCTCGAGGCTCACGGCCAGGCCGTGCCCCACCAGGTGGTCCTGGGCGTAGGCCTTCATCGCGGCGGCCAGGCCGAGATCGTCGAGGAGCGACGGCCGCAGGTCGTGGATGATCCGGTGGATCTCGTCCTGCGTCTCCGCCAGCAAGGTCTTCGCCCGCTTCATCTCGGGCGTGTCGGCGTCCACGCGATCGAGCGAGAGCTGGATCACGGTGAGCAGCTGCGAGATCTCGTCGTGCAGCTCCCGCGCCAGGCGCCGGCGCTCCTCCTCCGCGGCGTACAGCAGGCGGCGCACCAGGACCCGCCGCTGCTCGTCCTGCGCGAGCGTCCGCTTCCACAGGTAGGCGCCGTGCACCGACAGCGCCAGCTGGTGCTCGAGCGCTCCCATGACTTCCTGGTCGAGGTCCGGCCGCCGGGGATGGAACAGCTCGCCCTGCACCTGCCCCTGATGGACGATCTCGCGCCGTTGCCAGTCCGCGGGCGGCGTTGCCCCCGCCGCCAGCCATCGGATCGTGCTCTCGGGAGGCGTCACGTAGGTCGCCGCCGGTCCCTCGGGAGGTCGCGTCACCATCGCCACGACCGGCAGCGAGTAGTGCGCGGCGATGAGCTGGAGGATCCCGGGGATGACCCGCTCCGGATCCCGCTCCTGCGTCGAGAGCTGCGCGACGCCCTGCAGCAGCTTGAGGTCCCGATACCTCGCCTCGATCAGCCGCGTCCGGCTCGCCACCTGTCCTTCCAGGTCTTCGTTGAGCGTCTGCAGCTCGCCCAGCGTCGACGCCAGCTTCCGACGCGCCTCCTCCAGGGTCTCGGCGAGCACCTCGATCTCGTGATCGCCCGACACGCCGATCGGACGTGAGAGATCACCCGTCCGCATCGTGGCCGCCTGGCGGGAGAGCTGCCGGATCGGCGCGACGACCGACTTCGAGAGCGCGCGGGCCAGCAGCAGTCCCATCAGGGCGAGCATGAGTCCGGCGACGATCAGCCCCCGGCGCGTCGTGTAGAAGCCGGAGAATGCCTTCGCCCTGGGCTGCTGGATCACGACACCCCAGGGCGCGAAGCGCAGCGGGACCATCACGGTCAGCGCGTCACCGGGGTTCGCACGTTCGCCCGGAGCCTCGGAGCTCAGCTCCTCCGTCACCAGGGGACGATGCGCGCGGATCCGCTCCGCGTAGGCACCGGCGTGGGGCAGGGTGCGCAGGAGCTGCTTGGGATCGGCCGAAGCGATCACGGTGCCGTGCTCGTCGACCACGGCGACGTGGGTCTCGGGATCCAGCCCGAGGTCCTGGAGGAAGGTGCTGATCATCGAGCCGACCGGGCTCATCTCCGACACGAGGTAGTAGCTCGCGCCGTCCCGCTGGAACGGCTGGACGATCGCGAGGACTGGACGCTCGCTCCCGGGCTTGCGCAGGAGCGACGTCACCGCCTCGTGGCGATTGCGGCCCAGCGCCGCCGCGGGCCGCGCGTCAGGCGGATCCGACGCGAGCGGCCTCGCCCTCGCGTCGAGCAGGTACGTCGCCTCGCGGAAGGGCGAATGGAAGCGAAACACGCGGAGCCGGCCGGCGGCGTCGGCGTTCAGCACGGGGAGCTCGGACGCCAGTCGACCCAGATCCTGGATCGCCGTCGAGATCGTGGCGTCGAGGTAGTGGGCGATGGTGCGGGCCAGAACGAGACGGTCGTCCACGAGACTCTGGCGGACACCGGAGAACGAGACTGCGACGATGACGCCCGCCGCGATCACGAGCAGGAGGAACCACTGCAGCAGGACCGTGTAGAGCCGGCGCCGAAGTGTCGGGCGTCTCATGTCATGACCCGGGGCGCGACCGTGTCCCAGTATGGACCGAAGTGCTCGATCTGCCAAGACGCGTCA
>MGCE01000117.1 GCA_001790315.1 Candidatus Rokubacteria bacterium RIFCSPLOWO2_02_FULL_72_37 | reverse complement strand
CACGTCGAAGCAGGAGTCCGGGCACTGGATCCAGCAGAGCGTGCACTTCACGCACGTGTCGAAGTCGATGACCGGCCGCATCGTGCGAGTGGTGAACTTCTTGAAGTAGGGGTTGCGTTCCGGTACGTAGCCCTTCCCCGCCTCCTTCGGCTTGCCGACCGGGATGGCCGGAATCGTGACCCCCTCACGCATCTCCCACCACTTCGGCATCTGGAACGAGTACGGGATCTCGGCGTTCCCCTCGGTCATCTTCACGCCGCGCGTCTCGAGCCGGCCGTGCGCCTTCTTCGCGGACTCGGCCTTGAGATCCGAGCCCCACTCCATCTCCTTGACGGCGGCGCACACGGCGTCCAGCGTGAGGAACGACGGCGCGATCTTCGCGAGCGCGCCGAGCACGCGGGCCTCCGTGTGGTCCTCCTTGTGGACCCAGAGACCGGAGAACGAGGCCTTGGCGCGGAGCAGCGCGAGCGTGTACGGCGCGTCCTTCTTGTGGATGTCCTTCAGGAGCTCCTCGAAGCTCTGCACCGAGGTCATCAGCACGGTGCCGTTCGGCACGGTCAGCCGGTTGATCGGCTGAAGCCCGTACCACGCCCACGACTCCACGCCCTTGGCGAGCGTGTCGTCGAGCACGATCGTCACGTCGGTGTGCTTCGGCTCGAAGCGCGCCATGTTCTGCTCCAGCTCTTCCTTGGAGTCGGCGACGATCGCGAAGTCCTTCGCCGGGATCCCGTTGCGCTGCGGGCTGTCCCCGTAGCGGCCGAACGCGATGCCCCAGCGCCCCGACTTGCGCGCCGAGAACACGATGCCGCGCGCGATGCGGGCGGCGAGGTTCTTCTGGAAGATGCCGCGATACACGATCTCCGAGATCAGGGCTGCCATGCGCTCCCTCCTGCATCCACGCACCACGCCGTGGGCTCTGGTCGACTGGTCTGACCGGGAAGATACAGAGCGGCGGCAGGACTTGTCAAGACCGCGCCAGGCGCGGGCGGGCTACTCGAGGACGAGGCTGAAGACGGTGTCGCCGCTCCATGGCGCCGGCGGGTCCGCGGAGGTCACCTTGAGCCCGAGGCTCCGGGAGACGACCGTGTCCCCGTTGGCGATCGACGTCTGGAGGTCGGCCGGCGTCGCGGGCGCGACCGGGTAGGCGCGCGTGGGCGGCGCTCCCGACGGCCCGTCGAGCAGGCGCCCGCCCGGGATGGTGCCGGTCGAGGGCCGGACGCCGGTGACCCTGGCGCGCGCGGCACCGATCCCGGTGAGCTTCACCTTGAAGCGGATGCTGCCATACCAGGTCGCGGAGCCACCGGCGTCGTCCGCGACGCAGCTCACTCCGGGCGCCGGCGACGACACGCAGTGCGCATCGATCTCGCCGAGCGCGACCTGGAGCCCGGCGGCCGGGCTGCCGAAGACCTCGTCGAGCGCCAGGCGCGCGTAGGTCCTCACGGTCGCGGTCACCCGCACGGGGTTCGCCGAGCCGCTGCACGCCACGGCGCCCGCGGTGACGGAGAACCCCCGGGCGCTGCAGAGGTCGACCTGCGCGACGGAGGGAGCCGCGGCGAGCAAGGTGAGGACGAGGACGATTCCGGGAACCACGAGCCGAAATCCCTCGGCCAGGGTGCTCACGCGGAGAGTACTAGCAGACCCGCTCACGCGATGTAAAGGCCGCCGTTCCATGCCCTTCGAGAAGGGCAAGAGGCACGCCAGCGCCGCGTGACGCGGAATCAACAGGTTGGGCGGTCCCCTGTCGATTCCGTCATGGCAGCGGCGTCAGTGGGCGTCAGACGTGACAGAGGCGCGCGCGGCCGGGCCGGCGCGCGGCCCGGTCAGCGGGGCGACGGGGTGAGGCGGATCGTCACGGGAAGCGTCGTCGGCGCTTCCGGCAGCTCGACCGTCACGGGCCGCGGCGCGCGCCAGCCGGCCGGCACGCTGACCGGGTCCACGACCACCGTCGCGCGCCCCGCCGGCAGCTCGCGCACGAGCGCGCGGCCCTTCGCGTCGAGCGTCACCGCCGTCGCGCCGACGAGCAGTCGGAGCCCTGCGGCGGGCGCGTCCGGCGCCGCGCAGTCGCCGCCCGCACGGCGCGACAGGCACGCGACCACGTCGAGCGCCCGGAGCGCCACCACGGGGAACTGCGCGGTCGCGACGCCGCCCGGCCCGATCTCGATCTCGACCGACGGGGCCTGCACGACGTACGCGGGCGGCAGGCTGAGGGCGTCGAGCGTCAGGCGATAGCGCCCGGGCTGGAGCCCGGCCAGTGAGAAGGAGCCCGCCACGCTGAGAGTCCGCCGCGTGCTCGGGCCCTCGAGCACGAGGTTGGCCGCGACGCCGGGCTCGGTGCCGCTGAAGCGCCCGGCGAGGCGAACGTCGTTGAACACGACGCCGTGGATCGCGCCCGCGCCGGCGAACGCGAAGGCGACCTGCGTCGCGCCGCCCGGCAGCTTCACCTGAACCGGGGACGCCGAGGCCAGGCGGAGGTCCGCCGGGAGGTTCGCGCGGTCGAGCGCGACGGCGTACGTGCCGTCGCGGAGCCCGCTGAACCGGTAGCGGCCGTCGGCTCCGGTCACGGCGCTGCGGTCCGCGTCGAGCAGCACCCGGACGCCGGGGAGACCGGGCTCGCCCGGATCCGGACGGCCGTTGCCGTTCTGGTCCACGAACACGACGCCCTCGATCGTCGTGCGCCGGAACCACGACGTCACCGAGCCCCACGGGGTGCCGCTGCCGAAGCCCACGCTGACACCCACCTGGACCGTGAGCTCGGGCTTGTCGCCCCACGTCTGCCGCACGTCGGCGTGCACCTGGAACGCGGAGCTCGGGGCGGCGCGGAGGCGCAGCCTGAGCGTCGGCGCGACGGCGTTCGGGTCGGTCAGCGTCGGCACGAGCACGCCGGGCGCCACGCTCGCGCGCACCCAGCCCACTTCCGCCTCGGCCCCCGCGGCCACGTCGAGGCGCCCGTCGATGTCCACCACCGACATGACCTCCTCCGCGAAGAGCTTCCGCACGAAGCCGAGCTCGACCGGCCGCTCGACGCGCCCGGCCTCGTGCCAGAGCACCGAGGAGCCCGTTGGGCTCTCCTGCACCGTGCGGCTCAGCGCGAGCGTCGCGGTCCCGATCAGCCGCGACTGCGTGTCCACGTTCGCGCTCATCGTCGTGACCGAGCCGTCGAAGGCCCGATCGTAGCCGACCGCCACGCGGAAGCCGTCGATGCCCGAGTACGCCGTGCCGACGCGCCAGCCGCCCTGCCAGTCGACGCGACCGAGGGGCGGCAGCGCCGTCACGCCCCCGGTGAGGGCGAGCGTCGGCAGGATGCGCCAGGTTCCCAGGGTCTCGCTCGACAGACCGTCGACCCCGGTGAGCAGCGCCGAAGCGCCGGCCGTGCGCTCCGTGAGGCGTTGCTCGACGGTGAACACCTCCGACTCGCGCCGCAGTCTGAGCCCGACCCCGAGGCGCTCGGGCGTTCCGGCGGACTCGAGCGCGAGGGTCCAGGGGCCCCGCTGCCACTCGAGGCCGAGGTCGGCGACCGGGCTCGTGCCCGCGGCCGCGAGCGTGCCGGACACGCGGAAGTCCGGGCGCGGAGCCCACGAGGCCTTGAGCCCGCCGAGGAACGGGGGCAGCGGGTCTTCGTCATCGGGGATGAGCGTGAAGCCCGGGGTCGCGCGCGAGCCGCCGAAGACGCCGACGCTCACCGCACCGAGCTTGCTCTCGGCGGCGAGGCCGCGCAGCGGGAACGTCGTCAGCAGGCGCTGTCCCAGGTCCACCGGCTGGTCGCCGAGGGCCACGCGGCCTCGCTCGCTCGCCCATTGGACCACGCCGGTGCTCGTGGCCGTTTGGCCCGGGTTGTCCTCGGCGAAGGGCCGCGTCTCGCCGCGCATCGTGAGCCGGCCCGGCCCCGCGGGCTGCGCGGAGCTCGTGCCGAAGCTGAACGGCAGGCGCCGCGTGCCGTCGCCGCTCTTCCTCACGCCGCCGCCGAGATTCAGCCGGTAGGACGACCCGTGGCCCTCGCGCACCAGGTTCCGGACGCCCTCGGGCGTCGGTGGGAGCGGTGCTGCCACGACCGACGCGATCAGCACCGTCATCCCGCTCGAGGTCCACGCGTAGACGACGCTCCGGCGGTTCAGGAGGATCCCGGTCAGCGTGAGGACGCCGCGGCCGGTGTCGGCCTCGGCGCGCACGATCGAGGGATCGGCGGCGACCGCCTGCTCGAGCCCGGGCAGCGCGATCTCCACGGGAACGGCCGTGGGAAGCTCGACCGGGCGGGGCGGCTCCGCGTGCGCGACGCCGGCGAGGGCGAGGCTAATGCACGCTAAACGGGCGCTCCAGCGTTTCACCCTGGCCCTCGGACGAGACGACCGTGAAGAGCAACGTGTAGTTGCCGGGTCGTAGCGTTCCGGACCAGGAGCCCTCGAGCACGCCCCGCTGCCCCGGGAGGAGCAGCACGGACGGCAGCGTGAAGCGGCCGACCGGCGTGCGGTCTTTCATGATGATGGCGGCGGCGAACGGCCGCAGGTGCGTATCCGTGGGATTGAGGACGTCGGCGCTCACGCGGAGCGGCGCCGTCTGCGTCGGCGCCTCGACGGTCACCCCCTCGACGCGGCCGAGCTTGACGCTCGCCCCGGCCGTCGCCGTGTCCACGATGACGCTGGCGCCGATGCGCCCGGCGATGGCGAGCGTCGGCCCTTGCTGACCGGCGCTTCCCTCCGCGCCGGGCGCCATCTCGAAGAAGATGACCGCGTACTGGCCGCCCTGGGCTTCCCGCGGGACGTCGAGCGTCACCTGCACCTGCTGCTTGCCGCCCGGCGCGAGCGCGAACGTGGCCGGGGAGGCGGCCACCCGCTGAGCGAGCGACTGCGGGAAGGTCCCGGGCGGCCCATAGCGCCGGCTCCGCCCGTCGTGCCACATGTCCCACGCATAGACCGAGACGCGGTACCCGACCGTGCCCGGGTTGCTGACGGTGATCTCGGTCGTCAGCGCCTGGCCCGGGGCCGCACGGAGCTCGAGCACCGCGGGGCTGATCGCCATCTCCGGCAGCGCGCCGGCGACCGCCGGGAGCAGCAGCAGCCCCGCGACCGCCAGCGCGCCGACGAAGCGAATCATCATGAGGCTCCTGGTCCCGATGCTACCC
>MGCE01000116.1:1938-11846 GCA_001790315.1 Candidatus Rokubacteria bacterium RIFCSPLOWO2_02_FULL_72_37 | reverse complement strand
CGGCGGCTGGGCCTCGGGCGCGACCTCGACGAGGTCGAGCTCCTGCGTGCGCGCCGTCTCGAGCGCCTGCTGGGTCGGCATGATGCCGAGCTGCGCGCCGTCGGCGGCGACGACACGGACCTCCCGGACGCGGATGGCGTCGTTGATGCGGATTTCCTGTGCTTTGCTGATAGGCGTGGCTCCTCTGTCTTAGCGGCCTGCGGTGAGACTGGATGCGCGCGAGCCGATCTCGCGCGCGAGATCGGCGAGCACCCGGTCGAGCGGCAGCGCGCCCAGGTCCTCGCCGGTTCGGTGCCGGAGGCTGACGGTTCCGTTCTGGGCTTCGCGCTCACCCACGACGAGCATGTACGGCACCTTCCGCAGCTGCGCGTCGCGGATCCGGTAGCCGAGCTTCTCGTTGCGGTCGTCGAGCTCCGCGCGTACGCGCGCGGCCCGGAGCCGCTCGTGCACGGCGCGCGCCCAGCCCGCGTGCTTCTCGCTGATCGGCAGCACCCGGGCCTGCACGGGCGCGAGCCACGTCGGGAACGCCCCGGCGTAGTGCTCGGTGATGAGCCCGATGAAGCGCTCGTACGACCCGTAGATCGCGCGGTGGATGACGACGGGGCGCTTCGGCTGGCCGTCCGAGTCGATGTACTCGAGCTGGAACTGCTCGGGCAGCATCGTCAGATCCACCTGGATCGTGGCGATCTGCCAGGACCGCCCGAGCGCGTCCTCGACGTGGATGTCGATCTTGGGCCCGTAGAAGGCGCCGTCGCCGGCATCGAGCTCGTAGACGAGCCCGTTGGCGCGGAGCGCGTCGTGCAGGGCCGCCTCCGCCGCGTCCCACTGGGCCTCGGTGCCGAGCTTCTTCGCGGGGCGCGTCGCGAGCTTGTACGAGGGCTGCAGCGCGAACGTCTTGTACCACTCGCGCACGAGGTCGAGCAGCTGGTGGATCTCGTCCTGGAGCTGGTCGGGCCGGCAGTAGATGTGCGCGTCGTCCTGCGTGAACTGGCGCACGCGGATCAGGCCGGTGAGCGTGCCCGAGCGCTCGTTGCGGTGGCAGCGTCCCATCTCGCTGAGCCGCATCGGGAGATCGCGATACGAGCGGAGGGCGCGTCGGTACACGTACGTCGACTCCGGGCAGTTCATCGGCTTGAGGCTGAAGATCTCGTCCTCGACCTCCACCGTGAACATGTTGTCGGCGTAGTGCTCCCAGTGCCCCGACTGCTCCCAGAGCTTCTTGTTGACGAGCATCGGCGTGGAGATCTCCGTGTAGCCGCGCGCGTCGAGATGCTCGCGCGCGAAGCGCTCGAGCTCGCGGACGAGGATCATGCCGTTCGGCAGCCAGAAGGGCGCGCCCGGCGCCACGTCGTAGAAGTCGAACAGGTCCAGCTCGCGGCCGAGCTTGCGGTGGTCGCGCTTCTTCGCCTCCTCGAGGCGCCAGAGGTGCTTGTCGAGGTCCTCCTGCGTGAGCCAGGCGGTGCCGTAGATGCGCTGGAGCATCGGGTTCCGCTCGTCCCCGCGCCAGTAGGCGCCCGAGGACGAGAGGAGCTTGAACGCCGCGATCTCGCCGGTGGATCGCACGTGCGGTCCGCGGCAGAGGTCGATGAACTCGCCCTGGCGGTAGAGCGACACGCGCGGGGCCTCGAGGCCCTCGAGGATCTCCACCTTGTACGGCTCGCCGCGCTCGCGGAAGAAGCGGATCGCCTCGGCGCGGTCCATCTCCTGCCGCTCGAAGGCGTGCTTGGCCTGGACGATCTCGCGCATGACCTGCTCGATCCGCGCGAGGTCCTCGGGCGTGAACGGCTCGGGTTTGTCGAAGTCGTAGTAGAAGCCGTCCTCGATCGCCGGCCCGATCGCCACCCGCACGCCGGGGAACAGGCGCTTCACCGCCTGGGCCATCACGTGGGAGGTGGAGTGGCGGAGGGTGGCGAGCGGCGAGGGATCGCAGTCGAACTCGCCGACCAGCTTCAGGTGTCGTTCTTCTTCAGACAGTGGGGCGCCCGCTCGTGTGTGTGAATGGTAGGCTCGGGCGGTTTCGAACCGCCGACCTCCTCTGCGTCAGAGAGGCGCTCTCCCACTGAGCTACGAGCCTATCCAGAGTACCGCTCATGCTACACGCCGCCCCGGGCGAGTGTCAAGGCAAGCTGGCGTGGATACAGGCCAATTCCACGCCCGGATCAGCGGAGCACGTTCGTGAGGGACGTGTCGACGACGTAGTGGAACGACGCCAGGATCGGGATCCCCTTCTTCGAGAGCGTGTCGGGCACGGGCGGAAACGGCGAGGCGAGCTTGATCGCGTTCATCGCGTACTCGTCCATGATGTCGAAACCCGACGGCCGGCGCAGCGTGACGAAGGGGACGCGGCCGTCCTTGGCGATCCCGAACTCGATCTGGAGCTGCGCGGTGTGGTACTCGCAGCCGCCCGTGGCCGTGTCCCGGACGCACGGAAACGCCCATTTCTCCTTGATCATGCGGCGGACGCGGTCCAGGTAGTCGTTGTACTTCGGGTCCTTGGAGTCGAGCGGGATCGGCTCCCCCTCGATCCCGGCGCGCCCGGCGCCCCCACCCCCGGCGCCGCCCGGGCCGGAGCCGGCCCCTCCCCGCCGGAGCGCCGTGCGGATGTCGGTCACGGGCCCCCCGGGCGGCGCCGACGGGGCGCCGCGGGGCGGGCTCGGGGCGCTCTCCGGCGCGACGCTCTCCGGGGCACCGGGTGGCGCCTTCGTGAGCGGCTCGGGGGGCGCCGGGGGCGAGGCCACTTGCGGCACCGATTCCTTCGACGCCGGCGCGTCCGGAGTCGGCGCCGACCGAGGGACGGGCTTCTCGACCCTGGGGGCGACGGGCGCCTTCGCCGCGGGCGGAGGTGACACGGGGCGCGGCGGGGCGGTACGCGGCGGGGTGGGGCGATCGGCCCGGGCCACGGGCGCCGCCGCCGGCGGCGCCCCCGGCATGCCGCGCTGGGCGGGCTCGTCCGCCGGCGGCAGCTCGACGAACAGCGGCTCGCCGCGCCGGGTCGTGTGGACGCTCGACGGCAGGCCCACGAGCACGAGGGACGCCAGCACCAGCAGGTGCAGGAGCACCGAGCCCGCGATCCCGGCCACGGGCCGACGCCGGAGCCACCCAGGCGGTCTGAGGCGCATCCTCTGGATTATACGGCGTCACCGCGCCAGGGACGTCACAGCTCGCGGTCGAGGGCCTGCGCCACCCGCCGCACGCGCGCCATGAGCGCGACGAAGCGCTCCGGCTTGAGGGACTGCGGGCCGTCCGAGAGCGCCTCCTCCGGCCGGGGGTGCACCTCGATGATGAGACCGTCGGCGCCCGCCGCCACGCCGGCCATCGCCATCGCCTCGACGTACTCCCAGTGGCCGGTCCCGTGGCTCGGGTCGACCACGATCGGCAGGTGCGAGAGCCGCTTCACGACGGGCACGGCGTTCAGGTCGAGGGTGAAGCGCGTGGTGGTCTCGAACGTGCGGATGCCGCGCTCGCACAGGATCACGTTCGGGTTGCCGCGCGAGAGGACGTACTCCGCCGAGAGGAGCCACTCCTGGATCGAGGTCGCCATGCCGCGCTTCAGGAGCACGGGCTTGCCCGCCTCGCCGACGCGGCGGAGCAGCGGGAAGTTCTGGATGTTGCGCGCGCCGATCTGGAGGATATCGGCGTGCTCCGCGACCGCGTCGACCTTGTCGACCGTCATCACCTCGGTGACCACGGGCAGGCCGCTCTCGCGGCGCGCTTCGGCGAGGAGCTTGAGCCCTTCCTCCTCGAGACCCTGGAACGCGTAGGGCGAGGTCCGCGGCTTGAAGGCGCCGCCGCGCAGGACGTGCGCGCCCGCGGCCTTGACGCGCTCGGCGGTCTCGAGGAGCTGCGAGCGCGACTCCACCGAGCACGGGCCCGCCATCACGACGATCGTCTTGCCGCCGATCGTCACGTCGCCCACGCGCACTTCCGTCGGGTCGTGGCGGACCTCGCGGCTCGCGAGCTTGTAGGGCTGCAGGATCGGCGTGACGGCCTCGACGCACTCGAGCGACTCCAGCGCGCGCAGCCGCTCCTTGCCCCGGTCGTCGCCGATCGCACCGACGACCGTGCGCAGCGTGCCGCGGATCGTGTGCGGCGCGTACCCCATCGCCACGATCCGGCGACAGACGTCCTCGACCTCCTCGTCCGACGCTCCGGCCCTCAGCACGATGATCATCGCCGTCTCCCTCCCCTTCCCTTCCCTCGGTGTCGGGCAAACGAAAAGGCCGCGGGGCGCGCCCGCGGCCTCGAAGGGGATCGTCGCCGCGGGCGTCGGTCCGCCCGCGGCGCTCGCTCAACTCAGGACAGAGCGCCTGGGCAGACCTCGGCGAAGTAGAAGAAGCACCAAGTGCCGGTCGCCGGGGTGCCCATGTGCGTGCCCGCTACTCTACGGGCGCGTTCCCCGCCCGTCAAGCGCTTTGTCGGGCGTCCGCCTCGCGCGCGGCCGGCGCTTGTGGAAGCGCCGGACGAGACGCTCCCGGTAGTAGTAGACGGGCAGGCAGAGCGCGAGCACGATCGCCATGAACGCGATCGCGTAGATGTACTGCTGCTCGGCCACGTGGGCGCCGAAGTAGGACGAGATCAGCGTGCCGGGCAGCCGCCCCACCGTCGAGACGACGGCGAACACCCAGAACGGCATCGGGCTGAGCCCGAAGAGGTACGAGATGATGTCCTTGGGAAAGCCCGGGATCAGGTAGAGGACGAAGCAGATGATCGCGCCCTCGGCCTCCACGACGAAGTTCATGCGGTTCCAGTGGCGCTCGCTGAGGAACGGCCGCACCAGCGGCTCACCCCAGACGCGCCCGACCCAGAAGCAGAACAGCGTGCCGACCGTGAGGCCGATCGTCGAGTAGAGGAGCCCGAGCCACGTCCCGAAGAGCGCGCCGCCGACGGGTCCCGTGATCTCGCCGGGGATCGGCGAGATGATGACCTGCAGCGCCTGGATCACGACGAAGACGAGCGGCGCCATCCAGCCCCACGAGCGCACCGTCTCCTTGAGGAATTTCTTGTCGCGGTAGAGGCGGATCAGCCAGTCGACGATCGGCGCCTCGATGACGACGAGCCAGACCACGAGCACGAGCAGGCCGAACAGGACGGCGCTGATGAGCGCCCAGCGCTCCCGGTCGCTCACGCGCCGTGGACCGGGCACGGGCTTAGAAGCTCGGACGGCGGTCACCCCAGGGGCGCACCGCCTCGAACGCCGCGGACGCGGCCAGGACGGTGCCATCGGCGTGGCGGCGGCCCACGATCTGCAAGCCGACCGGCAGACCATCGTCGGTGAAACCGGCGGGGACGCTCGCGGCGGGCTGCCCCGTCAGATTGAACGGATACGTGAACGGCATCCAGCCCAGCACCGACACGCGTTCGCCGCCGATCTCGCGCGGCGCCGGCGCCCCCGCGGCGAAGGGCGGCACGGCCACCGTCGGCATGAGCAGGAGGTCGAAGCGCTCGAGGAACGCGCGGACCTCGCTCCAGTAGCCGTCGACCCGCTCGAGCGCGCGGACGTAGTCCGGCGCCGTGACCGCGGCGCCGCGACGGATGAACTTCACGAGGGTCGGGTCCATGAGGGCCTCGTCCTCCGCCAGCCGCTCGGACCACGCCGCGTGGAACTGCGCGGCGATCAGGGTCCCGAAGATCTCCTCGGGGTTCTCCCAGCCCGGGCTCACGACCTCGACGTGGCACCCGAGCGTCTCGAACTCCACCGCCGCGCTCTCGCACACCGCGCGCACGCGCGGGTCCACGCGGGCGTAGCCGAGGTCGGGCGTCCACGCCACGTGCAGGCCGCGGACGTCGCCGTCGCACGCCTCGAGGTAGGAGCCGGCTTCGCGCGGCAGCGAGCGGCGGTCGCGATCGTCGGCGCCCGCGAGCACGTCGAGCAGCACGGCCGCGTCGCGCACGGTGCGCGCGAGCGGGCCGACGTGGGAGACGTGCGCCCAGCCGGGGAAGCCGCCGGCGTGCGGCACGCGGCCGAACGAGGGCTTGAGCCCGTAGACGCCGCAGAACGCCGCCGGGATCCGCACCGAGCCGCCGCCGTCACTGCCGAGCGCGAGCGGGCCGATGCCGCTCGCGACGGCCGCCGCGGCGCCGCCGCTCGAGCCGCCCGGCGTGAGCGCCGGGTCCCACGGGTTCCGCGTGACCCCGAAGAGTGGGCTCTCGGTCACGGCCTTGTGGCCGAACTCGGAAGTGGTCGTCTTGCCGAGGAGCACCGCGCCCGCCGCCTTCGCGCGCGCGACCGGGATCGCGTCCTCGTCGGGCACGTGGTCGGCGAACAGGCGCGAGCCGCCCGTGGTCGCGAGGCCCCGCGTCGCGAGCACGTCCTTGACCGACACGGGCACCCCGTGCAGCGGCCCGAGCGGCTCGCCCTTCACGACGGCGATCTCCGCCTCCCGCGCGGCGGCGCGCGCGGTGTCCGCGGCGACGAGGCAGAAGGCGTTGAGGACGGGATCGGCGGCCTCGAGCCGCGCCAGCACGGTCTCGGTCACCTCGACGGGGGACACGTCCTTTTTCCGGACGAGGTCGCGGAGCTCGAGGGCGGACCGCCAGATCAGATCGGCGTGCACGCGCGCATTGTATCATCCGCGTCGTGCGAGAACCGGTCCTCGACGTCCGCTGGCGGCCGGATGGCGCGCTCGCGTGCGCGTGGGTGCGCATTGCCGACGGCTCGTGGCTCGGCGTCGAGCCGGCCGTCGCGCGCCACGCCTCGTGGGGGCTCTCGGATCGCCTCTGGCACGCCCGCGCGGCGCCGGGTGCCGCGCGCGTCCCGCCGGAGGCCGTCGCGCTCACCGTGTTCGAAGCGCTCGACTGGGCGCGCATCGACCGGATCCCCGTGCTCGCCGAGCCCGCCCGCGTGCCGCCGGGCGGCGGCACCGCCGTCCTGAACCTGATCGCCACGCTCGCGGCGCGCCAGGGCACGCCGGCGCTCGCCTATCGGGGCCCATACCCGGGCGAGCAGCTCTTCCTCGCGCTGCTCGAGGCGTTCCGCTACGCGCCCGCCGGGGTCGAGGACCCCCTCGCCGCCTTCGTCGCGGGCGCGCTCACGTGGGCGCCGGCCCCCTTCGAGCCGCGCTTCGTCGCCGAGGATCTCTACGTCCAGCGCCGCGGGCGGATCGAGAAGGTCGTGCGGCGCGGCGTCACTTACTACCGGCCCGACTGGCAGGGCGTCCGCCGCCACGCCCCGCGTCGCGTGCACGATGCGCCCGACGGCGTCCGCTGCGGCCTCTGGGCTCTCGGGCAGAGCCTCGAGGATCACCTGCTCCTGTCGCCCGACGGGGATCTCGTCGCCGCGCTCGAGCCGCCCGCGCGCCACGCCGCCGCGCGCCCGGCGTCGCCGGCCGTCTGGCCGGGCGTCGTCGGCATCGTCGCCGCGCAGAGTGCGCCGCCCCTCGCCCCGTTCATCCGTCAGCTCGCCGCCGGCCTCGCGCTCGAGTGGGGGCCCGTCGCCGGCGATCTCGCGCGCCTCGACGGCGCGCGCGCGCGCGTGGACGATCGGATCCTCGCGGTGCTCGGTGCGGCGCTCGCCGCCGCCCCGGGCCGGGCCGAGCGCGCCGCGATCGCCCTGGCCGCGCTCGCGGAGCTGGCCGCCCTCGTCGGCGACGTCCTCCGTGCGCGCGCCCAGGCCGCCCTCGCCGCGCTGCCGCTCGATGCGCAGGCCGCCGCGCTCGAGGCGGCGGCAGACGGGGGCGGCGCGAAGACGATCGCCGAGGCGGTCGGGGCGCTCCTGGCCGAGGCGGCCTGACTTCGGAGCCCGTGAAGGCATCGAGCTCGCGGCGGTCGCTCCCCCCAGGGTCGATTCAGGCGGTCGCCTTGACGATCACCCACACGTTGAACGCGACGAACGCGGCGACCGAGAGGGCGGAGAGGACGACGTAGCCGATCCAGAGGGCCGCCTCCCGGCCGCGCCGCATCCGCGCGCGGCCCCGGAGCAGTTTGCCGGCGTACCTGAGCGCGTCGTGCTTGAGGGTGGGCACCCCGAGCGCGTCCACGAGGACGTGGTAGCCGTCCATCTCGATGAAGCAGAACGGGTAGAGCGAGACGACCAGCGCCTGCCACTGGATGATGCCCGACGCCGTCGCGAACGCCTGGAAGAAGCCCGCCGGCGCCCGCGCCGCCGCGATGAACCAGACGGCGCCCAGCACGAGGTGGACCAGCGCGCCCGACACCGCGGTGACCACGCGCGCGCGGCGGCTCGTCATGAAGATGTCCGTGACGTCGACGAAGAAGGTCGGCACGAAGCCGTGCAGGAACGTGAACCCGAACTCGCGCACGCGCCGGCGGTAGTGGACGCACGCGAGCCCGTGGACGAGCTGGTGCGCGGCGAGGCTCCCGAAGAAGAGGAGCTTCACCGTGATGATCGCCCGCACCGCGCTGCCGCCGAAGCCGGCCATCACGCCGTCGAGGTCGTGCCAGAGCGCGGCCGCCGCGAGCGCGCCGACGACGGCGAGCGCCGCGCACGCGACCGCCGCGCCCCAGGTGAAGAGCAGGAACCCGCCCCAGCGGTGGAGGCGCTGGAAGAAGGGCTGCACCTCGCGGCTCGCCACCACGATGCGCTCGAGCCCGAACAGGGTGGTCTCGACGGCGTTCACGATGCGCCGCCTGCGGTTCTTCGCGAGCGCGCGGCGCAGGCGCGAGGTCGGCTGCAAGGTGAGGAGCTGGGCCCGCTGGAGCTTCCGGATGAGGCTCGGGATGATCTCGAAGTCGAACTCGCCGAACTGCAGCACGTAAGCGGTCGCCAGCTCCTGCAGCGAGGCGCGCCCGTCCATCAGCTCCCAGAGGAACTTCTCGTGCGCGGTGAGCAGGAGGAAGCGGTCGGTCACGGTGTTCTTGAGGATGTAGCGGCGCTCGCCGGCCACCCTGGAGGTCATCTCCGCCAGCTCGAACGACTCCGGGGCGATCCGGTGCGGGCGCGAGTTGATGAACCCGACGGCGCTTCCGACTTCGCGGACCTCGAAGCCCTCGTCGTCCTCGCGCCGGACGAGCAGCTCGAGCTTGGCGGGCGCCGGGCGCTCCGTCACCGCGACTCCACGTCGAGTCCCGTCGCCTCGAGGCCCCAGCGCGTGGCCTCGGCGACCTGGAGCGTCGAGCGCCGAAGCCGCTCGATGAAGACCTGCACCATCGAGTAGAAGAACACGGCCGCCGCGTGCGGCGTCTGGTCGGTCAGGGCCTGGAGGCTCTCGCGTCCGAGCACGAGCAGGGTCGCGTCGGTGTCGGCCTGCACCGACGCCGAGCGCGGCGAGCCGTCGAGCAGGCTCATCTCGCCGAAGAAGTCGCCGGCGTCGACACGCACCAGCACCTGCTCCACCTTGCCCGTGATCTCCTTCGACACGAGCATCGTGCCGCGGCGCACGATGAACATCTCGTCGCCGGGGGCGCCCTCGCGGAAGAGCACCTGCCGCTTGCGGAGCGTCCGCTCGCGCAGCCGGCTGGCGATCGCGTGCAGATCGGGATCGGTGAAGGCCGAGAAGAGCCGGACTTCGCGCAGGAAGGCGAGGGTCTCGGGCGACGTGACCACGGGGCGCGCCCCCGGGCCTAGGTCGCCACCCGACGGATGAGCGCGTTGTGGAACTCGTGCCGGTGCACGTCGACCGGAGTCTTCGCGAGCCGGTCGAGCGCCTGCTGGATCTTCGCGCGCTCGTCGTCCGTGAGCTGGTACTGGGCGAGGAGGGCGTCCGGCGAGCGCTGGAGCTCGACCAGGAATTCCGGATCGATCATCACGCGCCCGACCAGCTCCTTCAATCCCTGCGCCATCGCGAGGGATCATACCAATTTCCCCGGCGGTTTGATAGGCTCGCCGCATGCGCGCGGGCCTCCGCATCCCGGTCGCGGAGAACGAACGAAGGTGAGCGGTGCGGACACCGACCGGCGCCGCGCCCTGCTGGTCGCCGCGCTGGGGTTCGCGCGGCTGGGCCAGCCCCTCG
>MGCE01000116.1:0-1821 GCA_001790315.1 Candidatus Rokubacteria bacterium RIFCSPLOWO2_02_FULL_72_37 | reverse complement strand
ACCAGCTCCTTCAATCCCTGCGCCATCGCGAGGGATCATACCAATTTCCCCGGCGGTTTGATAGGCTCGCCGCATGCGCGCGGGCCTCCGCATCCTGGTCGCCGACGCGCTGGCCACGCTCACGCTCGGGCTCGCCGCGCTGGCGGCCGCGCCGGCGCTCGGGGCCGACAGCGCGGCGCTCCGCGCGATCGGCTACCTGGCCAACGAGCCCAGCCCCGAATCCGTCCCCGTCCTGCGCCAGGCGCTCGCCGACCTCGGCTGGAACGAGGGGCGCACGCTCAAGATCTGGTACCGCTACGCGCAGGGCCAGCCCGAGCTGTACCCCCGGCACGCCGAGGACCTGACGCGCCTCGGCGTCGTGCTGATCGTGGCGGCGACGCCGCCCGCGATCGACGCCGCCCGGCGGGCCACCACACACGTGCCCATCGTGATGATCTCCACCGACGATCCCGTGAGCCGCGGCTTCGTGGGCGGCCTCGCGGCCCCCGGCGGGAACGTCACCGGCATCACCACGTTCGTCGCCCAGGCGAGCGCGCGCCGCGTGGAGCTGCTCCGGCAGGTCGTGCCCCGGCTCGCGCGCATCGCCGTGCTCTGGAACCCGGACAATCCGAGCGCGGCGCTCGACCTGCGCGAGACGCGGGTGGCGGCGCGGGCCCTCGGCGTGGCGGTGGCGCCGGTCGAGGTGCGCTCGGACGCCGACCTGCGCCCGGCGCTGGCCGCGATCGAGCAGCTGCACGCCGACGGAATGCTCGTGCTCGCCGACGCGCTCTTGCTCGCGCACCGCCGGCGTCTCGCGACCTTCGCCGAGCGTCATCGACTGCCCGCGGTCTACCCGCAGAGCGAGTTCGTGGACGTCGGAGGTCTGCTCGCGTACGGCCCGAGCTGGACCGAGACGTTCCGGCGCGCGGCGGTCTTCGTCGACAAGCTCTTGCGCGGCGCGCGGCCGGCCGACCTGCCCGTCGAGCGGCCGCGCAGGCTGGAGCTCGCCGTGAATCTCCGGGCCGCGCGCGCGCTCCACGTGCCGATCCCGTCGGCGCTGCTCCTGCAGGCCGACCGGGTGCTGCAGTGAGCCGCGCTCAGCGGGCGTGAACGACGCGGCGACTCACGCGAGGGCGAGGTAGAGGGCCGCGGCCAGCAGCCAGAGCAGGGCGCCCGCCAGGGTCCCCTGGAGGAGAGCGCCCGCCGTTGCCAGCTCGTCAGCCGGCTCCACCAGCAGCTCGAGCGACCGGGTGGGTGCCAGGCTCTTCATGCACGCCCGTCACCGCAAGGAGCGGGCCAGACCCCCGGGTCCGTGAAATCGCGCTGTTGCGCCCCTGCCAGGGCGGGCCGTGACAGTCCTGTCGAGACAGCATTGGCGGCCGCGCGTCACGCGCTTTTCAGGACCCCGAAGGAGGTCGTCGGCGGATCGGATGGCTCGCGCCGGCGAGCACGAGGGCGGGGCCGTCGCCGCGCTCGGCGAGGAGCGGCGCCAGCTGCTGCAGGGCGACGCGGCCGAAGCGTGCACGGAAGGCGCCCCGGCGGACGCGGCAGTAGAGCACACCCGCCCGCGATTCCAGCGTCGCCGGGTCGAGCCGCTCCCGGTAGTCCCCGGCGAAGCGCAGCTCCACGGCCTCGGCGGCGTCCGCCGGGCCGACGAACGCCACGCGCTGCACGACGAAGGGCGTGTCGGCCGCCTCGAACCAGTTGCGCTCACCCTGGCAGACGACGAGGTGCCGGCCCTCCGGCGTCGTCGTCATCGCGAGCAGGAAGAAGCGCAGCGTCGCCGGGTCCACGATCTCGCTGCCGTCGTGGAAGACGCGCCCGTCGCGGTCCACGGTGTAG
>MGCE01000115.1 GCA_001790315.1 Candidatus Rokubacteria bacterium RIFCSPLOWO2_02_FULL_72_37 | reverse complement strand
CGCTCGGCCACGCGCTCCGCGGTCGCCGCATCGCGAAACGCGCCGACTTGCACCCAGTACGTCCCGGCGGCGCTCTTCGCCGCCTTCGCAGCGCGGCGACTCGGCTCGGCTCTCGTAGGCGGCACCTTCGTCGCCTTTTCTCCGGGCTCGGCCGGCGCCGGCACCGCGGTGGTCAGCGGGTGGGCCGGAGCAGCCTTCCCGGGCGCGGCCGGTGCGGGTCTGGCGGCCTTCGCGGCCCCCGCCGGTGCGGACTCGACGGCCACCGGAGGGCTCGGGGGCGCAGCGGGTGGCGTCGTCATGGACGCGGGCGGTGCTGGCGGCGCCTTCTCCGGTGTCGGACTCACCCAGTCGAGCACATAGGGGACCGCGACGGCGGTCACCACACCGAGCACGACCACCACGACGATCACGCGGAACCAGATCGCCGAGAAGATCGACCGGGGAGCTTCGTCTTCGTACGCTTCGGTTTCGGGCTCGTCGCCTGGACGATCCTCGTCGACCATGCGCGTCATCTTAGCATAGACGTTGGGCTTTCCATGCGTTCTCGGGCCGCCGAGAAGGCCAGCCCTCCAAAGAACGCCTCGGCTTCTCCCCGGGTGTCGTCGCTGTCGATCATCAGCGCGACCTGTCCGACGCGTGGCGGGGGCCGCCCGAAGAGGGCGAGGTAGTCGGCAGCCACGTTCCGCTGCTGCTCTTGCCACGCGTCGAGGGCCGTCCGTCCGGACTCGATGACGATGATCCGGATGTTGCCGGCGACCGGGCTCACGAGCTGCGTGCCGACGGGGGCGCGCGTGTCCCAGACGTACCCGATCACGTCGCTGGCCGTGAGCGGAGAGGGCCACCGGGGAAAGATCACGTAGACCTGCGCCGCCTCGTCGTCGCTGGCGCGCTGGCGGACATCGCCGCCCGCAGGCAGGCGCACGACCTTCCACGACCACGTGAGGAAGGGATGCTCGCGCAGATCCACGATCACGTCGCGGTACAGGGCGAACGAGGAGTGGACGCTCCGGAGCCGCACGGCGACGCCCGCCTCCGACCGGACCAGCTCGACCGTTGCGCGTCCGGCGAACTCCCGGAGCGCCCACCCCGCAGGCACGCCGTCCGCGGGCAGGCGGGTGGGCAGGCGATCCGCCACCGGGACGCGGATCCGACCCGACGCATCCGCGACGGGCACCCGGTGTCCCGGGGCGATCGCGGCGGTCGGCGCGATCGCCGGCGCGCTCGGTCCGCCGCCGAAGCCCGGTGGCGTCCTGAGCCGGAACCTGCGTGAGTCCACCGGGCCCGCGGCCCCCTCCCCCGGCGCCCGGCCCGCGCGTGTCAGGAGCTCCAGATAGAACGTGCGATGGCGCGGGTTCGAGAGCACGACCACCGCGCCGACGAGGAGGACGAGCGCGAGCCCGACCACGACGGCCGCGGCGCCGAGGCCCCCCTGCCGGCTCCTCATCGCCGGACCCCGCGTGCCCGCGCGCGCGGCGTCGTCCCCTTGCGGAACGAGAGCCGGATCGGCGAGCCGGAGAGGCCGAACGCGTGACGGAGCGATTTCGCCAGGTAGCGCGCGTACGAGAAGTGGATCCCGTCCGGACGGTTCACGCGGAGGGCGAACGTCGGGGGTCCGACGGAGACCTGGGAGGCCGACACGAGCGTCAGCGGCGCGCCGCGAATCGAGATCGGACGCCGCAGGAGTGCCGCCCGCAGCACCTCGGTCACGGTGGCCGCGGGGAGGCGGCGGCGCGCCTCGCCGGCGACCTGCTCCACGGTCGTGAACAGATCGCGGATGCCGTCGCCGCGCACGGCGCTCGTGAAGCAGACGGGGGCGTAGTCGAGGAAGGGCAACCGCTCGCGGATCTGCTCGACCACCTCCGCCCGGCGCACCATCCCGCGCGGCACGAGGTCCCACTTGTTGACGATGATCACGCTCGCGCGCCCCGCCTCGTGGGCATACCCGGCGATGTGCGCGTCCTGCGCCGTGACGCCCTCCGCGGCGTCGAGGACGACGAGCGCGACCTGGCATCGCTCGAGACTCTGCAGCGCCATGACGACGGCGAGCTTTTCCAGCGGCTCGTGCACGCGGCCCTTGCGGCGGATGCCCGCCGTGTCCACGAGCACGTACGTGCGCCCCTCGTAGACGAGCGTCGTGTCCACGGCGTCGCGTGTCGTGCCCGGAGCCTCGTGGACGAGTACGCGCTCGGCGCCGAGCATCGCGTTCACCAGGGACGACTTGCCGACGTTCGGCCGCCCGATGACGGCGACGTGCACGGGCGTCGCGGCCTCGCCCGCGGCCGGCGCGACGGCGCCCGTGCGGGCGCGCAGCGTCTCCAGCAGCTCGGCGACGCCGCGGCCGTGCTCGGCGGACACGGACACGGGCTCACCGAAGCCGAGGCGCCACAGCTCGGCCAGCGCGCCGGCGGCGGGGGGGGCATCCACCTTGTTCGCGGCGAGGACCACCGGGCGGCCGGAGCGCCTGAGGGTCCGCGCGATCTCCTCGTCGATCGCGGTGACGCCCTCGCGCGCGTCGACCACGAACACGACGACGTCGGCCTCCGCCAGCGCGGCGAGCACCTGGCGCGCGACGCCCTCGGTCAGCGGCTCCGCCGAGGACGGATCGAAACCTCCCGTGTCGATGACCGTCGCCTGCCAGCGCTCGAAGGTCACGTGCCCGTAGAGCCGGTCGCGCGTCACGCCGGGGACGTCGCGCACGATCGCCCGGCGCCGCCCCACCAGGCGGTTGAAGAGCGTGGACTTGCCGACGTTCGGCCGGCCGACGATCGCGATGACGGGTCCGGCCTCGGGGCGGGCCATCGGCCGCGTTCCCGTCAACCGGCGTGGATCGCCCGAAGCAGCGGGCCCGGCGCCGGCGCCACGACTTCGACCGGGATCCCCAGGTCACGGGCGAGGTCAGCCGGTGTGACGTCGTCCAGGAAGACGCCCCCGACATCGCGCAGGGCGACGGCCGGCAGCAGGACGGCCTCGCCGAGCTCCGGCTGCGCTGCGAGCCAGCGCTGGATGTCCCGGCCGGTCAGGAGCCCGGCCACTCCGATGGCCCTGCCGAAGAAGTCGTTCGGGACGGCGCCGACCCGCACGCGGAGGGGGTCGAACCCGGCCGCCGCGAAGAGTCGCGCCATGCGCGCGGCGAACAGCGCTCCCGTCACGACGGTGACCGCGCGCGAGCGGGTGTCGCGGCGGCCCCGTCGCAGCGCGCGGGCAAAGCCGTCCTCGAAGCGGCGTACCAGGCCCACACCGTCCTCCACGACGGGGAACCCCTCGTAGGCGTCCGCCGACGGAAGTGGCCGCTCCGCGAGCAGGTAGATCTCGTCGCCGAGGAACACGAACCGGCTGCCGAGCGTCACGAGAAAGCGGCGGTGCCAGTCCTCGGCGCTCAGCACGAGGTCCCGCGCTTCGTCCGCCGTCAGGCTCCGGAGGGCGGGCAGTCGTTCGCGGTGGCGGGTGAGGCCGACGGGCACGATCGCGGTGGTGGCCAGGTGTGGGTGCAGCGGGGCGAGATCCGTGAGCGTCCGCTCGAGGTGTGCGCCGTCGTTCCATCCGGGGCACAGCACGATCTGCGCGTGCATCCGGATGCCGGCCTTCGCGAGCCGCTCGAGCCGCGGGAGGATGTCGGCCGAGCCGCGCGGCCCGCCGAGCAGCCGGTGGCGGAGCGCCGGATCCGTGGCGTGAACGGACACGTAGAGCGGCGACAGGCGCTGCTCGACGATCCGCGCGAGGTCCGGCTCGGCGAGATCCGTGAGCGTGATGTAGTTGCCGTGCAGAAACGAGAGGCGGAAGTCGTCGTCTTTCACGTAGAGGCTCCGCCGCATCCCCTTCGGCAGCTGATGGATGAAGCAGAACACGCACTTGTTCGCGCACGTCGCGATGTCGCCCGGTCGGGGCGCCGCCAGTTCGAGGCCGAGGTCCGGCCCGCGGCGCGCGAGCGGGAGCCGCACGAGCGTCCGCGGTCCCTCGCCTGCGCGCTCGACGGTGAGCTCCAGGGTCGAGTCGCCCGCGTGGAAGTCGAAGTCGATCGCGTCGCGTACGGAATGGCCGTTCACGGCCACGATCCGGTCGCCCGGGATGAGCCCCGCGCGTGCAGCCGGTCTCCCGGCGCGGACCACGGCGACCACGACGCCCTCAGCGGACGTAGGTGGTGTCACGCTCGGCTTCCCGGTCCACGCCGTGCGCCGCGTTGAGGACGCGCATGCCTTGGACGATGTACTGCAATCCCGACAGCACCGTGAAGACGGCGGCGAGCCAGAGGATCGAGCGCGGCGCCAGTGGGAGCCGGAAGTAGCGCGCGAGCAAACCGGAGAGCACGGTGAGGACCTGGAAGAACGTGGCGAGCTTGCCGGTCAGCGTCGGCCGCGGATGGAGGCGGCCGCCGAGCATGTGGATCAGCAGCGCGCCGACGACGAGGATCACGTCCCGGCTGATCACGACCGCCGCGATCCAGAACGGCAAGATCTTGAGGTAGGTCAGTGTGACGAACGAGGCGGTGAGCAGGAGCTTGTCGGCCATCGGATCGAGGAACGCGCCGAGGCGGCTCGGTCCGCTTCGTCGCGCAACCCACCCGTCGAGCAGGTCGGTCAAGGCTGCCACGGCGAAGACGAGGAGGCCCGCCCCCGGTTTTCGGTAGACCATCAGCGAGACGAACACCGGGATGAGCACGATCCGCAGGACCGTGAGCCAGTTCGCGAGCCCCATCGCCGCGTCTCAGTCTAGCACCGCGGCCGCGCGCGCGGCCGCCGGGACGACCCAACGGGCCAGCCGGCCGACCGCGCGCGCCGGCACCTCGACCTCCAGGCGCACGGCGTCGGCCTCCGCCACCCGGCCCAGGACCCGGCCGACCTCGTAGCAGAGCGCCAGGGCCGCGCCCTCGGCGTGGGGAATGCGGAGGGACAGCAGGCGTACCGGCGGCAGCGCCGCCGCGACCGCCTCGAGGAGCGCCCCGATCCCCTGGCCGGTCGCCGCCGAGATCGGCGTGCCGGCGCGCCCGGCGAGCAGCGGCGTCGTCCCGGGCGGCAGCCGATCGATCTTGTTCAACGCGAGCACGGTCGGCCGGTCGTCGACCTCGAGCTCCCGCAGCAGGTCCTCGACGGCGGCGAGGTGCGCGTCGAGCGCGGGATGGCTCGCGTCCACGACATGCAGCAAGACGTCCGCGTCCTTGAGCGCTTCGAGCGTGCCCCGGAAGGCCGCGACCAGCTCGTGCGGGAGCTTGCGGATGAAGCCGACGGTATCGGTCAGGATGAACGCGGGTCCACCGCCGCTGACGAGGCGCGCCGCCGGGTCGAGGGTCACGAAGAGCCGGTCGGCCGCCGCCAGGGACGCGCCGGCCAGGCGGTTCAGCAGCGTCGTCTTCCCGGCATTCGTGTACCCGACGAGCGCCACCACCGGCACGCCCGTGCGGCGACGGCCCTCGCGCTGTAATCGCCGGTGCACCTGCACCGAGCCGAGCTCACGGCGGATCTTCATCACGCGCCGGCGGATCACGCGCCGGTCTGACTCGAGCTGGGTTTCCCCGGGACCGCGGGTGCCGATGCCGCCGCCGAGCCGCTCGAGGTGCGTCCACTGCCCGACGAGCCGCGGCAGCAGATAGGTGAGCTGTGCGAGCTCGACCTGGAGCTTCCCCTCGCTCGAGCGCGCCCGCTGGGCGAAGATGTCGAGGATCAGCGCGGTCCGGTCGATCACCTTGATGCGGAGCGCCTCCGAGAGGTTCCGCTCCTGGATGGGCGTCAGCGGATCGTCCGAGACGAACAGGCGCGCGTCGTGCTCGGCGGCCAGGCGTCCGATCTCCTCGACCTTGCCGCGTCCGAAGAAAAACGCCGGGGTGGGGGCGCGGAGCTCCTGGGTGACGCGCGCGACGACCACACCGCCGGCCGCATCGACGAGCGCCGCGAGCTCCTCGAGCGACTCATCGACCTGCCAGCGCTGCTGCGCGGGCCGCCGCACCGCGCCGATCACGGCCGTCTCGCGTCCGCGCCGCCCGTTCAGCGTCACGCGAGCATGCCCCGTGCCCGGAGGTCGGCGTCGATCCGTCGCGCCGCGCCCGCCGCGCCTCCGACCGCGTCGATGTCCATCCACGTGACGTCGGGCTCGCGGAGGAACCACGCCCACTGCCGCTTCGCGTAGCGGACCGTGTCGCGCTGCATGAGGCGGAGCGCCTCGTCACGCGTCAGCCGCCCGAGCGCCACCTGGACGAACTCCCGGTACCCGATCGAGCCGAGCGCGCGCAGCGCGGGGTCGTAGCCGCGGGCGAGCAACCGCTCGACCTCGGCCGGGAGTCCCGCCGCCACGAAGGCGGCTGCCCGCGCGTGCAGGCGCCGCGCCAGCGTCGTCCGCTCGAGCGTCAGCCCGAAATAGGCCACGGTGTACGGGCCGTCGGGCCGCGCCCAGCGCGTCGGCTCGACGACACCGGCGTCCGTGCGCAGGACCTCGAGCGCGCGGACCACCCGTACCTCGTCGTTCGGGTGCAGCCGCCGCGCTCTCTCCGGCGCCGCGGCCGAGAGCCGCGCGTGGAGCGCCGCCCGGCCTTCCCGGGCGGCGAAGGCGGCCAGTTGCCGCCGGAAGCCAGGGTCGGCCGGCGGCGCCGGATCGAGGCCGCGCAGCAGCGCGCGGATGTAGAGCCCCGTGCCACCGACGACCACGGGCAGGCGGCCCCGGGCGCGGATCGCGTCGATCAGGGCGGCGGCGGCGTCGCGGAACCGCGCCGCCTGGTAGCCGTCGTCCGGCTCGACCACGTCGATCAGGTGGTGGGTCACCGCGGCGCGCTCGGTCGCCGAAGGCTTGCCGGTCGCCGCGTCCATACCGCGATAGACCTGGCGCGAGTCGGCGCTGATCACCTCGATCGGAACGCGCGCCGCAAGAGCGGCGGCGACCGCGGTCTTGCCGACGCCGGTCGGCCCCGCGATGACGACGAGATCGGGTTTGTCCCTCACCTGTCCCAGTCTACCAGCCGCACGCCCGCGGCCCGCTACCAGCTTCGCTTGAGGTCGCGCCGGACCTCGTGGAGCGAGATCCGGCTCACGATCGGGCGCCCGTGGGGGCAGAAGAACGGCGTCTCCGCTGCCCCGAGCTCGGCCACGAGCCGCTCCATCTCCTCGGGCGCCAGGGGCGTGTTCGCCTTGACCGCCGCGCGACAGGCGACGAACGCGAGGGCGCGCTCGAACGTCGGCTCCCCGGCACGTGGCCCCGCGAGCTCGTCCACCGCCGCCTCGACCACGTGGCGCGGCTCGTCGCCCCTGAGGAGCGCGGGCACCGCACGGAGCACGATCGCGCCGCCGCCGAAGCCCTCGAACGCGAAGCCGAGCCGCTCGAGCGGCCCCCGCCACCGCTCGAGCAGTGCGCGTGCCTGCGGCGGCAGGTCGAGCGGCTCCGCGAACAAGAGCGTCTGGGCGAGGGCCTCGCTCGCGGCCAGCTCGCGCCGGACGCGCTCGAAGATCACGCGCTCGTGGGCGACGTGCTGGTCCAGAAAGAACACCTCGTCCGCGGACGCGGTGACGATGAACGTGTCCTGCACCTGGCCGAGCACCTGGCCGAACAGCCCCCTCGCCGCCGCCCCGGCGGCCCCGGCAAAGAGCGCCGGCTGCTCGGCGAACCCGGCCGGCGCCGGCGCGACGTCCAGCCCCCGCCCGTCGGCGCCGGCCAGGGGCGTCGCGGGCACGACCGCGGGACGGCGCAGAGTCTCGCTGAGGGCGCCGGCGAGCGTCTCGTAGACGAGCCGCGGATGGCGGAAGCGGACCCAGGCCTTGGTCGGGTGGACGTTGACGTCCACGTCCGCCTCGCGGAGCACCACGGCGAGCACGGCCACCGGGAATCGATCGCGCGCGAGCAGTGGGCGGTAGGCCTCGAGCGCCGCCTGGAGCAGCGCCGGGTCGCGCACCGGCCGGCCGTTGACGGTCACGACGATCTGTTCACGGTTGGCGCGCGTGAGGTCGGGCGGGCTGGCGAGCCCGTGCACGCGCACGCCGTGCGTCTCGCGGTCGACCGCGAGCAGGCGCTCGGCGACCTCCCAGCCCCAGAGGGCGCCGATACGCTCCCGGAGCCCCGCCGCGCGCGGCGCGGTGAGCACGGGGCGTCCGTTGTTCACCGTGCGGAACTGGACGTCCGGGTGCGCCAGCGCGAGCGGGGCGAGGCTCCGGAGGGTCGCGGCCAGCTCCGCGGCCGGCGACTTCAGGAACTTGAGACGCGCCGGCGTGTTGAAGAAGAGGTCGCGCACCTCCATGCTCGTGCCGGGCTCGGCCGGCACCTCGAGCGCCCGCGCGACCGCCCCGCCGCCGCCGGCGAGGCGCAGGCCTCCCGCCTCGCCTCTGGCTCGGCTCGTGAGCGTGAAGCGCGAGACGGCGCAGATCGCCGCGAGCGCCTCGCCGCGGAAGCCCAGCGTCGCGATCTCGTCCAGGTCCTCGTCCCGCTCGAGCTTGGACGTCGCGTGGCGCTCGAGGGCCAGCGGCAGCTCCTCGGCCGTCATCCCGATGCCGTCGTCGGTGACACGAATCAGGACGGTGCCGCCGTCGGCGAGCTCGACGGCAATGCTCGTCGCCCCGGCGTCGAGCGCGTTCTCGACGAGCTCCTTCACCACCGAGGCCGGACGCTCCACCACCTCGCCCGCGGCGATCTTGTTGACGAGGTGATCGGGAAGCCGTCGGATCCGGATCACGGAGCTCCGCGAGCGCCCGCGGTTCCCCCGCCGGCGGTCCAGTCCTGCCACTTCGCCAGGAGATTGAGGGCTTCCAGGGGCGTCAGGTGGGCGAGGTCGAGCGCCTGGAGCTCGGCGAGCACGGGGTCCGGCGCCGCCGGCGGGGGTGCGAACAGGCCGAGTTGCAGCGCGTCGCGCGCATCGGTGCGGAGCTGGCCCGCCTCCTCGAGTTCGGCGAGGAGCGCCTTGGCGCGCGCGATCACGGGCGCGGGTAGCCCCGCGAGGCGCGCGACCTGGATGCCGTAGCTCCGGTCGGTGCCCCCGGGCTGCACCTTGTGCAGGAAGACGATCTCGTCGTTCCATTCGCGCACGGCGACGTGGAAGTTGCGCACCGCGGGAAAGCGCCCGGCCAGGCGCGTCAGCTCGTGGAAGTGGGTCGCGAAAAGGACCTTGGCGCCCGGCGCGGCGTCGTGCAGGTGCTCGACGACGGCCCACGCGATCGCGAGGCCGTCGAAGGTCGAGGTGCCGCGGCCGACCTCGTCGAGCAGGACGAGGCTCCGGGCGGTGACGTTGTTGAGAATCGTCGCCGTCTCCAGCATCTCGACCAGGAAGGTGCTCTGGCCGCGCGCCAGGTTGTCCTGCGCGCCGACGCGGGTGAAGATCCGGTCCACCACCCCGATGCGCGCCTCGCGCGCCGGGACGAACGCGCCGACCTGCGCGAGGATCACGATGTGGCCTGCCTGACGCAGGTACACGCTCTTCCCCGCCATGTTCGGACCGGTGAGGATGACGATCCTCGCCTCGCCGTCGACCGCCAGGTCATTCGGCGTCACCGGCGCGCCGGAGCGGGCCTCCAGCACCGGGTGGCGGCCCTCGACGATCGTCAGGGCGTCGCCCCGGTCGACGATGGGGCGCACGTGCGCCCGCGTGTGGGCGATCTCCGCGAGCGCAGCGAGCGTGTCCAGACGTGCCAGGGCGCGCGCGGTGACGAGGAGCTCGGGAGCGCGCGCGGCAACCCGCCGCCGCACGTCCTCGAACAACTCGTACTCGAGCTGCCGGCGGCGCTCGTCCGCGCCGAGCACCTTGCCTTCGTAGCCCTTCAGCTCCTCGGTGACGTAGCGCTCGGCGCCGGTGAGCGTCTGCCGCCGCACGTACTCGGGGGGCACGCGGCCCGTGTGGGCGTGGGTGACCTCGATCCCATAGCCGAACACGCGGTTGAAGCGAACGCGCAGGCTCGGGATCCCGGTGCGCGCGCGCTCCCTCCCCTCGAGTCCGGCGATCCACTCGCGCGCCTCGCGCGCCTCGCGCACCAGCGCGGCGAGTCCCTCGTGCCACCCGTCGCGGATCATCCCGCCCTCGTGCCGCGCGAGGGGGGGGTCGTCCGTCAGCGCAGCGGTGAGCAGGGCGCCGAGATCGTCGAGGTCGCCGAGGTCGGTGCGCGCCTGGGCGAGCAGCGGAGCCGTGAGCCCGGCGCACGCGGTACGGATCTCGCCGAGCGGCGCCAGGCACGCCCTGAGCCCGACCAGATCGCGGGCGTGAGCCACGCCGAGCGTCGCGCGACTCGCGAGACGCTCGAGATCGCCGACCCGGCGCAGGAGTCCTCGCAGGCGGGCCCGCTCGGCGGGCGCGCCGACCAGGGCTTCGACCGCGTCCTGCCGGACACTGATCGCCGTCGGATCCGTGAGCGGTCGGAGCAGCCACTGGCGCAGGAGCCTGGCGCCCATAGGGGTCACGCTCTCGTCCAGCACACCGAAGAGCGAGTTCCGCACCGAGCCGTCGCTCGCCTCGCAGAGCTCGAGCGTCGCGACCGCGGTCTCGTCGAGACCCATCGCGTCGGCCGAGCGGAGCCGCGCCAGGCGGGTGAGGTGGCCGAGCCCGTCGCCCTGGGTCGCGCGGAGATAGCCGAGCGCCGTCGCGGCGGCCTGGAGCCCGGCCGTCATGTCGCCCACCTCGAGGACGTCGAGCGTCTCCACACCGAAGTGCGCCGCGAGGTCGGCGCCCGCGCGCCGTCCCGCGAAGGCCGCGGGATCGCAGAACGTGAGCGCGGCTCCGAGCGCGCCCAGCCGCCCGAGGAGCGCGGCGTCCCCGCGGAGCGGCTCCGGCAGCAGGACTTCGGCCGGCCGCCGCAGGAGCGCCGCCGAGAGGACCCCGAGATCGTCGCCGCCGTCCTCGCCCGCCCAGAACTCGCCGGTCGAGACGTCCACCAGCGCCACGCCGAGCACGCCTCGCCCCGGTACCAGGGCGAGCAGGAAGTTGTTGGCCGCGCCCGCGAGGTAGGCCGTGTCGGTGATCGTGCCCGGCGTGATCACGCGGACCACGTCCCGCCGCAGGAGCTTCTTCATCCGGCCCGGCGCCTCGAGCTGCTCGCAGACGGCGATCTTGCGTCCCGCGCGGACGAGCTTGGCGATGTAGCCGTCGGCCGCGTGATGGGGGATGCCGGCCATGGGCGCGCCCTGCCGGGCGGTCAGCGTGATCTGGAGCAGGCGGGCCGCGGTCTCGGCGTCCTCGAAGAACGTCTCGTAGAAGTCGCCGAGGCGGAAGAGCACGAGGTGGTCCGGGTACCGGCGCTTCAGCTCCCGGTACTGCCGCATCATCGGCGTCAGCCCGGCCGCTTCGTCAGCCACCGCACCGACTCCGGAGACGCTCCCACGCCGTCTCGAGAGCCTCGGGCATGACGCGCACGTCACCCAGCACCGACATGAAGTTGGTGTCGCCGTTCCAGCGCGGCACCACGTGCACGTGGAGGTGGTCCGTGATCCCGGCCCCTGCCACCCGCCCCTGGTTGAGCCCGATGTTGAATCCGTCGGGGCGATATTCGTCGCCCAGGAGCGAGGTCGCGAAGGTCACCAACTCCATCACCTCCGCGACCTCTTCCGCCGTCGCCTCTGCGAGGACGCCGACGTGGCGGTTCACGACCGCCATCAGATGTCCCGCGGCGTACGGATAAGCGTTGAGGACCAGGAAGGCGCGCGGCCGCCGGACCACCACCAGGACGCCGCGATCATCGGAAGCCGTCGCGGCCTCGCAGAGGACACAACCGGTCGGCGCCCGGGAGCCGGCGACGTAGCTCATCCGCCAGGGCGCCCAGAGGCGCTTCACGCCGCCAGGAGCCGGCTCACGTGTTGACGAGCTCTCGCAGCCGCTTGCCTACCTTGAAGAACGGCACCCGCTTCTGGGGAACGTCCACGGCCGAGCCCGTCTTGGGATTGCGTCCCTTGCGCGAGTTCCGGTGGCGAATCCGGAAGCTGCCGAAGCCCCGCAGCTCGACCTTGTCACCGTTGGCCAGCGCATCGGTGATGTTGTCGAAGATGGTGTTGACGATGGTCTCGGTCTCTTTCTTGGTCAGGTTCGAGATCTTCGAGACTTCGTCGATCAGGTCGGCTTTGGTCATG
>MGCE01000114.1 GCA_001790315.1 Candidatus Rokubacteria bacterium RIFCSPLOWO2_02_FULL_72_37 | reverse complement strand
TCGCTCGTCAGCATGCAGGGGATCGTCAAGCGCTTCGGCGCGGTCGAGGCCCTGTGCGGGGTGAATCTCGAGCTGGGCGTCGGCGAAGTGCTCGGGCTCGTCGGCGACAACGCGGCCGGCAAGTCGACGCTGATGAAGGTCCTCACCGGCGTGCACCAGCCCGACGAGGGGCGGATCGTCTTCGAGGGGCGCGCCGTCCAGTTCAGGAACCCCCACGACTCGCGCGCGGTCGGCATCGAGATGATCTATCAGGACCTCGCGCTCGTGCCCTCGCTCGACGTGGTCGCCAACGTCTTCCTGGGGCGCGAGAGGGTGCGGCGTCACCTGGGCGGCCTGGTGCGGGTGCTCGACGAGCGGGCGATGGAGGCGGCCACCTGGGAGGTGCTCCACCGGCTCCGCATCAGCATGGACTCGGTCCGCAAGCCCGTGAGTTTCTTCTCCGGCGGCCAGCAGCAGGCGGTCGCGATCGGCCGGGCCATGTCGTTCAACGCGCGCGTCATCGTCATGGACGAGCCTACCGCGGCCCTCGCCGTGCGCGAAGTCGGCAAGGTGCTCGACCTCGTCCGCGACCTCAAGACCCACGGCGTGTCCGTCATCCTCATCAGCCACCGCATGCAGGACGTGTTCGCGGTCGCCGACCGGGTGATGGTCCTTTACGGCGGGCGCAACGTGGGCGTGCGGCACGTGGCCGAGACCACGGTCGACGAGATCGTGCGCCTCATCGTCGGCGGCGGCGAGCGCGCGACGTGATGGCCGACGACGCGGCGGTCGTGACCGGGGGACGGGCGCGCGCCCTGCGGGTTCCGTGGGACCGGGTCGCGCTGCCGCTGTTCATCCTGCTCATGGGGCTCGTGTTCGGCTCGCTCAACCCGAACTTCTACTCCTGGACGAACGTCACCAACGTGGCGCGGCAATCGTCGATCCTCGCGCTGCTGTCGGTCGGCCAGACCTTCGCGATCGTGAGCGGCGGGATCGACCTCTCCGTCGGCTCCCTGCTCGCGGTCGTCAGCGTGCTCGGCTCCATGCAGCTCGTCGCGTTCGGTCTGGCCCCCGGCATCGTCGGCGGCGTCGCGGCCGCGACGCTGGCGGGCGCGATCAGCGGCGCGCTCATCGCGCGAACCAGGATCCCGCCGTTCATCGTCACGCTGGGCATGCTCTCGCTCGGCCGGGGCACGGCGTTCACGATCACCGGGGGCATGCCGGTCGTGGGGCTGCCGGCCGGCTTCGAATGGATCGGCGCCGGCAGCCTCGGCCCCCTGCCCGTGCCGGGGGTGATCGCCGTCGCGGCGTTCGCGTGCGGCCACTGGCTGCTGCGGTGCACACCCTTCGGGCGCTACGTCTACGCGATGGGGGGCAACGAGACGGCGGCGATCGCCGCGGGCATCAACGTCCGGCGGCACAAGTTCTTCGTCTATTGCCTCTCCGGGTTCTGCGCCGGACTGGCCGGCATCGTGATCACGTCCCGGACGCTCTCGGGCCAGCCGACGGTCGGCGAGACGCTGGAGCTCTACGCCATCGCCGCCGTGGTGATCGGGGGCACGCGCCTCGGCGGCGGCGACGGGAGCCTCGTGCGAACGCTCCTGGGCGTCGTCGTCATCGCGGTGCTCGGCAACGGACTCAACCTGATCAACGTGTCGTCGTACATCCAGCTCATCGTCATCGGCGCGATCATCATCGTGGCGGTCGGCTTCGACCTCTGGCGCCGGGAGCGTGCGCGTGCGCGCTGAGCCGGACGGGTCGTGCGAGGCGAGCGGTGAAATGCACCAAGGAGGGAGTCATGCGACGCATCCTGATGGCGTTGGGACTGCTGCTGGTCGGGACGACACTGGTCGGCGCCGCGGGTGAGGAGGCCTACCCGCGACCGGCCAAGCCCGCGAAGGCGTACACGATCGGCGTGCTGGTACCGCAGCTCACGAACCCCCATTTCCTCGGGCAGGCCTTCGGGTATGTGGACGAGGCCGAGCGCCTCGGCGCCAGGGTGATCCTGCACGACGCCGGCGGCTACCAGTTCCTGGACAAGCAGATCGCCCAGATGGAGGACCTGATCGCGAGCAAGGTGGACGCGATCTGTCTGGTGGCCGTGAGCGGGCCGGGCACGGTGCCGGTCGTGGACCGCGCGGTCGCGGCGGGGATCCCGGTGGTCAACGTCAACGTGATGACCAACAACGACAAGGTGGCCATCCGGGTCCGGTCCGACGACAACGTGATCGGTGAGACGATGGCGAAGTACCTGCACGAGCGCCTGCGGAAAGGCAACGTCGTGATGCAGTCGGGCGTGGCCGGCGCGTCGGCATTCGAGATCCGCGCGAAGGCGTTCCGGGCGTGGATCGAGAAGAACTCGCCCGCGATCAAGATCCTGGGCGAGCGCCACTCGTTGAACACGCCCGACCAGGGCCTGAAGAACATGGAAGATTTCCTCCAGACGTTCCCGCAGATCGACGCCGTTTACAATTCCGCCGACTTCGTCGCGATCGGGGCGGCCCAGGCGCTCAAGGCCGCCGGCAAGGCGGGCAAGGTGATGATCGTCACCGCCGATTTCCAGCCGGACACCGAGCGCCTGGTCCGCGAGGGCGTGGTCACGCAGGCGGTGGTCCAGCAGCCGGTCACGATGGGACGCTGGGGCGTCCGCGCGGCCGTCAACCTCATCGAGAAGCGGAGTGTCCCGAAGATCCTGTACACGCCGATCCTCTCGGTGACGAAGGAGAACATCGGGTCCGTGGACCTCTCGACGGTGCGCGCGCCCGCCGGCTGGAAGCCACGGTAAGCGGCCACTACCATCCAGAGCGAGGACAGACATGGCGAACTTCGGCATGGTCGGTGTCGACTGGCAGCAGCGCATCAACTGGGATCGGCTGCGCAAGTACCGTCTCGAGCGGGCGCGCGAGCGGATGAAGGCCCACAACCTGGGGGCGCTCCTCTTGATGTACGACGAGAACGTCCGGTACGTGACCAGCACGCTCACCCCGGGCTGGAACCGCCTGAAGCCCGGCCTGCGCTACGCGATGCTCTGCGGCGACGGCGCCCCCGTGCTGTTCGAGCAGGGCGACATCGGCTTCCAGATCCAGCGCCATGCGCCGTGGATCCCGGAGGAGAACATCCGGTGGTCGTACGCGTGGATCAAGGGCGCCGCCGGGCCGGCTTCGCGCCAGCAGGTCAAGAAGTTCACCGACGCGGTCGTGAAGGAGATGAAGCGCTACGGGGTCGCCGATCAGATGCTCGGCGTGGACTTCATCGACATCAACATGCTCCAGGCCTTCCAGGACGCGAAGCTCAAGTGGGCCGACGGCATGACGCCCATGATGGAGGCGCGGGCCATCAAGAACGTGGACGAGCAGGAGTGCCTGCGCATCGTCGGGGCGATCGGTGACGCCGCCCACTGGGAGACCATGCGCTTCCTCAAGCCCGGGCTCACGGAGAACCAGGTGACCGCGCACATCATGGAGTTCCTCTACGCCATCCCGGGCATGGAGGACGTCGAGGACGTGATCGTGTCGTCGGGCCCGAACACGTGGCCCAACTGGCGCAACTTCTCGGACCGGATCATCAAGCCGGGCGAGATCGTCTTCATGGACCTCGCGGCGCTGACCTGGAACGGCTACAAGTCCTGCTACTACCGCACCTACTGCGTCGGGAAGCAGCCGACGCAGGAGATGAAGGACTACTACGCGATCGCGCTCAAGTGGCTCTACGACTCGATCAACACCGTGCGCCCGGGCGTGACCACGCGCGACATCGCGCTCAAGTGGCCCTCGGCGAAGGAGGCGTGGGGGTACGAGGAAGAGGACCAGGCGGCGGCGAATCTCTGGGGGCACGGGCTCGGCCTGGCGCAGTACGACCAGCCCGTGATCTCGCGGATCTGGTCGCTCGATCATCCGCTCGAGATCAAGCCGGGTATGGTGTTCGCGCTGGAGACCCAGCACGGCAAGAAGTTCGAATGGGGCGTGCGGATCGAGGAGATGCTGATCGTCCAGGAGGACAAGACGGAGATCATCTCGAGCTTCCCCGTCGAGCAGATCACGGTCGTGATCTAGGCCGATGAGCGCCTCGACCCTGCGGGGTGGTATTGGAGGGGGCGTCGTGCCCCCTCCAATGTGGTAGTGGCGGAGCACACGCGCGCGGCGGTGCTCACGGCGCCCCGACGCCTCGAGCTGGTGGCGCGCCCGAAGCCGGTCGCCCGCGAGGGCGAGGCGCTCGTGCGCGTCGCGGCGACCGCCGTCTGCCACACCGACCTCGAGATCTACATTGGCCGGCACCCGGGCGTCCGGCTCCCGCGGGTCATGGGGCACGAGGCCACCGGTGTCGTCGAGGCCGTCGGACCCGGCGCTGGCCGCCTCCGCCCGGGCCAGCGCGTGCTCCTGAACCCGATCATCGCGTGCGGCTCGTGCGACTGCTGCGCGCGGGGCCGCGGGAACCTCTGCCGCCGCGCCGGGCTCTTCGGCCGCGAGATGGACGGCTCGCTCGCCGAGCACGTCGTCCTGCCCGAGCGGTACCTCTACCCGCTGCCCGAGCACCTGTCGCTGACGAAAGCGACGCTCATCGAGACGCTCGCGACGGTGCGGCACGCGCAGGAGCGCGCGCGGATCGCGCCGGAGGAGTTCGTGGTGGTCCTCGGACAGGGCGCCGCCGGGCTCCTGCACACGCAACTCGCCAAGCTCTCGGGGGCGCGCAAGGTCGTGGCCGTGTCCCGGAGCCCCGCCAAGCTCGCGCTCGCGCGCCGGATGAAGGCCGACGAGGTCGTGGACGCCTCGCGGCAGGACGTCGTCGCGGCGGTGCGGGAGGCGACCGACGGGAGGGGGGCGGATGTCGTCGTCGACGCCGCGGGCGCGCCGGCGCTGCTGGCCCCCGCCCTCGAGATGCTCGCCCCGGGGGGCAAGCTCCTCCTCTACGGGATCAGCCATCGTCCGGTGGCCGACTTCACCACGTTTCCCCTGTACTTCAAGGAGCTCACCATCTACGGCTCGCGCGCGCTGACGCCCGAGGACGTCGGCCCGGCGATCGCGCTCGTCGCGGAGGGCGCGGTCGACCTCGAGGGGTTCATCACCGCGACCTACCCGCTCGAGCGCGCCGCGGCCGCGTTCGACGACTACGAACGCGCGCCGGGCTCGATCCTGAGACTCGTCATTGGCCCCGGCGAGTGAGCGCGTGCCCCGTCACGTCATCCCGCTCGGCGCTGCCGACGCGCTCGATGCCGCGCTCGTCGGGCCCAAGGCGGCGACGCTCGCGCGCCTCGCGCGGGCGGGCTTGCCGGTTCCGGATGCGCGCTGCCTGAGCGCCGGCGCCTACCACGTCCAGCTCGCGGCCGCGGGAACGACAGCGGCGGCCGCCCGCGTGGCCGGCGCGGACGGCCTCGAGGCGCGCAGGCTCGCGCTCGGCGTGAAGCTCGGATTCCTGCAGGCGCCCCTCGCGCCGGCGGTCGCCGACGCGCTCGGGGACCTCGCGGCGTGGGTCGTCACGCCGCCGGCGACGCAGGTCGCCGTGCGCTCCTCGGCGCTCCGCGAGGATGCGCCCGGCGCCTCCTTCGCCGGCCAGTTCGACACGTTCCTCGGCGTGACGGGGGAGGGCGATCTGGTGACCGCGGTGCGCGCGTGCTGGGCGAGTCTCTGGGCCGCGCGCGCGCTCCGGTACATGGAGGCGCACGATGTGGACCCGGCGGGCACGGCGATGGCGGTCCTCGTCCAGCGGATGGTCGCCGCCCGCGCGGCCGGCGGCGCGCTGAGCCGCACCGCCGACGGCGCGGTGCTCCTGACCGGCACGTGGGGGCTCGGCTCCGCCGTCGCGCAGGGGGAGGTCGTCCCCGACCGCTGGGTCCTCGCGCGCGACGCGACGCTCGAGAGCGTGGAGCCCGGACGCAAGGACCGGCGCGTCGCGCTGGAGCCGGACGGCGGCGCGCGGCCCGAGGCCGTCGAGCCCTCGCTGGTCGAGACCCCGTGCCTCCTTCCCGACGAGGCGGTGGGCCTGACGCGATTGGTGCTCGAGGCCGAGAGGGTGGTGGGCGAGCCCGTCGAGGTCGAGTGGGCCCGCGACGAGCGCGGCTTCCAGATCCTCCAGGCGCGCCCGCTCCAGGTCGCTTCGGGCTTCGACGTGGACGAGGTCTGGCTGCGCCACCCGGCGCTCCGGGGCCAGCCGGCGGGTGTGGGCTGGGGCACCGGCCCGGCGTGTGTCGTCGTCCATGAGCACGACCTCGAGCACGTGAAGCTCGGCGACGTCCTGGTCACCCAGGTCGCCGGCCCGGCCCTGACCGCGGTGCTGTCGCGCGTCGCGGGCGTCGTCGCCGAGCTCGGCGGCAGCACCTCGCACCTCGCCGCGCTCGCGCGCGAGCGCGGCATCCCGGCGGTGCTCGGCGTCGGCGGCGCCACGCGG
>MGCE01000113.1 GCA_001790315.1 Candidatus Rokubacteria bacterium RIFCSPLOWO2_02_FULL_72_37 | reverse complement strand
CCTCCAGGGCCGATGGTACTGCGCTGGTAACGGCGTGGGAGAGTAGGTCGCCGCCGGGGTTATCTCGAGGACGCCCGGGTCTCGGACCCGGGCGTCCTTGCGTCCGGCGTCCGTCAGCGGGCGAACGCGGTCACCAACACCAGGGCGAAGGCCACGACCGTGACGCCGATCGCTGCGGAGGCCAGCACCCAGTCGAGCGCAGTCTCGGCCTGCCGCTCCGCCAGCGAGAGCACCAACCCGGCGCCGAACCCGCCAACGAAGCCCCCGGCGTGGGCCCAGTTGTTCACGCCCGCCATGAAGAATCCGAGCACGAAGAGGAGCACGGCCCACTGGCCGTACTGGCGGAGAACGAGCCGGCCGTACTCGCCTCCGCGCTTGCGCCCGTAGGCGACGATCGCGCCGAGCAGGCCGAAGATCGAACCCGACGCTCCGATCGTGAACGGCACGCCGAGCGTGTTGGAGGCCAGGAACCCGACGACACCGGCGACCGTGAAGATGACCACGAGGCGCGCCGGACCGTAGACCTCCTGGACGGCGGGGCCGAGCTGGCGGATCCACAGCACGTTGAACAGGATGTGCAAGAGGCCCCCGTGCAGGTAGATCGCGGTCAGCAGCGTCCACCAGCGCCCGAGCTCCCACGGGATCGCGCCAGCGGCGCCGAGCGTCAGGAGGGCGTCGAGGCTCGGCGAGAACACCCCGAGCATGCCGCGCGGGCGCAGGGCAGCACCGGGGTCGAACACGAGGCTCACGATGTAGAGCGTGATGCAGGCGACCGTGACCGCGTTCGTGAAGTCGAGCGAGCGGAACACCATCCGTAGGGGCCCCGCGAAGCCCCACATGCCCGGATTGCGCCGCCCGCACACGAGACAGACGGGCGCGTCGGCGTTGATCAGGCGCCCGCACGACGGGCAGAGGATGGCGCCCCGCGTCTTACGGAACATCGCGTGCTTCCACCTCCTTTCGGGCACCTCGCCTCACCGCGCCCGCGCGGCGCGCGATCAGCTTCAGCCGCAGCCGACGTTCCAGGCTCGCTGGCCATAGCTCCAGCCGAAGACCTCGTCCCACTCGGGGTCGAGCTCGTGGGTGGCGCCCTCGGCCGCCAGGCCGGCGCCGGGCTCCGCCGAAGGCGTGGGCGGGCCGTCGTCACGATCGGCGCACATGCAAGCGCATC
The DNA here is from genome assembly GCA_001790315.1 of Candidatus Rokubacteria bacterium RIFCSPLOWO2_02_FULL_72_37. Classification (GTDB taxonomy): domain Bacteria; phylum Methylomirabilota; class Methylomirabilia; order Rokubacteriales; family CSP1-6; genus GWA2-73-35. The sequence goes on along the minus strand of MGCE01000113.1, from coordinate 4,048 downwards.
CTACCGGCCGGCGACAAAGCGTGTCAACTCAATGACTTTCACGTCACTCGTGAAGCGATTCCCGTTGACACGCCGCGACGCGTCGCATAGAGTTGCTGCGGTTCGGCGCCGGGTGTCCTGACGGTTACCCGCGCGCGGAAAATCACCGAGGGCTCGCCCCGACCGAAGGAGTTCGACGCATGAAGCGAGCTGCAGTATCTCCCGTCCTGGCCGCCACGCTCGTCGCCGTGCTGGCGCTGGCGGTCTTCGCTCCCGTCACGCTGGCCGCCGCGCCTGCGGGTGGCGCCGCGCATGCCGGCGGCGGCGAGGCGAGTCTCGTCGTGCCCGACCTCGGGCAGGTGTCCTTCGGCCCGCTCAGCGGCCGCACCCTCCTGATGTGGGGGCTCCTGGTGTGCGTGCTCGGGCTGGTGTTCGGGATGGTCATCTTCTCCCAGCTCCGGGACCTGCCAGTCCACGCCTCGATGCGTGAGATCTCGGAGCTGATCTACGAGACCTGCAAGACATACCTGATTACCCAGGGCAAGTTCCTGCTCATCCTCGAGGTCTTCATCGGCATCATCATCGTCCTCTACTTCGGCCTCCTGCTGAAGTTCGAGGCCGTGAAGGTGCTGATCATCCTCTTGTTCAGTCTGATCGGGATCGGTGGCAGCTACGGCGTCGCCTGGTTCGGCATGCGGATCAACACGTTCGCGAACTCGCGCACCGCGTTCGCGAGCCTCGCGGGCAAGCCCTTTCCGCTCTACGCGATCCCGCTCAAGGCGGGAATGAGCGTCGGGATGCTCCTCATCAGCGTCGAGCTCTTCCTGATGCTGTGCATCCTGCTCTTCGTCCCGGGCGACTACGCGGGGCCGTGCTTCATCGGCTTCGCCATCGGCGAGTCGCTCGGCGCGGCCGCGCTCCGGATCGCGGGCGGCATCTTCACCAAGATCGCGGACATCGGCTCCGACCTGATGAAGATCGTCTTCAACATCAAGGAGGACGATGCGCGCAACCCGGGCGTCATCGCCGACTGCACGGGGGACAATGCGGGCGACTCCGTGGGCCCGAGCGCGGACGGGTTCGAGACGTACGGCGTGACCGGGGTCGCGCTGATCTCCTTCATCCTGCTCGCGGTGAAGGACCCCGCGGTCCAGGTGCAGCTCCTCGTCTGGATCTTCGCGATGCGTATCCTCATGATCGTCGCCAGCGGCGTGTCCTACCTGCTCAACCACGCGCTCGCGCGCGGCAGGTACGCCGGCGCGACGCGCATGAACTTCGAGGCGCCGCTCACCTCGCTCGTGTGGATCACGTCGATCGTGTCCGTCGTCATGACCTACATCGCCTCGTTCGTGCTCATCCAGGGGCTCGGCGACGGCTCGCTCTGGTGGAAGCTCTCGACCGTGATCACGTGCGGCACGCTTGCGGGCGCGATCATTCCGGAGCTCGTCAAGATCTTCACCTCGACGGAGTCCGGCCACGTTCGGGAGGTGGTCACGTCCGCGCGGGAGGGCGGCGCCTCGCTCGGCATCCTCTCGGGCCTCGTGGCCGGCAACTTCTCGGCGTACTGGCTCGGCATGGCGATCGTCGTCCTCATGGGCGTCGCCTATTCGGTCAGCACCCTGGGGCTCGGTGCCCTCATGGTGGCTCCGGCCGTGTTCGCCTTCGGGCTCGTGGCCTTCGGCTTCCTCGGGATGGGGCCTGTGACGATCGCGGTGGACTCGTATGGCCCCGTCACGGACAACGCCCAGTCGGTCTTCGAGCTGTCGCTCATCGAGCAGGTTCCGGGCGTGAAGCAGGCGATCAAGGCGGCCCACGGATTCGACGTGAACTTCGAGTCGGCCAAGCACATGCTCGAAGAGAACGACGGTGCCGGGAACACCTTCAAGGCGACCGCCAAGCCGGTGCTGATCGGCACCGCGGTGGTCGGCGCGACCACGATGATCTTCTCTATCATCGTCCTCCTCACGCACGGCCTGACGCAGAACCTGGACAAGCTCTCGCTCCTGCACCCGCCGTTCCTGCTCGGCCTCATCACCGGCGGGGCGGTGATCTACTGGTTCACGGGCGCCTCCATCCAGGCGGTGACGACGGGCGCCTACCGGGCGGTCGAGTTCATCAAGGCGAACATCCGGCTGGAGGGCGTCACGAAGGCCTCGGTCGCCGACAGCAAGCGGGTCGTCGAGATCTGCACCCAGTACGCGCAGAAGGGGATGTTCAACATCTTCCTGACCATCTTCTTCTCGACCCTCGCGTTCGCGTTCCTCGAGCCGTACTTCTTCATCGGCTACCTGATCTCGATCGCGCTGTTCGGCCTCTACCAGGCGATCTTCATGGCCAACACGGGCGGCGCCTGGGACAACGCCAAGAAGATCGTCGAGGTCGACCTGAAGGAGAAGGGGACGCCGCTCCATGCCGCGACGGTCGTGGGCGACACGGTCGGCGACCCGTTCAAGGACACGTCGTCCGTCGCGATGAACCCGGTCATCAAGTTCACGACGCTCTTCGGCCTCCTGGCCGTCGAGCTCGCGGTCACCCTCACGGCCGAGCGGGGGCACGGGCTCAGCCTGTTCCTGGCCGCCGTGTTCTTCGCGGTCTCGCTCGTCTTCGTCTGGCGGTCGTTCTACGGGATGCGTATCAGGAGTGGCGCCGCGTAAGCGGCGAGGTCGTTCACTGGTCCTCGGCGCGCTCGTCGGCGGGGTGGGGCGCCTGCCCTCCCGGCCGGCTGCCTGCCTCGGACGCTGGCTCGGCGACGTCGGGTTCCTCCTGCTCGGCGGCCGCCGGCGCGCCGCGCTGGCGAATCTCGCGATCGCCTTCCCCGACCTGCCGGAGGCCGAGCGGCGCCGTCTCTGCCGCCGCTCGTTCGAGCATCTCGGCCTGATGGCCGTCGAGCTCTGCTTCGCGCTGTCGCGCCCGCTCGAGCGCGTCCTCGAGCGGGTCCGCGTGGAAGGCCTGGGCCACCTCCGGGCCGCGATGGAGGGCCACGGTCGCGTGCTGGTCCTCACCGCGCACGTCGGGAACTGGGAACTGCTGTCCGTCGCCCACCGCCTGACCGGGTTCCCGCTGACGATCGTGGTCCGTCCCCTCGATGCGCCCGCGCTGAACGCACTGGCCGAGCGGCTCCGCCTCAAGGCGGGCGTGGAGCTGGTGGCCAAGCGGGGCGCGCTGCGGGCCGTGCTGTCCGCGCTCGATCGAGGACGGATGGTCGGCGTGTTGCTCGACCAGAACGCCTCGCGTCGCGAGGGCGTGTTCGTGCCGTTCTTCGGTCGCCCGGCCTCGACGTCGAAGGGGCTCGCCCTGCTCGCGACGCGTACACGGGCCCCGGTCGTGCCGATCTTCGCGCACCGTGAGGCGGACGGCCGTCACCTCGTGGCGATCCATCCCGCGCTCGAGGCCTCCGGAACGCCGGAACGAGATCGTGCGATCATCGACCTCACGATGCGCTGTAACGCGGCGATCGAGGCCGCGATCCGACGTACGCCGGAGCAGTGGCTCTGGATCCACCGACGGTGGCGCACCCGGCCCCCGGCCGAGCGCGAGACCCCGGGGTGACGCTGCGCCCCGTGGCGCTGGCCGTGGCCCTGGCCCTCTCGACCGGGTCAGCCGGTGCCCAGCCCCTCGACATCGCCCCCGAACCCTATCGCCGTGCGGCTCTGGTGGGCGACGTCGGCCGCGTGGTCGGCAGCGTGCGCGCCGCGCCCCGCCGGCCGGCGGACCCCGAGCAGCCGCTCCGGGGCACGACCGTGATGCTGCTGCCTCGCTCGGCAGGTTTCCTTCGGCGCCTGGAGGATATCCGCAGTGACGCCCGCGCCGCGCCAGCCGCGTACCGCATCTCGGCGACCGCACTCCGTCAGGCGCGTGAGGCCTACGAGCTCGCCCTCTGGGAGGCGGGGTATCCGGATCTGGCCAGGGCGACCTCGGTCGATGCCACGGGCGCGTTTTCGCTCGACGACGTGCCCGCAGGGCCATGGATGCTGCTGGCCTCGCGGCCCGTCTTCGTCGACAAGCCCTCGCCCCGCGAGCCCAGCCGACAGCTCCAGGCCTTCTCCCAGCCGACAGCTCCAGGCCTTCT
>MGCE01000112.1:8256-9001 GCA_001790315.1 Candidatus Rokubacteria bacterium RIFCSPLOWO2_02_FULL_72_37 | reverse complement strand
GCGGCCCAGGGCCAGTCGCTCCTCCTCAGGAAGTTCGACGAGGGCGAGCGGGACCGGCACAAGGTGTCGCTCGATCTCCAGTTCACCCCCCTCGAGACGCTCACCGTCACGCCGGTGTTCGCGTGGCGCTACGACGACTACGACTTCAACTACGCCCCGGTCAACAACGAGCAGCTCGGCCTCCTGGACGAGAAGAGCTGGTCGGCGGGCGTGGACTTCTCGTGGATGCCCGTCGAGCGGGTGACCTTCACCACGGGCTACGTGTACGAGCGCATGGCGCAGACGATGCGCTCGCGCAGCCGCCCGGTCACCGGCACCACGACGTTCGACTATACCGACTACGACTGGATCACCGACATCACCGACACCGTGCAGACCGTCCACCTGACGCTCCGGACCGGGCTCGTCCCGAAGGTGCTCGACCTGATCCTCACCGGCAATTTCTCCTACGCCTTCGGGCGCTACGACAACTTCAATCCGGTGACGCCCACCAGTGGCACGGCCGCCCAGGACGCGACCGCCTCGACGAAGAAGTGGCCCGCGTTCGAGGACACGATCCTGCGGCTCAGCGCCGCGCTCCGGTACCACTTCGCGAAGAGCTGGACGGCCACCCTCAGGTACGCCTTCGAGTCGTGGGAGCAGCGCGACTGGCGGACCGACGGCCTGGACCCGTTCATGCCGGGCACGAACGCGATCTGGCTCGGCAGCGACAGCGAGAACTATACGGCGCACATCGTCGGCCTCT
>MGCE01000112.1:0-8232 GCA_001790315.1 Candidatus Rokubacteria bacterium RIFCSPLOWO2_02_FULL_72_37 | reverse complement strand
GCCCCGGTGGCATCCGCTCGGTTCGTGCTCCAATTCCTCGAAATGTCTGCGCTTCACCGCCCCGCCTCCTCTGGCATGGCCCATGCCTCATGAGACGCCGAGGGAGGACACAACGATGAGGCGGATGCTCAGTGTGACGTTGGCAGTGGTGATGCTTCTCGGCCTGGCGGGCGTGGCGCTCGCGCAGGGGCCGGGCTGGGGTCGGGGGATGGGCATGGGCTGGGGCTACGGTCCCCAGGGAATGGGACCCGGCATGGGCCCCGGCATGATGCGGGGCGCGCAGGGTGGTGGCTGGGGCGGACCCGGCGGCGGCCCGGGCGGGTGCCCGATGGCCTACGGCGCGGGCGGCGTCGGCGGCCCGGGCGCGGGTCAGCCCGCGGAGGCGATCACCGAGGACAAGGCCAAGGAGCTCGCGACCGAGTACGCCGGCAAGTACTTCAAGGGCTTCACGATCGAGCGGGTGCTGCCGTCCACCGGCCGCTTCCGGACGATGTACCAGGTCGAGCTCAAGGGACCGAAGGGCGAAACGCGGTACCTCCACGTCAACCCGTGGGGCGGCATCCGGCCGTTCGCCGGCGCCCCGCTGGCCTCCCGCGCCGAGTAGCGGGCGCTCTCCGACACGCGGCCCCCGGCCCGTCCGGGGGCCGCGCGCTCCCCGGATGATAGAATGGCGCGCGGGGCTCGCATGAACCCGCGCTTCTCTTCCCGGTACTTCCTCGCCTCCGTGCTGCTCCTCGTGGTCCTGGTCGGCGTCCACGCCACGTGGATCGCGCGGCGGACCCAGGCGGAGCTCGCGGCGCAGCTCGAGCAGAAAGGCCTCGCACTCGCCGACGCGGTCGAGACGGGCAGCCGGAACGCGATCCGCAGCAACGCGCTCATGGAGCAGATGATCGCCGAGCGCCTCCTCGACAACGCGCGGCTCGTCGACGAGATCCTGCACCGCCCCGTCGCGCCCGGCGAGATCGAGCGGATCACGCGACGCAACCGCCTGCGACGCATCGATCTCCTCGACCTCGAGGGCCGCCCGTGGACGCCGCCCTCGCCGCCCGGCGGGATGCGCATGATGATGCAGGGTCCCGGCGCGCCGCCCGGCCCGCTCCCGCCGCATCCGCCCGGCGGCGAGCCGCCCATGCCGATGATGCACTACATGTGGGGACGCCGGTGGGCGGCGCCGCAGGAGCACGGCGCGGGTCCCGCGCCCGAGGCGATCCGTGATCGCCGGTTCTGGGAAGGCAGCACCTTCGGGGTCGCGATCGGCGCCGAGAGCTTCCGGGGCATCATCGCGGTCCACGCCGACGCCGACTTCATCCTCGATTTCCGCAAGGAGATCGGCGTCGAGCGCCAGCTCGAGGAGCTCGGGCGCCAGGCGGGCGTCACCTCGGTCGCGCTCCTCGGACCGGACCTCGCCGTGCTGGCCGCCTCGGACGGCGCGCGTGCCGGGGAGCGCCGCGACGACCCGGCGCTCGCGCGGGCGCTCGCCGAGCGGCGGGGAGTCGCCCGCCTCGTCACGCAGGGCGGCGCGCAGGTCTTCGAGGTCGCGCGGCCGCTCACGCTCGACGGCGCGCGGCTGGGCCTGCTGACGATCGCGTTCTCGACGGACCCGATGGAGCGGGCCTGGCGCGCGGACCTCCGGGCGGGGCTCGGGCTCGGGCTCGCCGTCCTGGTGGTCGGTGCGATGGGCCTGGCCGTGATCTTCCTCGTCCAGCAGCGCCACCTCCGCGAGGTCCGGACACTCGAGGCCGAGATGGGGCGGCGGGAGCGGCTGGCGGCGCTGGGCGACGTGGCCGCCGCGTTCGCCCACGAGGTGCGCAACCCGCTCAACGCGGTCTCCATGGGCCTCCAGCGGCTGCGCGCCGAATTCGCTCCCGCGCCGGCCGCGGATTACACCCGGTTCGTCGACCTGATGCAGGGCGAGGTCCGGCGGCTCAACACGATCGTCGAGCAGTTCATCGCGCTCGCGCGGCCGCTGCCGCTCAAGCTCGAGCGCGTGGACCCCGCCGAGCTGCTGCGCGAGCTGGCCGCGCTGATGGAGCCCGAGGCGAGGACTGCCGGCATCACGCTCCGCCTCGCGCTGCCGGCGAGGTTGCCCGCCGTGACGGCGGATCCCGATCACGTCAAGCAGGTGCTGCTGAACCTGGTCGTCAACGCGCTGCAGGCGATGCGCGAGGGCGGGACGCTCACGCTCGACGCACGCGCCGAGCGCGAGCGCGTGACGCTCGGGGTCGCCGACACGGGCCCCGGGATCCCGCCCGAAATCCTTCCGCGCGTCTTCGACCCGTACTTCACGACGAAGCCCGGCGGTCTCGGCCTCGGCCTGACGATCGCCCGGCGGATCGCGGAGGCGCACGGCGGCGCCCTGGAGGTCTCGAGCGTCGCCGGCCAGGGCACGCGCTTCGCCCTGAGCCTTCCCGCGTGAAGATCCTCGTCGTCGACGACGAGCCGGCGCAGCGCGAGCTGGTGAGCGGTTTCCTCGCCAGGCACGGCTTCGAGGTGCTGAGCGCGGGCGACGGCAGGGAGGCGCTGGAGCGCTTCCGCGCGGAGCCGGTCGACCTGATCCTCACCGACCAGAAGATGCCGGGGTTCTCGGGGCTCCAGCTGCTCGAGGCGGCGCGGGCCGTGACGCCGGAGATCGCGGTCATCGTGATGACCGCCTACGGGACGATCGAGCACGCGGTCGCGGCGATCAAGGCCGGCGCGAGCGACTACCTCACGAAGCCGCTCAACCTCGACGAGCTGCTCCACCGCATCGGACAGGTGCGCGACCGTCAGCGCCTCGTCGGCGAGAACCGCGAGCTCCGCGCGGCGCTCCAGGAGCGCCACCGTGTCGAGGGCGTCATCGGCGAGAGCGGGCGCATGCAGGAGGCGCTGTCGCTCGTGCGGCGGGTCGCGGCGAGCGACGCGACGGTGCTGATCCGTGGCGAGAGCGGCACGGGCAAGGAGCTGATCGCCAAGGCGATCCACTACGCGAGCCGCCGCGCCGAGGGGCCGCTCGTGCGCATCAACTGCGCCGCCCTCCCGGAGGGGCTCCTCGAGTCGGAGCTGTTCGGCCACGAGAAAGGCGCGTTCACGGGCGCGCACGCGATGCGACGCGGCCGCTTCGAGCTGGCGCACGGTGGAAGCCTCTTCCTCGACGAGATCGGCGACCTGCCGCCGCACTTGCAAGTCAAGCTCCTGCGCGTGCTCCAGGAGCGCGAGATCGAGCGCGTCGGGTCCAGCCACCCGATCCAGGTGGACGTCCGCCTCCTGGCAGCCACCCATTGCGATCTCGAGGCGCTCCTCAAGGAGGGCCGCTTCCGGGACGATCTCTACTATCGCCTCAACGTCGTGACGATCTCCGTGCCGCCCCTGCGCGAGCGGCGCGAGGACATCCCGCTCCTGCTCGACCACTTCCTGTCGAGATTCGCGCGCGAGAACGGCAAGACGATCCGCGGACTCACGCGCGAGGCGCGGGAGACGCTCCTCCGCTACGACTACCCGGGCAACGTGCGCGAGCTCGAGAATGTCGTGGAGCGGGCGGTCGTCCTCACCCGCGACGAGGTGATCGGGCTGGCGGATCTCCCGCTCGCCGTGCGCGAGCCCGAGCCCGACACCGGGGAGGCGGCGGGCCTGCCGGCGGCGGTCGAGGGCCTCGAGCGACGGATGATCCGCGAGGCGCTCGCCCGCGCCGACGGCATCCAGACCCGGGCGGCGGAGCTGCTCGGGATCAGCGAGCGCGTCCTCCGCTACAAGCTCCGGAAGTACGGCCTCTCCGGCGGCTGACGCCGCTCAGAGCCGGAGGACGACGATTCCGGCCACGGTGACGGCCGCGCCGGCGAGCGCCGCCGGCGAGAGCCGCTCGCCGAGGAAGAACCAGCCGAGCGGGATCGCGAACATCGGCGCCGTGGAGGACAGGACCGCGGCGACGGCGACTCCCGCGTACTTGACGCCCGCCACGAACATCACCGAGCTCAGCGCTGTGAGGACGCTCAGCACGCCGAGGCGCAGCAGCAGCGGCCGGCCACCGCCTGCCGCCGCGCCGAGCGCACCGCGTGCCCACGGCGTCGCCCAGAGGACGAGGGCGGCCAGAGGCAGGCGCACCGCCTGCGCCGTCACGGGCTCGAGCGCGCTGAGCGGCGTCTTCAGGAGGGCGACGGAGATCGCCCACGCGAGCGACGCGAGCGTCGCGGCGCCGACACCCCACCAGAACCGCTCGCCGGCGGCACGCTCCGCCCACGGCGACACGATGAGGACGAGCCCGGCGAGCGTGATCAGCATCCCGGCCGCGACGGGGAGCGTGATCGGTTCGTCGAGGAAGAGGGCCGCCAGGACCGCGGCGCCCACCGGGTAGGTCATCGAGATCGTCATCGCGCGTCCGAGTCCGAGCGCCCGCGTGCTCTCGAAGAAGACGGTGTCGCCGACGGCGATCGCCGCGACGATCGAGAGCGCGAGAAGAGCGAGCGTGCTCCCCGGCACCGCGACCAGCGCGGCGAGGCCGCCCGTCGTCGCGACCCAGCCGAGCAGGAGGCCGCCGCCGAGGCTCGAGCGGAGCGCGTTGACGGCGACCGAGCCGAGCGGCGGGGCGAGCGAGCGGACCAGCAGGCTCGTCACGGCCCACGTCATGGCGGCGCCCAGGGCGCAGAGCGCGCCCAGCGTCGTCTCGGAGATCACGCGCCATCTAACCACGGCCCGTTGACATTCACCAGCCGCGGTCCGCACGATGCGGGTCGTGAAGGTGGCCGTGTCCTTCGCCGTCCTGCTCGGGGGATTCCTCGTCTTCAGTCTGCTGAGCTTCTGGCTCGCCGTGCGGCCGCCCCGGCTCGCGATCCCGCTCACCCCGGCGGACGTCGGCCTCCGCGTCGAGGAGCTCGCGGTCACGACGGACGACGGCCTCCGGCTCGCCGCGTGGCTCGTGCCTCGCCCGGGAGCGCCCGGCGTCATCCTCCTGCACGGCTACCCGGCGGACAAGGCCGACATGCTGCCGCTCGCGGCGTCGCTCGCGCCGCACTTCAGCGTGCTGCTCCTCGATCTGCGCTATTTCGGCGCGAGCGAGGGGCGCGCGACGACGCTCGGGTTCCGCGAGCGCGGTGACCTCCGGCGCGCGATCGACGTCCTCTCGGCGCGTGGCGCGGACGCCGTCGGCGTCTTCGGCTTCTCCCTCGGCGGCGCCGTCGCGCTCCTGGCCGCGGCCGAGGATCCCAGGATCCGCGCCGTCGCGGCGTACGCGCCGTTCGCGGACGTGCGACAGCTCGGCCACGAGCTGTACGCCTGGCTCGGTCCGCTGCGCCGCCCCCTCGTCGCGCTGATGCTCGTCTGGGCCCGCGCCGTCTTCGGTCACGACATCTCGCGCCCCGCGCCGGTCGACGCCGCGGCGACGCTGACGATCCCGGTGCTGCTGCTGGCGAGCCGCGAGGACGAGCAGATCCCGTTCGCTCACGCCGAGCGGCTCCGCGACGCGCTCGCGGCCAACGCGCGTGCCGAGCTGGTCGTCCTGGCGCACGGCAGGCACGGCGAGCTGCCGGCGGATTTTGGCGCGCGCCTCGCCAGGTTTTTCCTGCTATACGTGAGGTGACATGGAGCATGCCTACGCCGAGGTCAACGGCATCCGCCTGCACTACGTCACGGCGGGCACGGGCCCGCTCATCCTGTTCGTCCACGGCTTCCCCGAGTTCTGGTACATGTGGCGGCGCCAGCTCGAGGAGTTCGCGCGCGATCACCAGGCCGTCGCGCCCGACATGCGCGGCTACAACCTGTCGTCGAAGCCCGACGGCGTCGCGGCCTACGAGGTGCGGCATCTCGTCGAGGATCTCCGGGCGCTGGCCGATCACCTCGGGCACCAGCGCTTCGTCCTGGTCGGCCACGACTGGGGCGGCGTCGCCGCCTGGGCCTTCGCGATCGCGCATCCCGACAGGCTCGAGCGGCTCGTGATCGTCAACGCCCCTCACCCCGGCGTCTTCGCGCGGGAGATCCGGGAGAACCCGGCCCAGCAGGAGGCGAGCCGCTACATGCTGACCTTCCGCAGCGGGGGGGCCGAGGCGCTCCTGGCCGAGAACGGGTACGCGCGGCTGATCCAGATGTTCCGCCACGACCTGGGCGAGCGGTTCACCGAGGCCGTGCGCGCCGCGTACGTCGAGGCGTGGTCGCAGCCGGGGGCGCTCACGGGCGGGCTGAACTACTACCGCGCCGCCGGCGTCGGGCCGCCCGCGGCCGACGGCGCGCCGGCGCGGAGCTTCGGGGGCGATCCCTCGCGCCTCACCGTTCGCGTGCCGACGCTCGTGATCTGGGGCGAGCGCGACCGCGCGCTGCTGACCGGCAACCTCGACGGGCTCGAGCGCTTCGTGCCCGACCTCGGCGTGCGACGCGTCCCGCACGGCTCCCACTGGGTCGTCCACGAGGAGCCCGATCTCGTGAATCAGGCGATCCGCGACTTCCTGCGCGGGACTGGCGCCCGATGATCGTCGGCGTCCCGCGCGAGATCAAGCCTGGCGAGCAACGCGTGGCGCTGGCGCCCGCGGGTGCGCGGGCGCTCGCCGAGGCCGGCCACCGGGTGGTGGTCGAGCGCGCCGCCGGCAGCGGCAGCGGCATCCGCGACGAGGAGTATGCCGCGGTCGGCGCCGAGCTCGCGGGCGTCGAGGACGTGTGGGTGCGCGCCGAGCTGATCCTCAAGGTCAAGGAGCCGCTCGAGACGGAGTACCCGAGGCTCCGAGCCGGCCAGGTCCTCTTCACATACCTGCACCTGGCGCCGGCGCCCGCGCTCGCGGGCGCGCTCAGACGGACGGGCGTCATCGGGATCGCCTACGAGACGGTCCAGCGCGAGGACGGGAGCCTCCCGCTCCTCACGCCGATGAGCGAGGTCGCGGGTCGCCTCTCGGTGCAGGAGGGCGCCTTCTATCTCGGGCGCGCCCACGGCGGGCGCGGCATCCTGCTCTCCGGCGTGCCCGGCGTGCCGCGCGGCAACGTCGTCGTCCTGGGGGCAGGCACGGCGGGGATCAACGCCGCGCGCGTCGCCGTGGGGCTCGGCGCCGACGTCTCGATCCTCGACGTGAACCTCGACCGGCTGCGCGCCGTCGACGACCTCTTCCGCGGCCAGGCCGTCACGCTCGTCTCGAACAGCTTCAACATCGCCCAGGTGGTCCGCCGCGCCGATCTCCTGATCGGCGCCGTGCTCGTCGCCGGCGCGCGCGCGCCGCGGCTCGTGCCGCGCGAGCTGGTGCGCCAGATGAAGGAGGGAGCCGTCGTCGTGGACATCGCGGTGGACCAGGGGGGGTGCGTGGAGACGATCCGCCCGACGACCCTCCTCGACCCCGTCTACAAGCAGGACGGCGTCGTCCACTACGGGGTCGCGAACATGCCGGCGCTCGTGCCGCGCACCTCGACCTTCGCGTTGACCAACGCGACGCTCCCGTACGCGCTCGAGCTGGCCGCGAAGGGCGCGCAGGCGGCGACGCGCGAGCATCCCGCGCTGGGCCGGGGCGTCAACGTGTGGCGCGGGAAGATCGTGCACCCCGTCGTCGCGCAGGCGCTCGGCGAGACCGCGACGCCGCTCGAGGCCTGCCGCTGACCGTCCGCGTCGGCACCTCCGGGTACAACTACCCGGAGTGGAAGGGGAGCTTCTACCCCGCGGACCTCCCGGCCACGAGGATGCTCGGCTACTACGTCGCGCGCTTTCCGACGGTCGAGATCAACGCGACGTTCTATCGCATGCCGAGTGCCAGGACCGTCGCCGCGTGGGCGGCCGCCGCGCCCGACGGCTTCGCGTACGTCCTCAAGGCGCCGCAGCGGATCACCCACGTCGCGCGCCTGCGCGACGTCGCGGAGCCCCTCGCCTACTTCTGCGACACGGCCCGCGGGCTCGGTGGCAAGCTCGGCGCGCTTCTCTTCCAGCTCCCCCCGAACTTCGCGAAGGCGGTGGACCGTCTCGCGGCCGTCCTCGCCCTGCTCCCAGCCGGTCTGCGCGTCGCGTTCGAGTTCCGCCACGCGAGCTGGTTCGACGACGAGGTCTACGGCCTGCTCGGCGCGCGGAACGCCGCGCTCTGCATCGCCGACACCGAGGCGGGGACGACCCCCACGGTCGCGACCGCGGACTGGGGCTATCTCCGATTGCGCGCCGTCGACTACACGGACGCCGACCTCGCGCGCTGGATCGCGACGATGCATGGCATCGGCGCCGGCTGGCGCGATGCCTTCGTCTTCTTCAAGCACGAGGCTGACGCCCCTCGCCTGGCCGCGGCCTTTCAGGCTCGGGCGCTCGCGAAT
>MGCE01000111.1 GCA_001790315.1 Candidatus Rokubacteria bacterium RIFCSPLOWO2_02_FULL_72_37 | reverse complement strand
CTCCTTACCCGCGCGTCCGGGCGACCATCCTGAACCTGTGGTTCGGCGGCAAGGCTTGGGTGGGACGAGTATGATACGGCGACCGAGCGCCCCGACAGGAGGGTTGGATATGACGCGGCTCCGACAGGCACCCGTGACGGTCCTCGCGCTCTTTCTCGGCGCCCTCGTGGCACTGGCGGCCGTTCCCGCCCCGGCCCAGGAGCCCTTCCCGTCCCGGCCCGTCCAGATCGTGGTTCCGCTGCCGCCCGGGGGAGCCGCCGACCTGCACGCCCGCCCGCTGGCCCAGGCGATGGAGCGCCTGCTCAAGCAGCCCGTGGTGGTGGTCAACAAGCCGGGCGCGGGCAGCGTGCTGGGGACCGTCGCGGTCGCGAACAGCCGCGCCGACGGCCACACGCTGCTCATCGCGATGCCCGGGTTCTTCATCAACCCGCCGGTGGACGCGCTCTTCGGGCGGCCGCCGAAATTCACGATCGCGCAATTCACGCCCATCGCCCGGCTCAGCGCGGATCCGCTCGTGCTGGTCGTGCATCCCGGAAGGCCCTGGAAGACCTTCGCCGAGCTGCTGGCCGACGCCAAGCGCCGCCCAGGCGGGGTGACCTACGGCACGGCCGGCGCGTACAGCGGCCTGCACTTCCCGATGGAGATTCTCGCCGTCGCCACCGGGATCACGCTGAGCCACGTTCCTTACAGCGGCGCCGGGCCCGCGGTGGCCGCCCTGCTCGGCGGCCACGTGGACGCCATGGCCTCCGGCCCGGGCCCCGTGCTCTCCCACGTCAAGACCGGGGGGCTCCGTGCGCTCGCGACGTGGGGCACCAGCCGGCTCCCGGCGCTCCCCGACGTGCCGACCCTGAAGGAGCTCGGGGTCGACGTCGAGTACTTGCTGCCGGTGCGCATCGTGGCCCGGAAGGAGACGCCGCCCGCGGCGCTCCAGGTCATCCGCGACGCCGTCCGGCAGGCCGTGGGCAGTCCCGAGTTCGCGGGGGCGATGGCGAAGCTCGGCACGGCCATCGCCTACCTGGGCGCCGACGAGGATCTCGCGCTCTGGGAGAAGGAGACCCGGCTCATCAACCAGACGCTCCAGCGGATCGGCAAGATCCAGTAGCCGGCACGAGGAGGTGGGGCGTGGACCTCGATCTCAAAGGCAAGGTCGCGGCGATCACGGGGGGCAGTGAAGGCATCGGTCTGGCCACCGCGCACCGCATGGCCGGGGAGGGCGCGAACGTCGCCATCTGCGGGCGCCGCGATGGACCCTTGCGGGAAACGGCCGAGGCCATCGGCAGCCGGACCGGCGCCGACGTCCTGGCCGTGGTGGCCGACATGGCGAAAGCCGGCGATCCGGAGCGCTTCGTGGCCGAGACCGTCGAGCGGTTTGGCGGGCTCCACATCCTGGTCAACAACGCCGGGCGGGAGGCGATCGGCGCCTTCCCGGACGTCAGCGATCCGGACTGGCAGGCCGATCTGGACCTCAAGCTGTTCGGCGCCATCCGCACGATCCGGGCGGCCCTGCCTCATCTCCGGGCCGCCGACGGCGGCCGCATCATCAACGTCGCCCACGTGGGCGCCAAGCAGCCGCGAGCCAGGTCGGTTCCCACCTCGGTGAGCCGCGCGGCGGGCATCGCCCTCGGAAAGGCGCTCTCCAAGGAGCTGGCCGAGCACCGGATCCTGGTCAACACCGTGTGCGTGGGGCTCATCTGGTCGGGTCAGTGGGAGCGGCGCCGGCGGGCGCTGTCGCCAGCGCCGTCGCCCCAGGAGTACGAGCGGCAGGTCATGGCTGACCGGGCCGCCATCCTCGGACCCATTCCGCTGGGCCGGATGGGCCGGGCCGAGGAGGTTGCCGATCTGATCGCGTTCCTGGCGTCCGGGCGCGCCAGCTACATCACCGGCACCGCCATCAACGTCGACGGTGGGCTCTCGGGAGTGGTCTGAGTTGTGAGGCGCCACGCGTGACCATCGACCGCGTCAGCGCGGTCGTCCTGCTCGCCCTGGCGCTGCTCGTCTTCTGGGAGAGCCGCAGCCTGCCGCTGGGCGGGCTCGCGCGCCCCGGCCCGGCCTTCCTGCCGGTCGTCCTCGCGAGCCTCCTGGCGATGCTCGCCCTCGTGATCCTGGCCCGCGGCGGCCGCTCGGCCCGGCTGGCGTCGCTCCAGTGGTCCGAGGCCCGGCACGCCGCCGTGGTGCTCGTGACGTGCGTCTTCGCCGTCGTGGCTCTCGAGCGGCTCGGCTACCGGATCACGATGGCCGTCATCCTCCTCGTCCTGCTCCTCGTGATCGAGCGCAACCGGCCGGTGGTCGCCCTGTCGCTGGCCCTGGGCGTGCCGCTCGTCTCCTACTGGTTCTTCACGCGTCTCGGCGTGCTCCTGCCCACCGGACCGCTCGGATTCTGAGGTGGACCCCGTCCATGACCTGCTCTTCGGCCTCTCGATCGCCCTGCAGCCCGAGAACTTCATCTACTCGTTCCTGGGCTGCGTGATCGGGACCATCGTGGGCGTCCTGCCCGGCATCGGCCCGCTGGCGGCGGTGAGCCTCCTGCTCCCGGGCACGTTCGGACTCGACGCCACCAAGGCGGTGATCCTGCTGGGCGGGATCTACTACGGCGCGATGTACGGCGGCTCCACGACGTCCATCCTGATGCGAATCCCCGGCGAGGCGGCCTCCATCGTCACGTGCCTGGACGGCTACGCCATGGCCCAGAAGGGGCGGGCGGGCCCGGCGCTGATGATCGCGGCCATCGGCTCCTTCGTGGCCGGGACCCTCGCGGTCGCGGCCCTGACGGTCCTGGCGCCGCTCCTGGCGCGATTCGCGCTCCGCTTCGGTCCCCCGGAGTACACCGCGCTCCTGCTCTTCGGCCTCGTCGTCCTCTCGTACATGAGCGGACGCTCCATGCTCAAGGCGCTGGCCATGGTGACCGTCGGCCTCCTGCTGGGGATGATCGGGGTCGATCTCGCCGCGCACATGCGCTTCACCTACGGCCTGGCCGAGCTGGTGGACGGCATCGGGATCGTGCCGGTGGCCGTCGGGCTCTTCGGCCTGTCGGAGATCCTCACGACCGCCGGGAAGGCCACGCCCCCCCAGGTCTACAAGCCTCGGCTCCGGGACCTTTCCCCCTCGAGGGAGGAGTGGCGAGCCTCGGTCGGACCCATCGGGCGGGGGACGGTGCTGGGCTTCGCCGTGGGCGCTTTACCGGGCCCCGCCCACATCATCTCGAGCTTCGCCTCCTACGCCCTGGAGCGCCGGCTGAGCCGGCATCCCGAGCGCTTCGGCGAGGGCGCCATCGAGGGAGTGGCCGGGCCGGAATCGGCCAACAACGCGGCGGCCCAGGCGGCCTTCGCCCCCATGCTCGCACTCGGCGTGCCGTCGAACGCCATCATGGCGATGATGATGGCCGCCATGATGATCCACGGGGTGCTCCCGGGGCCCCTGCTCATCCGCCAGAACCCCGAGGTCTTCTGGGGGTTCATGGCCAGCATGTACGTGGGCAACGTCGTGCTGCTGATCCTGAACCTGCCGCTCGTCGGCCTGTTCGTGAACCTCCTGCGCATCCCGTACCGCACGCTCTACCCGCTCATCGTGCTCTTCTGCGTCCTGGGGGTGTACGCCGTCCGCGGCAGCGTCTTCGAGGTGGGGATCATGACGGTCATGGGGCTCGTGGGATATCTGCTCCGGAAGTTCGACTTCGAGGCCGCGCCCATCGGCATCGGGCTGGTCCTGGCCCCGACCCTGGAGATCTCGCTCCGACAGTCGCTGATCCTCTCCAGGGGCAGCTACGTCATCTTCCTCGCGCGGCCCATCGCCGCCACGCTGCTGGCGGCCGCCGCCGCCGTCCTGCTCCTGGCCCTCCTGTCGGTGGTGCGCCGGGCGCTGCGGTCTGCGCCCGCGTGATGCGAACGCCCCGGTTCGCGTGAGTCTCATGGCCTACGGGAGCGCCGTCGGGATCCGCGACGCGGACTTCTGACGGATAATGAGCTGCGTCTCGGGCGCGCCGCGCGCATCGTCCGGCAAGGAGGGCGGCTCCGATGATCGACGACCGCGATTCTCTGGAGGTGGCGCTCCACGGGCGGGGCGGGCAGGGCGTGAAGACCGCCGGCGACCTCGTCGTCTACGCCCTGTCCGCGGTCGGGTATCGCGTCAATGGACAGCCCCTCTACGGCGGCGAGCGCATGGGGGCGCCGGTCGCGTACTTCATCCGGTTCAAGCGCTCGGCGGCGCCGATCGACGATCGCAGTCTGGTGCGCCGGCCGGACGTCATGCTGGTCTTCGACGCCACGATGCTCGCGGCGACGCCACGCATGGTCGAGAGCCTCGCCCCGGGCGGCGTCCTTCTGCTGAACAGCCGGCGGACGGCGGCCGAGCTCGCGCATCTCGGGTGCACCGTCGCGACCGTGTGGGCCAGCCGGATCGCCAAGGAGTGCGGCCTGGTGCGCGGCAACGTGCCCATCGTGGGGACCGTGATGGTGGGGGCCTTCGCGCGTCTGACGGGCCTGGTCTCGCTCTCCACGCTCGAAGCGTGCCTGGAGAAGGTGATCGGGGACATGGCCCAGGACCGGATCGAGGGGAACGTCACCGGCCTGCGACGAGGGTACGACGCGGTCGATCGGCTCGCGTGGCGGGCCGTCGAAAGGGTGTAGCGACCATGGTCACCGGGTTCGAGACGAGCCTCCGGTACCGCTCCTGGAGGCCGCACACCGAGAACAAGACCGGCGCTCAGCGCTACGAGCGGCCGGTCTACGACTACACCGCGAAGATCTCGCCGTGCCGTGAAGGCTGCCCCACCGGGCACGACATCGCGCTCGCCGTGCTGCTCATCGCGCGCGGCCGTCCCGACCTGGCCTGCCGCGTCTTCCGCGAGGAGAGCCCGTTCCCGGCGATCACGGGACGCGTGTGCTATCACCCCTGCGAGGCGCCGTGCAATCGTGCGCAGTACGACCAGCCGCTCTCGATCGCGCAGCTCGAGCGATTCGTGGCCGAGCACGGGGGCGACGACGCGCCGGAAGGGAGCGGCGTCGAGCACGACACCGCGGTGGCGGTAGTCGGGAGCGGCCCGGCCGGGCTCGCCTGCGCCTATCACCTGCGGCGCCTCGGCTACCGGGTGACGGTCTACGAGGCGGCCGGCGCGCCCGGCGGGGCGTTGCGCTACGGCATCCCCGCGTACCGCCTGCCCCGCGAGGTGCTCGACCGGGAGATCGCGCGGCTCGAGGCCCAGGGCGTGGCCTTCCGCTGCGGTGTACGGATCGGCGAGAACGTGAGTGTCGGACGATTGCGCGAGGAGCACGCCGCCGTCTTCCTCGGCATCGGCCTCTCCCGTCCGCGGCGCCTGACCGTGCCGGGCGCGGGCGCGGACGGCGTGGTGTCCGGTCTCGAGCTGCTCCGGTCGGTCAACGAGGGCGTGGGCGTGCGCGTCGGGCGCCGGGTGATCGTGATCGGCGGCGGCGACGTCGCGGTCGACGTCGCGCGCGTGGCCCGGCGGCTCGGGGCCGCCGAGGTCGTGATGTGCGCGGTCGAGGCGGAGTCCGCGCTCCCGGCGCACCCGGAAGAGGCGGCGGCGGCGCGCGAGGAGGCGGTCCGCATCGAGGGCGGCTGGGCGCCGCTGGAGATCACGGCCCGGGACGGCGCGCTCGATGTCGCCGTCGCCCGCGTGACGGGCGTGGAGCGCGACCGGTCCGGCGCGGTCAGCTTCCAGGTGGATCGCGCGGACGTGCGTCGGCTCGCCGCCGAGACCGTCGTCTACGCCATCGGTCAGGAGCTGGAGCGGGGGAGCCACCCCGAGGGCCTGGCCGACGGTGCGCGCGTGGCCGTCGGCGAGTGGGGCGAGACCGCCCTGCCCGGGGTCTTCGCCGGCGGCGATGCCACCGGGTCGTACAACGTCGTGCAGGCTCTGGGCGCGGGCAAGCGCGCGGCGATCGGGATCGACTGCCACCTGCAGCGGCGCGACCGGGCCGACCTGGCGCGCCGCATCGGCGTCGGCACCCGCGGGGCGCTCTCGTTCGCCGCCTATCTCGCGCTCGTCGCGGGCCGCCCGGAGCCGCTGCGCGCGCACCTCGTCGGCTTCCCGGAGATCAACCTCGACTACTTCAGACCCGCGGCGCGGGCCGCGAAGCCCGAGGCCCAGGTCGCCGCGAGGCTCCAGGGCTTCGTCGAGGTGGCGGCGCCGCTGGATGCGCGGGCGGCGCAGGGCGAGGCACGACGCTGCTTCGGCTGTGGATTTTGCACCATGTGCGGCAACTGCTTCACGTACTGCCCCGACGCCGCGATCACGCAGCGGGCCGACTGGGGGTTCGAGATCGACCTCGACTACTGCAAGGGGTGCGGTGTCTGCGTCCAGGAGTGCCCACGGTCCGCGATGAGCATGATCCCCGAGGAGGAGTCCTGACCATGGCGCTCGACGAGCACGCCGGCATCGCCTCCTCCCAGCGGAGGATCGTCACCGGGGCCGAGGCCATGGCGCTCGCGTACGAGCTGGCCGGCGTGCGCATCGCGTACGTCTTTCCGATCACGCCGCAGACCGAAGTGCTGGAGACGATGGTCAAGAGCCAGCGGGTGCGAGTGATCCCCTCGGACTCCGAGTTCAATGCGATCGCTTCCGCGACGGGCGTCTTCTGGGGCGGCGAGCGCTGCGCCATCTACACGTCCTCGCAGGGCCTCGTGCTGATGAGCGAGGTCATGTGGGAGGTGGCGGGCAACCGGCTGCCGATGGTGATGGGCGTCTTCAACCGGGCCCTCCGCGGGCCCGCCTGGACGCTCGGGCCGCAGCAGAACGACTCGCTCTTCATGCGCGACACCGGCTGGCTGCAGTTCTATTGCGAGACCGCCCAGGACATCTTCGATTTCACCCTGCTGGCGATGCGGGTGGCCGAGCGCGTGTGCCTGCCCGCGCTGGTCTGCGGCGACGGCTTCTACCTCTCGCACCAGAAGGAAGAGGTCGAGATCCCGGACGAGGCGGCCGTGCGCGCCTTCGTCGGGGAGCTGGCCATTCCCGATCTGCCGGACTCGAGCCGGCCGGCGACGTTCGGCGGCGTCGTCACCACCGCGCAGCAGTACTTCAGGCTCTCGGAGCGGATGCATCGCGACGTCGTCGGGTCGCAGGACGTGTTCCTCGAGGTCGCCAAGGGGTTCGAGGTGCTCTTCGGGCGCCGCCGCACGCTCACCGAGCCCTACGAGATGGACGAC
>MGCE01000110.1:9857-10169 GCA_001790315.1 Candidatus Rokubacteria bacterium RIFCSPLOWO2_02_FULL_72_37 | reverse complement strand
CGTACACTGCGCGCGTGGGTCCCAGGCCCGCTGTCTTCATCGACCGCGACGGGACGCTCACCGAGGAAGTCGGGTACGTCAACCATCCGCGACGGCTCCGGCTCTTGCCCCGGGGGGCGGAAGCGATCCGCCGGCTCAATCAGGCGAGGATCCCCGCGGTGCTGGTGACGAACCAGGCGGGCGTGGCTCGGGGCTACTTCTCGGAAGAAGTGCTCGCCGCGGTCAACAGCGCGCTCGTCGCGCAGCTCAAGGACGAATCGGCGCACCTCGACGGCCTCTATGTGTGCCCGCACCACCCGACCGAGGGGCGGC
>MGCE01000110.1:0-9841 GCA_001790315.1 Candidatus Rokubacteria bacterium RIFCSPLOWO2_02_FULL_72_37 | reverse complement strand
GTGCGAGTGCCGGAAGCCGAAACCCGGGCTCCTCCGGCGCGCGGCGAGCGAGCTCGGTCTGGACCTCGCGCGCTCGACGCTCGTCAGCGACAAGGCGTCGGATCTCCTCGCGGCGCGGGCGGTCGGCGCGCGCGCCGTGCTGGTTCTGACGGGGTATGGCCTGGGAGAGTGGGAGTACCGGCGCACACAGTTCCCGGTCGTGCCCGACCGCGTCGCCGAAGACTTGCTGGACGCCGTCGACTGGGTGCTGGCGGAAGGGGGGCAGCGGTGAGCGACGCGACGGCCCGGATGCGCGAGGCGACCGGCGCGTTCGGCGGGCGGACCGTCGTCGTGATCGGGGACCTGCTCATCGACGAGTACCTGTTCGGCAAGCCGGCACGGATCTCGAGGGAGGCGCCGGTCCTGATCCTCCGCTTCTCGGAGCGCGAGGTCCTGCTCGGGGGCGCTGCGAACGCCGCCCACAACGTCGCCGCGCTCGGCGGACGGGTGGTGCCGATCGGCGTCATCGGGCGCGACGCCGCCGGCGAGGAGCTCGTCTCTCTTTTCCGGGCCTGCGGGATCGCGACGGACGGCATCGTCACCGAGGCTGGCCGCACGACGACCGTGAAGACCCGGATCATGGCGGGGGGCTACCAGGCGACCCGTCAGCAGGTGGTGCGCCTCGACCGGGAGCCCCTCGGCGAGCTCCAGCCGATCACCGAGGACGCGCTCCTCTCGCGACTCACCGCGCTGGGCGCGCGTGGCGACGCGGTCCTGGTGTCCGACTACGGGTACGGGACCGTCACGGCCCGTGTCTTCGACCGGGTGCGGACCCTCGCGCGCCGCAGCGGCGCCATCGTCAGCGTCGACAGCCGCTATCAGCTTCCGCGGTTCACCGGCGTGACGGCCGCGACCCCGAACGAAGCGGAGCTCGCCCAGCTGACGGGGACGGACGTCGACGACGAGCGAGCCGTCGAGAAGGCGGGGCGTCAGTTGCTCGAGCGGCTCGACGCGCGGCTCTTGCTCGTCACACGGGGCAGCCGGGGCATGGCGCTGCTCGAGCGCGACGGCGCGACGACGTTCATGCCGATCCACGGCACGGACGAGATCGCCGACGTCACGGGCGCCGGAGACACCGTGATCAGCGCGTTCACGCTCGCACTGGCCTCCGGGACGTCGCCCACCACGGCCGCCTCCCTGGCGAACGTGGCGGGCGGGATCGTCGTGATGAAGCGCGGAACGGGGACGGTGACGGCGGCGGAGTTGCGGCAGGCCCTCGGCGCTTCCACGGTATCGTGAACATCGCGGAGGCCGCGACGCTCGCGGAACGGTTGCGGGCCGAAGGGCGGCGCGTCGTGCTGGCCAACGGCTGCTTCGACCTTCTCCACGTCGGTCACGTCCGCTACCTGGAAGCCGCTCGACGCCTCGGTGACGTGCTCTTCGTGGGGATCAACGACGACGCGACCGTGGCCCGGCTCAAGGGCCGCGGCCGCCCGCTGATGCCTGTGGCCGAGCGCCTGGAAATCTTGAAGGCGCTCCGTGCCGTGGATCACGTGGTCGTGTTCGCCGAAGACACGGCCGATCGTCTGGTCGCGGCGCTGCGCCCCGACGTCCACGCCAAGGGCACGGACTATGCGGTCGACGCGGTGCCCGAAGGGCCGACGGTGCGCGCACACGGGGGCCGGGTCGCCGTGGTGGGCGACCCGAAGGCTCACTCGACCCGTGACCTGATCGCGCGAGTCGTCGAGCGCTTCCGATGAACGTGGCCCTGATCAGGCTCTCGGCGCTGGGGGACGTCGTCCACGCGCTGCCCGTGGCCGCCGCCCTGCGGCGGAGTCTGCCCCAGGCGCGGATCGTCTGGCTCGCGGAGCGACGCGAGGCGGCGCTCCTCCGGGCGAACCCGGCGGTCGACGCCGTGGTGCCCGTCGACACCCGTGGCTGGCGGCGGGCGCGCTCGGTACCCGCGCTCGTGCGGGAGGCGGGCGCCATGAGCGCGCTCGTGCAGCACCTGCGGGAGGAACGGCTCGACGTCGCGATCGACCTCCAGGGGAATGCCAAGAGCGGCCTCGTGACCGCGGCGACACGCGCGCCGCTGCGGATCGGCTTCGTGGCGGCGTGGTGCCGCGAGCCGGTGAACGCGCTCTTCACGAACCTGCGTATCCGCCCCCCGCGCGAGGCGCGGCACGTCGTCGAGCAATGCCTCGCCCTCGTCGAGCCGCTCGGCGCGCGCCCGGCCACCGTGGAGTTCCCGCTGCCGTTCGATCCCGAGGCGGAAGGCCGCGTGGACGATTTCCTGCGCGGGGCGGGTCTCAAGCCCCGCCAGCGTCTCGTCGTCCTGAACCCCGGAGCGGGGCGCGCGGCGAAGCGCTGGCCGCTCGATCGGTTCGGTCAGCTCGCGGGGCGTCTCGCGGAGGAGGCGCGGGCCGCGGTGCTGGTCGTCTGGGGTCCCGGTGAGGAGGAGGCCGCGGCGACGATCGCGGGGATGTCGCCCAGGGGCGGTGTGCTCGCGGCGCCGCCGACGGGCCTGGCGGAGCTCCTCGCCGTGCTGCGGCGCGCGTCCGTCGTCGTGGCGGCGGACACGGGGCCCATTCATCTCGCAGCCGCGCTGGGCACGCCGTGCGTGGGACTCTATGGGCCCACCTCGAGCGAGCGGAACGGCCCGTGGGGCCAGATCGGGAGCGTCCTGGCGTGCCCCGACGGCAAGGTCGAATCCCTCCACGTCCCGCGCGTCTATCGCGCCGTGCTGGGAGCCCTCGAACGGGACGGCGCGTGAGCCGGCACAGGGTCTCCGTCGTCGTGATCACGCTGAACGAGGAGGAGCGGTTGCGCGCGTGCCTCGAGAGCGTCGCCTGGGCCGACGAGCTGATCGTGGTCGATGCCGAGTCGCAGGACAAGACCGTCCAGATCGCCCGCGAGTTCACCGACCACGTGTTCGTGCGCGCGTGGACGGGGTTCGCCGAGCAGAAGAACTTCGCGCTCGAGCAGGCGACCGGCGACTGGGTCCTCTCGCTCGACGCGGACGAGGAGGTCTCGCGCGAGCTGCGGGCCGAGGTCGAGGCGCTCCTCGCGGGCCGGCCGGTGGCCCGTGGCTACCGCGTGCCGCGGCGGAACATCTTCTGGGGACGGTGGATCCGCCACGGCGGCCTCTATCCCGACTGGCAGCTGCGTCTCTTCCGCCGCGGATGTGGGCGCTTCGGGGCGCGCGACGTGCACGAATCGGCGCAGGTCGAGGGGCCGGTGGGCCGCCTGCGTAGTCCGCTCGTTCACCGTAGCTATCGCGACGTGGCCGACTTCCTCCAGCGTGCCGACCGCTATTCGACGCTCGCGGCGGCTGAGTGGGTGCGGGGCGGACGGCGCGCGACGGCGGTCGACCTCGTCGCGCGGCCCGCCGGCCGGTTCCTGTCGATGTACGTCCTGCGGGGCGGGTTCCTCGACGGCTGGCCGGGCTTCCTTCTGGCGTGCCTGTACGCGTACTATGTGTTCGTTCGCTCGGTCAAGGTCTGGGAGGGCGCGAGGCGTCGATGACGAAGGCGAGAGAACGGGTGCTGTCGGGCATGCGCCCGACCGGTCGGGTCCACCTCGGCAACCACCTCGGCGCGCTCGACAACTGGGTGCGCATGCAGGACCAGTACGACTGCTTCTATTTCGTCGCCAACTGGCACGCGCTCACCGACGACCAGGACACGTCCGCGGTGCCCCGTGACACCCTGGAGATGCTCGCCGACTGGCTGGGGGCCGGTCTGGACCCGGAGCGCTCCACCCTGTTCATCCAGTCGCTCGTGCCCGAGCACGCCGAACTCCACCTCCTGTTCTCCATGCTCACTCCCGTCGGCTGGCTCGAGCGCGTGCCCACGTACAAGGAGCGGATCGAGCAGCAGGGGATCGCGTCACCATCGTACGGGCTCCTGGGCTACCCGCTCCTGCAGGCCGCCGACATCCTGATGTACAAGCCGAAGTGGGTGCCGGTCGGGGTGGATCAGGTCCCCCACGTGGAGCTGACGCGGGAAGTGGCGCGCCGGTTCAACAACGCGTTCCGGCCGGTGTTCCCGGAGCCCGACGCCAGGCTGACGGAGATCCCCAAGGTGCCCGGCACCGACGGGCGGAAGATGTCGAAATCCTACGATAACGCCATCTACCTGTCAGACCCGCCGGACACGGTCGTGCGAAAGATCAGGCCGATGGTGACGGATCCCGCGCGGAAGCGTCGATCGGACCCGGGGAATCCCGAGGTGTGCCCGGTGTTCGACCTCCACAAGATCTTCACGCCGGCCCCGGAGCGCGAGCAGTGCGCCTTGGGCTGCCGCAGCGCCGGTATCGGCTGCCTGGACTGCAAAGAGGTCCTGCTGCGCCACCTGGCCCCGGCGCTGGACGGCATTCGCGACCGGCGACAGACGTTCGCCGAGAAACCGGACGTCATCGTCGAGATCCTGCACGAGGGCTCGAAGCGCGCCCAGTCCGTGGCGCGCCGGACCATGGAGGAGGTCCGCGCAGCCGTGAACCTCACCCCATGAGCGGGACGGTCGACTCCGCACGCGACCTCACGCTTCGCGTGGGGAGCTTCGAGGGACCGCTCGACCTCCTTCTGCATCTGTGTCGGACGAACGAGATCGACCTGGCGGCGCTGCCGGTGCGCGCGATCACCGACCAGTACGTCGCACACCTGGAGGCCGTGGAGTTCCGTGACCTCGAGACCGCCGGGGCCTACCTCGTGATGGCGGCGACCCTGATCTACCTCAAGTCCAAGCTCCTCGTGCCGCCGGACGAGATCGAGGAACAGCTCGACGACGACGCGGAGACGCTCAAGCTGGAGCTGCAGGAGCGCCTGCGGGAATACGCGCGGGTCAAGGCGCTCGGCGCGTGGCTGGCCGGGCGCGAGGCCGAGCAGGCGCTGCTCTGGGCGCGCCCGACTGGCACGCTCCCGGCCCCCGAGGAGATCCCCCTCGAAGACCTGAGCGTGCACTGGCTCGAGCGCGCGCTCCGGCGGTTGATCGAGGAGCAGCTGCGCCAGCGGCCGCGCGAGGTCGAGCCCAACCCACCGTCCGTGCTCGAGCGCATGACCGAGATCCTGACGTTGCTGCGGGACAGCTGGTCGCTCCTGTTCTCCTCGCTCACCGGAGGTGAGCGAGGACGCTCCGAGATCGTCGTGACCCTGCTGGCCGTGCTCGAGCTCGTCCGGC
Organism: Candidatus Rokubacteria bacterium RIFCSPLOWO2_02_FULL_72_37; assembly: GCA_001790315.1. Lineage (GTDB taxonomy): Bacteria > Methylomirabilota > Methylomirabilia > Rokubacteriales > CSP1-6 > GWA2-73-35. Next base: position 4,685 of record MGCE01000110.1, on the reverse strand, counting down.
TCGGTCGCATCCGGACACAGCAGACCGAGCTGTTCGGGGAGATCGTCATCGAGCACCAGCCCGCCGTCCCGGCGCACGAGGCCACCCGTGCCGATGCCGGCTGAGATCGTGGAGGCGCTCCTCTTCGCCTCCGACAGCCCCCTCGATCCGGAGCGGATCCGTGAGGTGCTCGAGCTGCCCGACGCCGCGACGGCACGGGAGCTGGTCGGCGAGCTGCGGGCCCGTTACGCCGCCGCGAACGGCGCCCTGCAGATCGTCGAGGTCGGCGGCGGCTTCCGCCTGGTCACGCGCCCGGAAATGGCGCCGTGGCTCGTCCGGCTGGCGCGAGCGCGCACGAGGGTTCGTCTCTCCCGCCCAGCGCTCGAGGCACTGGCGATCGTCGCGTACAAGCAGCCCGTCTCGCGTCCCGAGCTGGACGCCATCCGTGGCGTGAACTCCGAGGGCGTGCTCGAGAACCTCCTCGAGCGCCGCCTCCTCCGGATCGCGGGGCGGAAGGACGCCCCGGGCCGCCCCTTCCTCTACGAGACCACGCGCGAGTTCCTCGTCGCGTTCGGGCTGCGCGACCTGGGTGAGCTGCCAAAGGTCGAGGGCGAGCTCGTCGTGCCCGAGCTCGCTCCGGTGAGCGAGAATGGCGAAGCTCCGCCTCAACAAGATCCTGGCGCAGGCGGGCCTGACGTCCCGACGGGGGGCTGACCGCCTTATCGCCGAGGGGCGCGTCACGGTGAACGGCGTCGCCGTGCAGCCGCCCGCGCCGCCGGCCGATCCGGATGTCGACGTGATCGAGGTCGACGGGCGTCGACTCCCACCGCGCGAGGCGACGCGCTATCTGCTCCTCAACAAGCCGCGCGGTTACGTCACGACGCTCGCCGACCCCCACGGGCGGCCGGTGGTCACCGACCTCGTGAGCGAGGGCGTACGGCTCCACCCGGTTGGACGACTCGACTGGGACGTCGAGGGAGTGCTCCTGCTCACGAACGACGGGACGTTGACCCACCGGCTGCTGCACCCCCGGTACGCGCTGCCGCGCGTCTACGAGGCGCGCGTGGAGGGACGCGTGACGCGCGCGGATCTCGCCCGGTGGCGGCGCGGGACGGTGCTCGCCGATGGCCCCGCACGACCACAGCGGGTGGAGCTGCTGGGCTCGGGCGGGGGAGAGAGCCGGCTCGCGCTGACCTTCACGGAGGGCCGGAAGCACGAGGTGAAGCGCTACTGTGAGGCGCTCGGCCACCGCGTGGTTGCGCTGCGTCGCGTGGCATTCGGACCGATCCGTCTCGGCGGGCTGGCGTCCGGCGCGACGCGGCGCCTCACCACCGACGAGGTGCGGGCGCTGCGTGCGGCGGTCACGGGCGAGCCCGCCGCAGCCCGGGGCCGCCCCGGTTCTTCGCCTTGCTCTCCGGCGGGGCCGAGCCTATAATGATCGAACGTCAACGAGCGTCAGACCGTCAGGAGTTTCTATGAACTGGGACGATTGGCGTCTCAGGATCAACGAACTCGACAACCAAATTCTCAAGCTCCTCACCGAACGCGCAGAGGCCGCCCTCAAGATCGGAGACCTCAAACGACGTCAGGAGGCACCCGTCTACGCTCCGGAGCGTGAGGCGGAGATCGTGCGCCGGTTGATGGCCGCGAACGTCGGCCCCTTGCCGGCCGAGGCGATCCTGGCGGTGTGGCGCGAGATCCTCTCGGCGTGCCGCGCGCTCGAGGCGACGCTCACGGTCACCTACCTCGGCCCGCAGGCGACGTTCACGCACCAAGCGGCGCGCGAGCGGTTCGGGAGCGCGGGCGTCTACCGGCCGGCGCGGTCGATCGTCGAGGTGTTCGACGAGGTCGAGCGCGGGCGCGCGGAGTTCGGCGTCGTGCCCGTGGAAAACAGCACCGAGGGCGCGGTCAATGTCACGCTCGACCGGCTCATCGCCTCGGACGCGGTGATCTGCGGGGAGTTGCGATTGGACATCGCTCAGCAGCTCCTGTCGAAGGCGAGCGATCTCGGTGAAGTCAAGCGCGTGCTCTCGCACCCACAGGCGCTCGCGCAGTGCCGCGACTGGCTCGCGTCGCACCTCGCGGAGGTCGAGACCGAAGAGGTCTCCTCGACGGCGGCGGCGGCGGAGATGGCGGCGGAGGATTCCGGGATCGCGGCGATCGCCTCGGCGCTGGCCGGGGAGCTCTACGGCGTACCCGTCCTGAGATCGCGGATCGAGGACAACCCGCAGAATTCGACGCGGTTCCTCGTGATCGGCAGGACGCCGGTGGGAGCGACCGGTCGCGACAAGACATCGATCCTCTTCGCCATGCGGAACGAGCCCGGCGCGCTGTACCGCATCCTGGAACCCCTCGCCCGGGCGCGCCTCAATCTCACCAAGATCGAGTCGCGTCCGGCCAAGCACGGTCCGTGGGAGTACGTGATCTTCGTCGACCTCGAGGGACACCGTGACACCCCCGAAGTCGCGTCGGTGTTACGCGAGATCGGGGAGCGGACCCTCTTCCTCAAGATCCTGGGGTCGTACCCGGCGGCATAAGGAGAGCTCATGCCAACCCAGTGGGAATCACTGGCCAACGAGCACATTCTGGGCATCGCGCCCTACGAGCCCGGCAAGCCGATCGAGGAGCTGGAACGGGAGTTCGGGATCCACGACGCGATCAAGCTGGCGTCGAACGAGAATCCCCTGCCGCCGTCGGCCCGCGTGCAGAAGGCGGTGGTGGCGGCGCTCGGCGGCCTCAACCGCTATCCCGATGGCAGCGGCTTCTACCTCCGGCAAGCCCTTGCCAAGAAGCACGGCGTCTCGCAGGATCAGATCGTCCTCGGCAACGGCTCGAACGAGCTGATCGAGCTGCTCGTGCGCGCATTCCTGCGTCCGGGCGACGAGGCGATCGTGCCGCACCCGTCGTTCGTGGTGTACCCGATGATCGTCCAGGCCGCCGGCGGCGTCCGCGTGATGGTGATGCTGAAGGACTATCGCCTCGACCTCGAGGCCATGGCGCGGGCGCTCACGCCGCTCACGAAGCTCGTCTTCATCGCCAACCCGAACAACCCGACGGCGACGATCGTGACCGCGGAGGAGGTCGAGCACTTCATGGCGCGGGTGCCGGAGCGTACCATCGTCGTCTTCGACGAGGCGTACGTGGAGTTCGCGGCGGGAGCGGACTTCCCGGAGACGCTCGCCTACGTGAAGCAGGGGCGCAAGGTCCTCGTCCTCCGCACGTTCTCCAAGGCGGCGAGCCTCGCCGGGCTGCGCGTGGGATACGGCGTCGCCGACGCCGACGCGATCTCGCTGATGAATCGCATCCGGCAGCCGTTCAACGTGAACTCGCTGGCGCAGGCGGCGGCGCTCGCCGCGCTGGACGACGAGGCACACGTGCTGGAATGTGTCCGGACGATCGAAGCCGGCCGCCACTTCCTCTACGAGGAGTTCAAGGAGCTCGGGCTCCAGTACGTGCCGTCGCGCGCGAACTTCATCCTGGTCGACGCCGGACGCAGCGCGCTCGACATCTATCAACGGCTGCTGAAGGAAGGCGTGATCGTGCGGCCGATGACGCCGTTCGGCATGGAGACCGCGCTCCGTGTCACCGTGGGCACACCGGAGGAGAATCGCAAGCTCGTGAAGGCACTGTGGATCGTACTGGGGAAATCGGCCGCGTGATCCGGCGACTCGCGATCGTCGGCGTGGGCCTGCTGGGCGGCTCGGTCGCCAAGGCCGTGCGCGCCGGCGGGCTCGCACGGGAGATCGTCGGGGTGGGTCGTGACGCGCGGCGCCTCGAGCCGGCCCTTCGCGACGGCGTGCTGGACCGCGTCACCACGGATGCCGAGGACGGGGTGCGCGGGGCGGATTTCATCGTGCTGGCGACGCCGGTGCTGGCGATCGAGGGACTCCTCTCCGGCGTCTGGCGCAGTGCGCCAGAGGAAGCGGTGATCACCGACGTGGGCTCGACGAAAGGCGGCATCGTGCGGGCCGCGGAGCGACTCACGGAGCAGCGTCGCCTCGCGTTCGTCGGAAGCCATCCGATGGCCGGATCCGAGCAGAGCGGCTATGGCGTCGCCCGGGCCGACCTGTTTCGCGAGCGGACGGTGATCGTCACGCCGACCGACCGCACCGAGCCCCGTGCGACGAAGGCGGTGACGGAGCTGTGGGAGGCGCTGGGGGCCCGCGTGCGCGTGCTCGATCCGGGCGCTCACGATCGAATCGTCGCCGCGATCAGCCACCTCCCGCACGCGGTCGCCTATGCGCTGATGGACGGAACCGCGCGATTCGAGGCCGACGCGCTCGAGTTCGCGGCGCGCGGGTTTTGCGACACGACGCGCATCGCTGCGTCGGATCCGGACGTGTGGACCGAGATCTTCGTCGCCAATCGGGAGGCCGTGCTGGGGGGGCTTGGCCGGTTTCGGACGGCGCTGGACGATCTCGAGCGCGCGATCGCGTCCGGCGCACGCGGGGAATTGCGCGCGATCCTGGCGCGCGCCCGGGATGCGCGGGAGACGCTCCGGTGAGATTCCGGGTGAGACCGGTGGCGTGCTTCACGGGTGTCGCACCGGTCCCGGGGGACAAGTCGGTCTCGCACCGTGCGGCGCTGCTCGCCGCGCTCGGCGAGGGGCCGACGGAGGTGCACGGGTTCCTGGAGGCCGAGGATTGCCTCCGCACGATCGCCGCGGTGGGGGCGATGGGCGCCGACGTGACACGGAAAGGGCCGGG
>MGCE01000109.1 GCA_001790315.1 Candidatus Rokubacteria bacterium RIFCSPLOWO2_02_FULL_72_37 | reverse complement strand
GGCGGGACACCACCTTCGGGCAGATCATCCGGCTGGTCGAGGAGGCCGAGGCTTCCAAGGCGCCGGTCCAGCGCTTCGCGGACCGCTTCACCGCGTACTACATCCCAGTGGTCGTCGCCGTCGCCCTCGGCACCTACCTGGTCGGTGGCCGCGCGACCGCCGCCGTGGCGACCGTCCTCGTCGCCTGTTCGTGCGCGATCGCCATGGCGACGCCGATCACGGTCCTCGCGGCGGTCGGCCGGTCGGCCAGGCGCGGGATCATCATCAAGGGCGGCCGGTACCTCGAAGCGCTCGCGAAGGTCGACACGGTGGTCATGGACAAGACCGGCACGCTCACGCTCGGGCGGCCCGAGGTCACCGACGTCCTCGCGCTGGAAGGCGAGAGCGAGGCGGGCCTGCTGGCCCTGGCCGCATCGATCGAGCGACGCTCGGAACACGCGCTCGCGGCCGGGATCGTCGGTGCCGCGGAAGGGCGGGCCCTCGTGCTTCGCGAGCCGAAGGAATTCGAGGTGTACCCCGGGGAGGGGGTGGCCGCGTCGGTGGACGGCATCTCGGCCCTGTGCGGCACCGAGCGGCTGATGGCGCGCCTCGGCATCGGCGTCCCCGAGCCCGTCGTCGCGCAGGCCCGCAGACTGGCGGAGCAAGGGCGATCGGTCGTTCTCGTCGCCCGCGCCGGGCGGATCACCGGGCTCGTCGCGCTGGCTGACACGATCCGGCCGGAAGTCGAATCCGCCATCGCGGCGTTGCGGGCGCTCGGCGTCCGCCGGCTCCTGCTGCTCACCGGCGACCGGCGCGAGGTCGCGGCCGCCGTGGCCCACCGGCTCGGGGTCGACTTCGAGGCCGAGGTCCTGCCCGAGCAGAAGATCCGCGTGGTCGAGCGGCTGCAGCGTGAGGGCCGGGTCGTCGCGATGGTCGGCGACGGGATCAACGACGCCCCGGCGCTCGCGCAGGCGGACGTCGGGATCGCGATGGGCGTGGCCGGGACCGACGCCGCCATCGAGGCCGCGCACGTTGCGCTGATGCGGGACGACTGGTGCCAGGTCCCCGAGGCGATCCGGATCGGCCGGCGCGCGTTCCGGACGATCAAGCAGAACCTCTGGTTCACGGCGGGCTACAACCTCGTCGGCATGGCGCTGGCGGCGACCGGCTGGCTGCCGCCCATCGCCGCGGCCGCGGCGCAGTCGCTGCCGGACGTGGCCGTCATGCTGAACTCGTCGCGGCTCTTGCGCGGCTGAAGCGAAGCCCATGACTTGACCTTCCCCCAAGGGGAAAGGTTTAGGCTCGAGCGGCAGGGGAGGGCGACGTGGACGGCGGGCTGAAGATCGGCGAGCTGGCGCAGCGCGTCGGCACGACCGCAGCATCGCCTATGCGGAGCGCGACATCACCCGTGATGAGAAGGCCGTGGCGAAGCGTCTGGAGGCACTGCTGGGATGACCATGCCGAGGAGCCGCGTCTGAGGACCCGGGTTCGCCGCCTACGGTCCGAGCAACGCCGCGAGGAGCCGCCGCCCGTCCTCGCCCGCCCAGTCGCGGCGCCCGATCGCCCGGCCCACGAGCTCGAGGCGCCGGTCGATCAGGAACACCGTCGGCGTTCCGGTGACACGGTAGCGCGCCGACACCTCGCCGCCGGTGTCCAGGACCACGCGCGCCGTGTAGCCGCGGCCCTTCACGGTGCGCCGGACCAGTTCGGGGTCCTCGCGCATGTTGACCAGCAGCACGGTCAGACCGCGATGCTCGAACTCCTCGTGCAGCGCGTTCATCGAGGGCAACTCCCTCGTGCAGTGCGGTCACCACGTCGTCCAGAAGTAGAGCATGACCACGCGGCCCCGGAGATCGGCGAGCCGGATCGGCGTGCCGTCCAGGGCGGGCAGCGAGAACCCCGGAGCGGCCGCGGGACGTGCCGGCACGTCGAGCGCGAGCGCTCCCAGGAGCCGGCGTAGCTCCTCGGCCCCCTCCGACGCCGCGCGCGTCGCCGCGGGGGCGATCACGATCAGCGCCAGGACCAGCAGGGCAGCGACTCGCGCGATACGTCGATGGTCAGGGGTCATGGTCCCTCCGCATCTCAGTCCTCGATGAACCCGCGGATCCGGCCTTCGTCCACGTCGTCGGCGACCAGGATCTTGCCCAGTCGGGTCACGGCGATCTTGACGTCCATCTCGGGGTAGGGCGCCAGATAGACGAACGCCGGGTACGCCCGCGCGATCGCGGCGAGCCGCTCGACCATGCCGTCGGGGCAGCGGAACTTCGTGCAGTTGTAGTTGATGATCACGCCCGGCGGACCCCCGCCGTCAGCGTGCTCCAGCATGTGCTTCTGGATCGCCAGGGGCATCGGCTCGGTCAGGATGTGACCGGCCGGCGAAGCCTCGACGTGATCGGTCATGGACGTGGGCGGCAGCCGCCTGGCGGTGGCCACGGAGTAGCCGAGCCAGCCGAGACCGGTGGCGGCGATCAGGCCGAGGAGCCCCCAGCGGAGACTCTTGCGAAACCGCCTGATCCGGGTGCGGCGACGCTGCTCCGCCTCCTTCTGCTGCGCCCCGAGCCGGCGGCGCTCCTTGCGAGACGCCCGATCGTGGACGGTATCCTGTGCGTCGGTCATCCGATCCTCCTTGTATCTCTCAGAACACGACCGGTGCCAAGCTCGAATCCGGCCGTCGCCCGGTGACGAGTATTCGCCCGTTCGCGAGGAGATCTCACCGCACGAGCTCGAGCGCGATGCGCGCGTTCGTCGTGCCCACCGCCACGGGCCCCGGCGCCGCGCCTTCGAGGTCACCGGGCACCGCCGGGCCCGCCCGTCCGTCGCGCTTGAGCCGGGCGATGAGCGTGAGGTCGCCGGCGAACCTGGCGCCTTGCCGCATGACGTCCTCGGGACCCAGCACGAAGCGCACGGGGAACGTCGGCTCGACGATCCTCTTGACGGCGACCGGTGCGCCCGCGCCGCGCCGAGCGATCACGAAGAGCGTGCCGGCGAAGGGTGTGTCGCCACGGACGGCCTGCGCCAGGCTCACCGTCCCCGAGATCCGGCCAGGCGGGGCGGCCAGTTTCCCGCGAGCCTCGGTGACCAACCGGGCGACGGCGTCCGCGTCGGACGGCGCGAGCGGTTGGCGCAGCAGCGCCTCCCATACCTGGATCGCGCCTGCGTGGTCTTCCTTCGCCTCGGCGAGGACGAGGCCCTTCATCCAGAGCGCGAGCGGGTGCTCCGGCGCGGCGCGGAGCGCGCGGTCGATGGCCTCGAGGCCGGCCTCCGCGTGGCCGCCCCGGGCGAGGATCGTCCCGAGATAGCTGAGGGCGGCGGGGTCGTTCGCCTCGACGTCGAGCACGCTCTTGAAATGTCCGATCGCCGCGCGGAAGTCTCCGCGCTCGAACGCGGCCCGCCCTTCGGCAAGGTTCCGCTCGATCGTGTTCCGGCTGAGGGAGACGGTCGTCGAGACGCCGCCCGGACCGGTCCCGGTGAGGAAGTCCCCGGTGATGCTGTCCATCGCACTTCCCCGGGCCCGGATCCCCTGGGTCAGGGAGAACCCGACCGCCACGCCGAACACGAGCACGAGCACGGCAGCGATTACCGCGCGCGCCGGCTTCCAGCGGACGATGCCCCGGCGTGGCCGCCGTCTCGCGGCGCGGCTCTCCGGACGGCTTGCGGCAGCGCCGGCCCGGGCACGCTGGATCTCCGTGTCGCGCTCGAGAAGTGCGGCCGCCGCTCGCGCCTCGTACTCGGCCCGCATCGCCTCGTAATCCTCGGCCGAGAGCTTGCCCGCGCGGTGGTCGAACGCCAGCTCCCGGAGGGCCTCGTAGAGCCGGAGGATCTCGCGCTGGGCGGGCGAAGCGTCCCGCAGGAGCTCGGGCGACCGAGGCGCGGTCTCGTCCGCCAGCTCGGCGCGCACGCGCTCGAGCAGCGCGGGCTCCGGGGCGCGCCGCACCGTGCCGGCGGGGCGGCGGGTCCACCGCCGCACGTAATGGGCCGCCAGGAACAGACCCAGCGCGGCGGCGGCGAGCGGGCCCACCCAGAGCAGCAGGTTCAGGCCGCGGCGGCGGGGCGAGAGCAGGATCCACTCGCCGTACTTGGAGACGAAGTACGCCTCGATCTGCTCGCGCGAGTCTCCCGCGACCAACCGCGCGCGGATCACCGCGCGCATCTGCTGCGCCAACTGGGACGGCGAGTCCCCGACCGACAGGTTCTGGCAGACAGGGCAGCGGAGCCCCGAGGCGATCTCCCGCACCCGATCGTCCAGCGCGGGCTCCGCCCATGGGACGCCGCCAGGCCGGCCCAGGGCCAGCGCCGCCAACGCCAGCAGGAGGATCAGCCGGGCGCGTGGCTTCCGCACGTCAGTCCCTCACGGGCTCGAGGGGGCTGCGCGTCACCTCGGCGGCGCCGGCACGGGAGGGCGCCGCGACGCGGAGCGGCCAGACCGTGACGAGCGTGCCGAGGGACAGCACGAGTCCGCCGAGCCAGATCCAGGCGACCATCGGGCGGACCAGGAGCTTGAGCGTCGCCTGCCGCCGGCCGACGTCGCTGAACCCCGAGAGGATCACGTACACGTCCTCGGCCAGGCTGACGCGCATCTCGGCCCGCCCGATCGGCGACTGCTGGGTCGGGTAGTACTTGAGCGCGGGAGTGAGCAGCCCGAGCTCGACGCCGGCCCTGGACGCCCGGAAGACGCCCTCCACGCGGAGGTGTGTCGGCTGCTCCGACGCTCGGAGGCCCTCGAAGGTCAGGCGGTACCGTCCGAGCTCGAGGGACTCGCCGGGGTCGAGTGTCGCTTCCGTCTCGACGCTGTAGCTCATGGACACGGTGAGCCCGATGACGATGAGGACGACGCCGAGGTGCACGACGTACCCGCCGTACCGGCGCTGGTTCCGCCGCGTGATGGTCGCGAGCGCGCGCCAGGAGGGCTCGCCCGCGATCTCCCGTCGCGCGCGGACGGCGCGGGCGGTATCGAAGACGATCCCCGCGGCGACCAGCACGCAGAGCGTCAGGGCCAGCAGTGGATAGGCGTCGCGCAGGCCCCAGGCTGCGAGGCCGGTGCCCGCGGCCAGCGCGACGGCGGCCGGCCAGAGGAAGTTGCGCCGGAGGTTGTCCCACGAGCCGCGCCGCCACGCGACGAGCGGGCCGACGCCCATCAGGAACACGAGGACGAGGAAGAGCGGCGCCATCACGCCGTTGAAGTACGGGGCGCCGACGCTCACCTTCACCCCCGCGATCGCCTCGGAGAGCAGCGGGAAGACGGTGCCGAGGAACAT
>MGCE01000108.1 GCA_001790315.1 Candidatus Rokubacteria bacterium RIFCSPLOWO2_02_FULL_72_37 | reverse complement strand
GATCCCGAAGAGAATCAGGAGCAGCCCCGCGTAGTTGATCGGCAGGCTCTGAAAGGCGAAGAAGGCCAGGATCAGCGAGATGCCGCCGACCACGCCGGGCAGGATCACCCCGGGATTCGACAGCTCGAAGAAGAGCCCGAGCATGCCGAGCATCATCAATATATAGGCGACGTTCGGGTCGGTGATCACGTTGAGGAACCTGTCGCGGAATCCGATCTCGATCGGCGAGACGCGCGCCCCGCGGGTCGCGAGGGTGACCGGCCCCTTCACGGTCTTCACCGTGCGCCCGTCGATCTTCGCGAGCAGCTCCGGCACCGAGTCCGCGACGAGGTCGATCACCTTGAGCTTGACCGCCTCGCGCTCGGTCACGGACACGGCCTGGCGCACGGCCTTCTCGGCCCAGTCGGCGTTGCGCCCGCGCTCGAGCGCGACCGAGCGGATGAACGCGGCCGCGTCGTTCTCGATCTTCTTCATCATCGTCTTGTCGGCGCCGCCGCCGAGGGCCACCGGCGAGGCCGCGCCGATGTTCGTCGCCGGCGCCATCGCGGCAACGTGGGCCGCCATCGTGATGAACACGCCGGCCGAGGCGGCGCGCGCGCCCGTGGGCGCGACGTAGACGATGACCGGGATCCGCGCGTTCAGCATCCGCTGCACGATGCCGCGCATCGAGCGCTCCAGACCGCCCGGGGTGTCCAGCTGGATCAGCAGGGCCTGGGCACCCTCGGCCTCCGCGCGTTCGATGGCGACACCGACCAGGCGCAGGGTCACGGGGTTGATCACGCCGTCGATGTCGAGCTTGGCCACGACGCCCTGTTCCGCCGCGGCAGGCGCCGCCGCCGCGAGGACGAGGGCCACGAGCCCGAAGGCTGACGCACGCATCCTAGAGCACCGAGCGCAGATCGGCCACCGCCCGGACCAGGCGGTCGACCTCGTCGGGCGCGTTGAACACGGAGAAACTCGCGCGCGAGGTTCCGACGACGCCGAGCCGGCGCATCAGCGGCATCGCGCAGTGGTGGCCCGCGCGCACGGCGATCCCCTCGGCGTCGAGGAGCGCGGCGACATCGTGCGGATGCAGGCCGTCGACCGTGAAGGCCACGACCGCGCCCCGCTCGACCGCCGCGGGCGGGCCGAAGACCCGCACCCCCGGCAGGGCCGCGAGCGCCTCGAGCGTCTGCCGGCTGAGGGCGCGCTCGTGCTCGCCCACCCGGTCCATCCCGATTTTCTCGAGATATTCGACCGCCGCGGTGAGGCCGACGGCCTCGGCGATGGGCGGCGTGCCGGGCTCGAACCGCCATGGCAGGTCGTTCCACTCGGCCCGGTCGAGCCAGACTTCCTTGATCATCTCGCCCCCCCCGCGCGTCGGCTCGAGGGCGGCGAGGCGCTCGCGGCGCCCCCAGAGCACGCCGATGCCGGTCGGGCCCAGCATCTTGTGCGGGGAGAACACGTAAAAGTCACACTGTAACGCCGACATGGCGAGCCCCAGGTGAGGCGCAGCCTGAGCTCCATCAACGACTGTTACGGCGCCCACGCGGCGCGCCCGGGCACAGATGGAGGCGACGGGGTTGATCGTGCCGAGGACGTTCGACACGTGGGTGAAGGCAACCACGCGGGTCCGCTCCGTCAACAGCCGATCCAGGGCCTCGAGGTCGAGGAGCCCACGCTCCGCGATCGGCACGGCGCGAAGCGCGAGCCCCCGCCGCCGCGCAGCGATCTGCCACGGGATGATGTTCGAGTGGTGCTCCATCTCCGTGATCAGCACCTCGTCGCCGGGCGCGAGGCTCGCGCACAGGGCGTCGGCCAGGAGGTTCAAGCCGTCCGTCGTGCCCCGCGTGAAGACCACTTCCTCGCGGCTCCCGGCGCCGATGAAGCGCTGCACATGGTCGCGCGCACCCTCGTAGAGCTCGGTCGCCTCCTCGCCCAGCGTGTGGATGGAGCGGTGGACGTTCGCGTGGCTCCGCTCGTAGTACTGGCTCATCGCGTCGATCACGGCGCGCGGCTTCTGGCTCGAGGCCGCCGAGTCCAGGTAGGCGAGCGGATGGCCATTGACCACTCGACCGAGGACCGGAAAATCCCGGCGGGTGACCTCGTCGAGCCTCACGCCACGCCCCCGTTGAGCGCCTTCGCGAGCACCGACAGCGGCAGGGTCACGCAGCGCATCCGGGTCGGGCGGATGTCGGCCTGGAGCACCGACAGGACGTCGGCCGTCTCGACCGCCCGCGCCTCGGCCGCGAGCCGGCCCGTGACCAGCTCGGCGAGCACGTCCGCCGACGCGGTGCAGATCGCGCACGAGTCGCCGACGAAGCCGGCCTCGGCGACGCGCCCGTCGTCGAGACGCAGCATGATCCGCACGCGATCGCCGCAGAGCGGGTTCACGTCCTCGGCGACGAGGCTCGGGCCCGCCAGCGGCCGACGGAAGCGCGGCCGCCGCCAGCGCTCGCGGATGACGTCGCTGTAGGGCCCACGTGTCGCGATCACTCGAGCTCCCCGCGGGCCGCGCCGGTGCGGTACGGCGGGAACCGGTAGGCCATGTCACGGGAGAGAAGGCCGCCGTGCCCGAGGGCCGCGAGCGCGCGGTTGTCGAGCTGCTCGCCCGCGAGCAGCCGCGGCAGCACGAGGTCGAACGTCGTCGCCTGCGAGAACATCCCGCACGTCGGCATGCCGAGCACGGGTCGGCCGTCCCAGAACGCGAGCCAGAGCAGGCTGCCCGGGTGCGCGGGGGCACCGTGGCGCTCCATCCGCGCGCCCAGCAGCGCGAGCCCGCCGAAGACCGGATCGAGCGGATCGAGTGCCGAGGCGCCGGCGACGATCAGCACCTCCGCGCCGGCCGCCCGCAGCGCCCGGAGCGCGTCGGCGACGACCCGCGGCGCGCTGGTCGCGTAGCGGACGGGCAGGAGCCGGCCCCCGAGCCACTCGATTTTCTGGGTGAGCGCGGCCTCGAAGCGGGCCCGCTGCCTGTCCTCGAGCCTCTCCTGGCCGATCGCGCCGAGCGTCGTCGGCCTGAATGCGGCCACGGCCGCGAGGCCCCCGGCGGCACGCGCCGCCGTCTCGAGCGCGCGGAGGGTCTCGCCGGCGATGACCAGCGGCGTCACCTTGGCCTTGGCCACCGCCTCGCCGGGCTCCACCGGCTGGCCGTCGAAGAGCGTGAAGACCGAGATGCCCTCAAGCGCGTTCACGTCCTCGAGCGCCTGGCGGTGCACGCGCAGGAGCCCCCGGCGCGTCGCGGCGAGCGTCCACTGGCCTCCCGTGTAACCGCGCGCCTCCACGCCCTCCCCCGCGACGGCCTCGGCCAGGCGACGGCCCGCCTCCTCCTCGTGCAGGTCGCCGGGCTCGAGCGCGAGCAGGTGGATCTCCTCCCAGGGCGCGGCGAGCACCCGCAGAGCGGCGGCCGTGTCGAGGCACGCCCCCTTCTCGCCCACGATCCCGCCGTGGGCGTCGCGGACGTCGTGGCAGAGCACGCGGCCCACCAGCAGCTCGACGCTCGCGCCCTCGCGCCGCTGGGCGATCGCTTTCACTGTTGGAGCGGGGACCGCGAGTCCGCCTCGGTCCGTGGGTGGCCCGACACCGGCGCGCCCGGGCTCCGGGGCTTGGCGCTCATCGGCAAGCCGCTCCCGCCACCGCGCACCGCCTGGATCTCGGCGAGGATCGCCAGCGCGATCTCCGCAGCCGAGCGCGCGCCGAGGTCGAGGCCGATCGGCACGCGGATGCGCGCAAGCGCCGCGTCGCCCACGCCCTCCTCCGCGAGGAGCCCGAGGATCGCGGCGCCGCGCCGGGTCGAGCCGAGCATGCCGATGTAACCGACGTCCGTCCCGAGCGCATGCCGCAGCACGGGGAGATCGTACTTGTAGTCGTGTGCCACGAGCACGAGCGCGGTGGACGGCACCAGCGGGTACGCGGAGACCATCTCCGAGGGGATCCCGACCCGCAGCTCGTCCACGTCCGGGAACCGCTCGCGGGCGGCGAAGCGCGGCCGGCCGTCGAGGACGACGGTTCGGTACCCGAGGATGCGCGCGAGCTGCGTGAGCGGCATCGCCACGTGGCCGGCGCCGACGACGAGGAGCAGCGCGGCCGGCACGAACACCTCCACGAACGCGCGCGTGCCCTCGAGGAGGAGCGTGCGGGAGGCACCCGTTCGGATCGCCGCCTCCGCCTCGCGCGCGAAGCGCTCGTCGAGAAAGGCGTCGCCGAGGCTCCCCTCGACGGCGCCGTCGTCGAGCACGAGGAGCTTCCGGCCCGTCTCGCCGTCGAGCCGGGTGACGATCGCGCCGCTCCGGCCCGCGTGGGCGTGGGCGCGCACGCGCTCGAGCAGCTCGGTCGCGAGCGGCTCGACGAAGACCTCGATCGTGCCGCCGCACGTGAGCCCGATCTCCCACGCCTCCTCGTCGCCCAGGTTGAGCTCGAGCAGGCGCGGGGTGCGGGACAGGAGCACGTCCTCGGACTCCTCGATCACCTGGGCGTCCACACAGCCGCCGATCGTGACGGAGCCGAGGACCCGGCCTCCCTCGCCGACCAGCATCTTGGCGCCTTCCTTGCGAGGTGTGGTGCCTCGGGTGTTGACGAGCGTGGCGACGGCCACGCGCGCCTGGCCGCGGCACAATTCGTCAATCTGGTCGAAGAGTTCCGACATGGGATCTCAATGATACGCTGCCCGCGGCGGCGCTACAAACTCAGCTTGCCGGCGAGGTCCCGGAGCGCGGCCAGGTTGTGGGCCGCGGCGAACTCGTCCACGAGCGGAAGCGCCGCCGCCATGCCGCGCGTGAGCGGCTCGTAGGAGGGGTTGCCCAGCAGCGGGTTGAGCCAGATCACCCGCGCCGCGCGCCGCTTGATCCGCGAGAGCTCGCCCGCCAGCAGCTCGGGCTCACCCGTGTCCCAGCCGTCGGAGAGAATGATCACGAGCGTCCGCCGGTCGACGAGCTGCGGCCAGCGCCGGTTGAACTCGGCGAGCGACTCCCCGATCTTCGTGCCGCCGGACCAGTCGCGCACCTCGCCGAGCCGGCGGAGCATCTGCCGGTACGTCAGGCCACGCAGGTGCTCGGTGATACGGGTGAGCCGCGTGGAGAACGTGAAGCTCTCGACGCGGCCGAAGACGTGCTGCAGGGCGTAGAGGAACTGGAGCAGGAACCGGCTGTAGAGATCCATCGAGCCCGAGACGTCACACAAGAGGACCAGCCGGACCTTCTTGCGCTTGCGCTCGCGGAAGCGAAGCTCGATCAGGTCACTCCGCGTGAGATTCGCGCGGAGCGTCCTCCGGAGGTCCACACGCCCGCGCCGGCGGACCGGACGGCGGCGGCGCGTGATCCGGTGCGCCAGGCGCCGGGCGATCTTGAGCGTGAGTCTGAAGACCTCGTCGAGCTGATCCGGGCTGAACGTCGAGAAGTCCTGGCCCGCCAGGGCTTCGGCGTCCGACGCGGCCGGCACGCTGAGCGGCTCACCCCCCTCGTCGCCCCCTTCCTCGCCCCACGTCTCGAGCGCGAGCGAGTCCCGCTTCTGGCTCGACGACTCGAGCAGCGCGTCCGTCCCGATGTCGGCCGGCGGGGCCTGCACGAGGCCCGGGAGCCCGTCCTGGGTGGGCTCCGTCCGCCAGAACGCCTCGAAGCACCGGTCGAAGGGCGGGACCTCCTCGGGACGTCCGACGAAGACCGCCCGGAGCCCGAGGTACAGCTCGGCGCGATCGCCGATGTCGAGGTGGTCGAGCGCGCGCACGGCGTCGGTCACGTGCGGGAGCGTGACGGGCAGCCCCGCCTGCCGCAGCGACGCCGCGAACCGCGCGACGGCGGTGCTGAGCTGCCGCGCGACCATCGCTACGCCGGCGCGGGCAGGAACGGCGCCAGACCCGCCTTGGCGACCTCGGCCTGGAAGCGCTTGATGTCGTCGGCGTCCTTCAGCAGGCAGCCGAGGGTCTCGGTGACGAGCGATTCGTCGAGGTGGTCGGCGTGGAACGTGGCGAGCGCCTGAGCCCAGTCGAGCGTCTCGGCCACGCCCGGCACCTTGGCGAGACGCACGCGTCGCAGCGTCTCCATGAACTTCGCGATCTCGCGCGCGACGCGCGCGTTGATCCCGGGTACCTTGCGCTCGATGATGCGCATTTCCTTGTCGAGGCTCGGATACTCGATCCAGAGGTAGAGGCAGCGGCGCCGGAGCGCGTCGCTCAGCTCGCGCGTCCGGTTCGAGGTCAGGATCACGTGCGGCGGGTGCGTCGCCTTGATCGTGCCGATCTCGGGGATGGTCACCTGCCAGTCGGAGAAGACCTCGAGCATGAAGGCTTCGAATTCCTCGTCGCAGTTGTGGGTGACGACCTGGTTCGCGACGAAGTAGGGCTGACCCTCGAGGACGAAGTCATACATGACCTGGGGCGCGGCGAGGGTCTCGACCGATCTCACCTCGCCGAGCACGACACCTCGCCCCAGAAGATCCCGGAGCGCCGGCGTTCCGAACGCATCGGCGACCTTTCGGAGCGAGGACACGTTCGGCTTCACGCGGCCGGAGAGGATATCGTAGACCGTCTGGTGGCCGGGGATCTGGCCGAGCACGCCCTCAGTCCGGATCGGCTCGAGCGCAGAGACGGCAAGGGCGCGCGGGAGCGTCTCCGTCCGGTTGAACTTCGGCGTCCACAGGCTCGCCGCGCGGGCGCGCTTGGCCGGCGCGTCGAAGCCGACCGCCTCGATGAAGGCCGGGACGTCCGACACGCTGACCTGGAAATACGGGCCCTTCCCGAAGGAGCGCGGGTGGGCGCGGATCCCTGACACCTGGCCATCCAACCCGAGGGAGGTCAGCAACTGCTGAACACCCGAGAGCAGGTAGGGTGATGCCGACGTCGCGCACACCTGGTGGTCCCCGACCCAGCCCTCGCCGTCGAAGTAGCCGCGGAGGAACGCGGCTCGCTTGTCTCGGCTCAGCGAGAAGACGAATTCCGGAATCATCCGCTCACGGCTTCGGTGCATGCCGGGCCCCAGCACACGTCGCAGCAAGCGCCCGAGGGGCAGCGAGTGATACGTGAGCTCGAAATTCTTGTGCGGCCCCCGAAGGATTCGCGGCCGTACGCCGAAGGCCTTCTCGAACTTCTCGGCGTAGATTTCGAGATTCACGCGATCCTTGTCAGCGATGCTCAGCCGGTCACTGGTAAAGCATCCGTCGGCCACGATGTAACCGAGGATCTCGTAGAGCGCCGCGCACTGCTCGAGGCGCAGCACGTCGGCACGCCGTGCCGCCGCCGGTAGGTCGTCGACTCCGAGCGCGGCCGCCAGTCGTGCGAGCACGCCCGCACGGAACGAGTCCCGGAAGGATCGCGGCTGCAGAACATTGCGGAGGTGCGTCCTTGACACACCCACCCGCTGCGCGAGCTGTTCGTAGGTGAAGCCCGAGCGCCGATACGCCGCGTGGAGCAGTCGCTTACCCGCGGGAGTGAGCTTGACGATGTTGTCGTCGAACTCGAACCGCGGCTCGGCCTCCTCCGTCGGCCACGCATTCTTGGCCAGTGGGAGCCGGTCGCCCCGACGCAGCTCGGCTGCCCGCACCACCGCGAACCCATCGGCCGTGTACCGGACGAACTGGTGCTCTCGCGTCACCTCGATGAATCGGCCCCCGACGATGATCCTGACGATCTCGTCCGTCGGCCGAGGGACGACGCGTCGCACGCGAGCCCGGGTCAGCCGGAACCGGGCCGGGTCGAAACTGATCAGCTCGTCGCCGGAGCGGATCTCCTCGGCACGTTTGATGCCCGTCGACGTCGAAACGAGCGTTCGGCCTGCGACGCATCGGTCGACCTCGTCGACAAGGAGCACCGGCGCCTGCGTCTCCTGCGTGATCGCCTGGAGCAGCGGCCGGCGCAGCAGGAACGGCTCGGAGAAGATCGCGTGCTCCTCCTC
>MGCE01000107.1 GCA_001790315.1 Candidatus Rokubacteria bacterium RIFCSPLOWO2_02_FULL_72_37 | reverse complement strand
ATCATCTTGGCGCCGCGCCAGTTGTTCAGCGACCCGGCGGCCGAGAACGGCCCCGAGTGGTCGTAGAGGATGCCGATCTTGATCGTCTGCCCCTGCGCCTGGACCGCGGGGTTCGGCACCGTCGCGAGGGCGGCGACACCGACGAGGATCAGCGCCAGCACGATCCGGAAGGTCTTCATGGGGCTCTCCCTCCTGAGCGCGAAAAGTGGCCGTAAAGTTAGCACGTCCTGCGGAGCAGGACCATCCATTCCTGGCTCTGCCGGCGCGGGGCGGAGCGGGGGGCGAGCGTGCGCTCGATCCGGAAGGCGGGCGCGAAGCGCCGGCGCACCTCGGACGGCGTCACCGGGAACGGCGGGCCCGCGGACCGGCGGCGCAGCGGATAGAAGCACGCCAGTAGCCAGCCCCCGGGCCGGAGGATCGTCGCCATCACGCGCACGTACTCGGCGCGCCGGGCGGGGTCGATCGCGCAGAAGCACGTGTACTCCCAGAGACCGTCGAACGCGTTCGCGAAGTCGCGCCCGAGCGAGAAGATGTCGCGCTCGACGAAGGCGGCCCGGACGCCTTCCGGGCGCGCCAGCGCGCGGGCGGCGTGCAGGGCGGCGGGGGAGAAGTCGAAGCCGACCGGGTCGTACCCGTGGCGCGCGAGGAAGCGGACGTCGTGGCCCCGCCCGCAGCCGGGCACGGCGACGCGCCCGAGCGGCGGCGGCGTGCGCTCGACGAAGTCGACGAGCGGCGGCGCCGGCTGGCCGAGCTCCCACCCGTCGCCGCCGCGGGCGTACAGATCGGTCCAGAACTCGGGAGCGCTCACGGAGGCCACGTGACGCCCTCGAACGAGCCGATCACCCGGGCCGCGCCGGCGGCGACGAGCTCTCCCTCGGCGTGCGCGGTGCTCACGCCGACGACCGTCATGCCCGCGCGCCGTGCCGCCTCGACACCGACCAGCGAATCCTCGAACACCAGGCAGGTCCCGGGCGCGAGCCCCAGGCCCTCTGCCGCGAGCAGGTACACCTCGGGATCGGGCTTGCCCCGCCGCACGTCCTCGGCGGCGACGACGACCGCGAAGTGATGGCGGAGCCCGACGGCCCGGAGCAGCTGCTCGAGATCCCGCCGGCTCGCCGAGGTCGCGACGGCCCGGGGCACGCCCAGTCCCGCGAGCCGCTCGACGAACCCGGTGACGCCCGGGACCGGCTGGATGCCGCGCGCGGCGAAGCCCGCGTAGTGATGCTGCTTGCGCGCGGCGAGCCGGCGAGCCTCGTCGACGCCGAGCGTCCGACCCACGAGCCTCTGGACGCCCTCCTCCGCGGGTCGCCCGATCGTCAACCGCCAGGCGTCGGCCGGCGGCGCCACCCCCAGCTCGTCCAGCAGCGCGCGCCATGCCGCGCGGTGATGGGCGCCCGAGTCGACGAGCACGCCGTCCATGTCGAAGATCACGCCGGCGGCGGTCATCGTCGACTCATCTCACCGCTCGGCTCGCGCCGCGCCGGCGCTCACCGCACACGGCCAGGTCGAAAATCACACCGTGCGGCGTCAACGGAGCCGGTAGAGGGGCGCGAGCGCCCGAAACGTCTCGAGCGCTGCGGCGCGATACTGGGCCCCGGTCCAGCGGGCGGCCTCCGTGGCCGGCACGACCCGCCCGACGACGAACTGGCCGTCACGGGTGCGCGTGAGCGCATCCGCCAGCTCGGCGAGCGCCTCCGGCGGGAGGCTGGCGAGGAGCGCCGCGGGCTCCTCGTCGTGCTCGGCCTTGAACCACGCCAGGTTCCTCACGCGACGCAGGACGGGGCCGAGGCGCGGCGCGCTGCGCTTCCACGCCGCCGCCCAGCGCCGCTTGTCGGCGTGCTCCGGGCCGACCTCGAAGAGAAAGCGCACGGCGTTGCGCGAGACGGCGACCTTGAAGTGGCAGTGCTTCTTGTACCCGCGCCGGTCGGGGCCGAACGCGACCCACGTGTCGTCGGGGGGCGTCACCGTACGCCGCGCGTGCTTGGCGACGTGCGCGAACGTCTCGCCGCCGACCGATCGGGCGACCGCCGGTGCCAGGCTGCGACCGAGCGCGTCGAGCTTGGGACGGACGCGGGTGCCGAGCGCGTCCATGCGCGGCCGGAACCCCTTCAGGTCGAAGAGCTTGAAATCGGCGGCTACGAAAGCTCCGGAGGACATCGCGGTGTCTCCTCCTCACCCGAGGGCGACGTCGTCCAGCGGGAAGATCGGCCGTCGGACGTTCGTGAACGTGAAGCGCGCGAGGTTCGACGACGACAGCCCGGGCGCGTCGACCTCGAGGATCGCGTGCGCGATCGGCTCGAACGCGGCGCGGTAATGCACCGACGACTTGACGACGAGGATCTTCTCGGCGCCGGGATCGATGCCGACGAACCGGATCATCTCGGGGTCGAGCGTCTGCCAGCGCTGGGAGATCAGGATGACCTTGAGGTCGTTGACGTCGAGGACCGCCGTCGGGCCGAGGCGCCCCTCGAGCCCGCGGAACATCGGTCCCTTGTGCACGAACCGTCCATCGGAGAGCGTGCGCACGCGCCCGGTGACGGCGACGGGCGCCCCGTGCGCCGGATCCACGCGGCCGCCGACCTCGAGCGTGAGCGTGGCGCCGACGCCCGCGGCCACGCACGCGCGAACGGCGGCGGGGTCCCAGAGGCAGGCGACGGTGGCGTGCCGCGCGCCGACGCGCAGCAACTCGCGCAGGATCTCGGTCGTGTCGCCCGGGGCGCCGCCCCCGGGGTTGTCGGCGATGTCGGCCAGCACGACCGGGCGCCCGTCGAGGGCGAGGGCGCGCGCGACGGCCTCGCGCACGGGCGGCGCCGTGTGGAGGAAGTCGCGCCGGTGCTCCCAGGCCGTGGCGGCGAGGCGGTCGGCCAGCCGGTCCGCGAGCGCCTGGTCGCCGTCGGTCGCCACGTAGACGCTGAGTCCGGCGTCGTGGATGTCGGCGAGGGGGAAGCCGGCGAACACGGAGACCGAGACGACCTTCGGGTCGCGCTCCATCTCGCCCGCGAGGTCGTAGAGCCGGCGCATCGGGCCGCGCGCCGTGAGCTGGCCGGCGATCGGCGGGAGGAGCGGCGGCTGGCGGAAGGCGACGGTGGGACGGAGGCGCCCGGTGGCCACCTCGAGCAGCCGCGTCGCGGCCTCTCGGCCGCGCGCGTCCATGTCGACGTGCGGGTAGGTCTTGTAGCCGTGGAGCAGCGAGGCGCACGCGACCATCTCCCGGGTCACGTTGGCGTGGAAGTCGAGCGTCGTGGCGATGGGCACGGCGGGTCCGACGGCGGCCCGGACCGCGCGCAGGAGGTCGCCCTCTCCGTCCGCGAGCCCTTCGGGCACCATCGCGCCGTGCAGGTCCAGCAGCACGCCGTCGAGGGCACCCGCGGCCCGGAGGTCGGCGAGGAGGCGGGAGCGGACCTCCGCGTAGAGCGCCGCCGTGACCCGCCCGGCCGGTGACGCGGCGGCCGCCACCGATGGCACGAGCGTCACCCCGCGCGCGGCGGCGACGTCGATCATGCCGCCGAGGCACGTGCCGGTGCCGCGGTAGGCCTCGAGCAGCTCGCCGCCCCAGCGGAGGTCGCGGGCCTCGAACTCGCGGCGGCCGGTCGGGAGCGAGCTGAAGGTGTTCGTCTCGTGGGCGAACATCGCGATGAAAACGCGCACGATTCCTCCGTTGTCGCTGGGCGAAGCGGAGGATAGTGTAATGGCTCGGCAGAGCGCTGTAAACGGAGACGAAAGGAGCCGGTCATGGGCAACGCATCCTGCTTCCACACCCTCCACGAAGGCGGCATCGTGCGGCAGCTCGCCGCGGGCGTGACCGCGCGCGTCTTCCCCGGCGTCCACGCCATGCTGTCGGTCGTCACGCTCGAGCCGCACTCCAGCTCGCCCGTCCACGCGCACCCGAACGAGCAGTGGGGCGTCTGTCTCGAGGGCGAGTGGATCCGGATCCAGGACGGCATCGAGCACCACGTCAAGGCCGGGGACTTCTGGCAGACGCCGCCGAACGTGCCTCACGGCGGGCGGACCCTCGACAGGCGCTGCGTCGTGCTCGACATCTTCGCGCCGCCGCGCGAGGAGTACCGGCAGGCGGGCCAGGGCTTCGGCGACGCGACGGTGGTGAAGGCCGGCGGGTGATCCGCGTCCTCGAGCTCCTGACGAGCACCGCGCTCGGCGGCGGGCCGCGGCAGGTCTGGGACCTCGTGCGCCATCTGCCGCGCGACGAATTCGAGGTCACGGTCGCGGGCCCGCGCGACGGGCCGTTCTTCGGGCGCTTCGGCGAGCTGGGGTGCCGCGTCGCCACGGTGCGCGCCGCACGGATCGGGCTCGGGCCTCTCCTGGCCACGCTCGCGCTCGTGCGCGCGCATCGCATCCAGGTGATCCACAGCCACGGCAAGGGGGCCGGCCTGTACGGCCGTCTCGCGGCGCGCCGGACCGGCGCGGCCGCCGTGCACACCTTCCACGGCATCCACTTCGAGAGCTACTCCCCGGTGGGGCGGCGCCTCTATTTGGCGCTCGAGCGCCGGCTGGCGCGCTGGACGCACACGATCGTCAGCGTCTCGGTCTCCCAGGAGGCCGAGGGCCGCGCGCTCGGCCTGTTCGGGCCCGGGCAGAGCGCGACCGTGGTCAACGGCCTGGACGTCGAGGCCCAGGACCGGTTGCTCGCGACGATGCCCGTGGGACGCGCGAGTCTGGGCCTCGCGGAGGACGCGGTCGTGGTGGGGTGTGTGGCGCGCTTCGACCCGGTCAAGAACCTCGGTGCGCTCGTCGCCGCCGTCGAGCGGCTCGCCGCGCGTCAGCCGCGGCTGGTCCTCCTGCTGGTCGGCGACGGCGCCGAGAAGACGCGCCTGCAGGGGCTCGTCGCCCGGGCCGGGCTCGGTGACCGCGTCGTGTTCGCCGGCTGGCTCGCGGACTCCGCGCGCGCCCTCCGGACGATGGATCTCTACGCCGCGGCGTCCCTGAAGGAAGGGCTGCCGCTCGCGCTCCTCGAGGCGATGGCCGCGGGGCTGGCGGTCGTGGCGACGGACGTGCCGGGGCACCGGGACGTCGTCCGCGACGGCGAGACGGGCCTGCTCGTGCCCGTCGGCGACGACGCCGCGCTCGCGGATGCGCTCGGCGCGCTCCTCGCCGATCCCGACCGGCGCCGGCGGCTCGGGCGGGCCGGGCGCGCGCGGGTGCTGCGCGAGTTCGCCGTCGCCCCGATGGTCGAGAAGACCGCGGAGATCTACCGGGCGGCCGCGGCGGCCGCCAGGCGCTGACGCCGCCGCACCGCGAGCTACAGCTTCATGTGCGGGTCGAGCCAGTCACGGAGCGCGTTCCCCATCAGGTTGATCGCGAGCGTGGTGACGAAGATCGCGAGTCCCGGGAAGGCGGCGATCCACCACGAGTTCAGCATGTAGAC
>MGCE01000106.1:1328-5388 GCA_001790315.1 Candidatus Rokubacteria bacterium RIFCSPLOWO2_02_FULL_72_37 | reverse complement strand
CCTCTCGACCCGGCTCGGGCTCGAGCGGATCAAGCGCGCGCAGGCCGAGGGCCAGCGCGTGTGGGCGGAGACCTGCCCGCAGTACCTGCTGCTCAGCGACCGCGAGATGGAGCGCTGGGGGCCGTTCGCGAAGATCGGCCCGCCGCTCCGCCCCGCCGACGGCCCGGACCGCGGGGCGCTCTGGGACGGCGCGGCGGCGGGCTTCGTGGCGACCGTCGCGAGCGACCACTCGCCCCGCGTCCCCGCGGCGAAGGAGCCCGGCCGTCGGAACATCTTCGTGGACGCCGAGGGCAAGCCGATTCCCTTCGGCGCGCCGTCCCTCGAGACGCTCGTGCCGCTCGTCTACAGCGAGGGCGTCGTCAACCGCGGGCTGCCGCTCCCGTGGCTCGCGCGCGTGCTCGCCGAAAACCCGGCGCGCATCTTCGGCCTCTGGCCGCGGAAGGGCGTGATCCGGATCGGCGCCGACGCCGACCTCACCCTCTGGGACCCGGTGCCCGAGTGGACGATCCAGCAGGCCGGGCACCTCGGGATCGCCGGCTTCACGCCCTACGAGGGCTGGCGCGTGCGCGGCCGGCCGTGGATGACGCTGGTACGCGGTCAGGTCGTGCTCAACCCCGCGGGCGAGCTCGAGCAGAAGCCTGGCTTCGGCCGCTACCTCGCCCGCGGCGCCCCGCGCCCGCCGCACGGCGGCACGGCGTGCTGAGCCGAGGGTGAGCGACGACCTCGACCGTCTCGCGCGCCGCCGGCGGTCAGGCCTCGTAGCCGGGCGGCGGCACGAAGCCCTGGAACTCGCGCTCCAGCAGGCCGGCGAAGGCGATGCACGTCCGGTCGCCGTACTGCGGCCCCACGATCTGCACGCCGACGGGCAGGCCGCCCGGCGTGAACCCGCACGGCGCGACGGTGGACGGCAGGTAGGCCATCCCCGGGAAGCCGGCCCAGAACAGCTGATCCGTCGTCGGCACGTCCCGGCCGTTCACCCGGATCGTGCGCTCGTGGCGCTCGCCGGCCTGGTCGTGGGGAAACGCGGCCGAGGACGCCGCCGGACACAGGAACAGGTCCCACTCGCGGAAGAACTCCGCCCACGCCAGGCGCATGCGATGCCGCGTCTCGTTCCACGCGAGCCAGTCCCGGTGGGACATCGTGTTCGCGCGCACCATCCGCGCGAAGTAGCTCTCGTCCCCGGGGGCGAGCCCGCGCGCCAGCTCGAGGTTCCGCTGGAACTCCTCCGGCGTCTGCCGCCCGGACGTCGCCGCGCGCAGGAGCATGACGTAGACGCGGTTGGCCTCGGCGGTGTCGATCGCCGGGCGCGCGCGGTCGCTCACCTTTGCGCGCCGCCGCCCGAGGAAGTCGGCGAGCGCCTGGAGCCGGTCCTGCACCTCCGTGTCCACCTCGGCGCACGGGTCCGTGAGCATCACGGCCACCCGGTACTCGCGCAGGGCCTTGCGCCCGGGCGCCGGCAGGGCGAGCCGCCAGCCGGCGCCGTCGATCGTGTCGGGACCGGCCATCACGCCGAGCGCGAGCGCCAGGTCCTCGGCGCTCCGCGCCATGGGACCGATCACCGAGATGTCCCCCGCCGCGACTCGCCCCGGCAGCGCCTGACCGCGGGGCGGCACGATGCCGTACGTGGGCTTGTGGCCGAACACGCCGCAGTAGTGGGCGGGGTTGCGGATCGAGGCCCCGATGTCGCTGCCGGCCTCGAGACCGGTGAGCCCCGCGGCCAGCGCCGCCGCCGAGCCGCCGGACGAGCCGCCGGGCACGCGCGAGAGGTCCCAGGGGTTGTTGGTCGTGCCGTAGACGACGTTGAAGCTCTGCCAGTCGGCCAGGTAGAGCGGCACGTTGGTCTTGCCGAAGAGGACCACGCCCGCCGCGAGCAGGCGGTCCACGGCGAGCGCGTTGCGCTGGGGATAGTTGTCCTTCAGCTGCGGCAGCCCCCACGTCGTCGGCATGCCGACGACGTCGTACGACTCCTTGATCGTCATCGGCACACCGTGCAGGGCCCCCCAGACCTCGCCGCGGGCGAGGGCGCGGTCCGCGGCGCGCGCCCGCTTGCGCGCGCCGGCGAGGTCGGTCACGACGATCGCGTTGAGCCGCGGGTTGTGGCGCTCGACGCGCGCGAGGTACAGCTCGAGCAGCTCGAGCGCGCCGACCTTCTTGCGACGGATGTCCCTGGCGAGCTGCCGGGCGGAGCGGAACGGATAGTCGAGCATGCGCCGGACTCTAGGGTGTTCCGGCGCCGGGTGTCAAGGAGCCGAGGCGCCGAGGCGGAGCAGCGGGAAGATCCCCCGCACCAGCCCCTCGTATTCCCGCACCGTGGTCTCGTAGACGTCGAGGTCGCGGATCTGGTGCAGATCCGCCGACGCGAGCGGCGCCTCCGCCGGGACGACCGAGAGGTCGATGACCTGGAAGCACGACCGGCGAGGCGCCGGGTGGTCCGTGACCAGCACGAGACACAGCTCCGGCCACTGATCGCCGATGCGCGGGAGGAGCTCGTCCCCGTACTCCGCGAGAAACGCCTCGACGTTCGCGCGGTATTTCACCTCGATCGGGATCAGCCGGTGCAGCGGCCGGCCGGCGTCCGTCCCGGGGACCAGCTTGCGCAACAGGAAGTCGGGCAGGAACTCGTCGGCGCCGAGCTTCACGAGCCGCTGCACCTGGCTCTCGCGACCGATGCGCGAGACCGTGTAGCCGGCGCGCCGGAAGATCGTCTCGACGAAGGCCTCGGCGATGCGGCCCTTCAGGTTGGCGATCTCGTCCGCGCCCGGCCGCCGCTCTCGCATCCCCTACAGGCTACCCTATAATGCCGGAGAGACGCGAATTCCTGGAGGTCGCCATGAAGGGCGTGACGCTGCCGACCGAGACCGTCTTCGTGATGGAGATGTCGCCGATCAAGTTCGGGCTGGGCGCGATGGACGAGATCGGCTTCGACGCGAGCCGCCTCGGCATCAAGAAGGCGCTGGTCTTCACCGACCGTCACCTCGCCGAGCTCGGCCTGCCCGAGCGCGTGCGGGCGCTCCTCGAGGAGCAGGGCATCAAGGCTGACGTCTACGACGGCGTCGAGGTCGAGCCGACCGACCGCTCGATGGAGGAGGCCGCGGAGTACGCGCGGACGAAGGAGTTCGACGGCCTGGTCGCCGTCGGCGGCGGGAGCACGATCGACACCTGCAAGGCCGCCAACCTCCTCACCTGCTACCCGGCGCCGCTCCTCGACTACATCAACAAGCCCGTCGGCAGGGGCGCGCCCGTCCCCGGCCCGCTCCGCCCGCTGCTCGCCGTGCCGACGACCGCGGGGACCGGAAGCGAGACGACGGCGGTCGCGGTGACCCACGTCGTCGACGAGAACGTCAAGGCGGGCGTCTCGCACCGCCTGCTTCGCCCCACGCTCGGCGTCGTGGACCCGCTCAACACGCTCACCGCGCCCCCCGAGGTGACGGCGGCCGCGGGCGCCGACATCCTCACGCACGCGATCGAGTCGTACACGACGCGGCCGTACAACGCGCGCCCGAAGCACCACCCGCCCGACCGTCCCGCCTACGTCGGCGCCAACCCCGCGAGCGACATCTGGTGCGAGAAGGCGATGGAGTACGTCGCGCGCTACCTGCGCCGCGCCGTGCTGAACGGCCTCGATCTCGAGGCGCGCGTGCATCTGGCGCTCGCGGCGAACTACGCGGGCATCGGCTTCGGCAACGCGGGCGTGCACATCCCGCACGCGGTCGCCTACCCGATCGCCGGGCTCGTGCGCGACTACGTCCCCGCCGGGTACAGGACGCGCCGCCCGCTCGTCCCGCACGGCATGTCGGTCATCCTGACGGCGCCCGCCGCGTTCCGCTTCACCTACGCGACCGCACCCGAGCGCCACCTGCGGGCCGCCGAGCTGCTCGGGGCGCCCGTCGCGGGCCTGGGCGAGGCCGAGCGCCGCGAGGCGCTGCCGCGCGCGCTGATCGCCCTGATGCGCGACATCGGCATCCCGAACGGTCTCACCGCGATCGGCTACGGCGAGCGTGACGTCCCGGCGCTGATCGAGGGCACCCTCCGCCAGCCGCGGCTGCTCGCCGGCGCCCCC
>MGCE01000106.1:0-1243 GCA_001790315.1 Candidatus Rokubacteria bacterium RIFCSPLOWO2_02_FULL_72_37 | reverse complement strand
AGTAGCGCTCGCCGAGGTCGTTGAGCAGCGTCAGGAAGCGCCCGCGCCGCTCGCGCCGGGCGACGCGCTCGACGCCCACGAGGTAGGCGCCCGAGGACTGGCCCGCGAAGAAGCCGGCCCGGGCGAGTCGCACGCACATGGCGTGCGCCTCGTCGGCGCCGACCTCGACCCGCTCGTCGATCAGGCTCTCGTCCAGGATGGCGGGCACGAGGTCTTCGGGATGGCCGAGCGGCTTGAGGCCCTCGATGCCGGGGAACGCCTCGGGGACGACGCAGACCACGCGAACGCGCGCGTCGTACTCCCTGAGCCGCCGGCCGACGCCCGTGAGCGTGCCGCCGGTGCCGACCCCGCAGACGAAGTGCGTGAGCCGCCCGCCCGCCTCCTCGAGGATCTCCTCGGCCGTGGTCTCGTAGTGTGCCCGCCAGTTGTCGGCGTTGGCGTACTGGTCGCAGAAGAAATAGCGGTCCGGCGCGCCCTCCCAGCGCCGCCGGACCTCGCGGAGCGCCTCGTCGTAGCCGAGGAGCGCGTCGGTGAAGACGAGGCGCGCACCGTGGGCCTGCATGCGCTTCTTGCGCTCGGCGCTCGCGTTGTCGGGGATGACGATCTCGACGGGGAAGTCGAGGATCCGGCCTATCATCGCGTACGCGATCCCCGCGTTGCCCGACGAGCTGTCGAGAATCGTCTGCCCGGAGCGCAGTCGCCCGTCGAGCACGGCCGCGAGCAGCATTCGCAGCACGGGACGGTCCTTGAGCGAGCCGCCGGGATTCAGGCTCTCGAGCTTCGCCAGGATCTCGACCGCGGGCAACTCCTCGGCGAGGAGATCCAGCCTGACGAGGGGCGTGCCGCCGATCGCCCGCAACGCCGGGTGGCGATCGAGGAGAGGCTGCAAACGCCTGTCCCACGCCATGACTACTGTATACCCGCCGCCGAGCCCCCCTGCGGCGGCGCCTCGGCGACGGGCTCAGAGCTGGCCCGAGTCCTCCCAGCCCTCGAGCAGGGGACGGTAGGCGGGGTCGCGGTAGCGCGCCAGATCGAATGCGGGCGCGTAGCGGGGCAGCGGGCGTTCGGCGATGTGGTCGGCCAGGAGGTCCGCGGCACCGTTCGACGCCATGAGGCCGTAGCCCGAGAGCGCGCCGAGGACGTACGCGCCCTCGACCGGCAGCGGGCACGCCAGAAAGCGATTCTCCCGGGTCTTCGTGTAATACCCGCCGTCGACGACGCAGCGCGGGAGCCGCGGCAGGTA
>MGCE01000105.1 GCA_001790315.1 Candidatus Rokubacteria bacterium RIFCSPLOWO2_02_FULL_72_37 | reverse complement strand
GCGCGGTGAAGGGATGGTGCATCGCCTGCCAGCGCCGCTCCTCGGCGCTCCACTCGAACATCGGGAAGTCGACGACCCAGAGGAGCGCATAGCCCCCCGCAGGAACGAGGCCGTGTCGCCGCGCGAGGTCCGTGCGCAGGCGCCCGAGCACGAGCGCCGCGGTCGGCATCGCGTCGCCAACGAGCAGCACGAGGTCCCCGGCGCCGGCGCCGAGCGCGTCGAGCAGCGCCGGCCGGACCGGCTCCAGGAACTTCGCGACGGGCGATCCGATCCCCTCGGCCGTCACCCTCGCCCAGACGAGCCCCTTCGCCCCGTACGACTTCGCCGCCGCCACGAGGTCGTCGGCCTCCTTGCGCGAGAGGGCGCCGGCGCCGGGGACACGCAGCGCCTTCACGACGCCGCCCGCCTCGACCACCTGGGCGAAGGCCTGGAACGCGCCGCCGCGGAAGAGGGCGGTGACGTCGACGAGCTCGAGCCCGAAGCGGGTGTCCGGCTTGTCCGAGCCGTACCGGGCGAGCGCCTCCGCGTACGTGAGCCGGGCGAACGGCCGCGTCACCTCGACGCCGGCCACCGACCGGATGACCGCCGCGACCATACCCTCGATGAGCGCCAGGAAGTCCTCGCGGCCCAGGAACGACGTCTCGATGTCGATCTGCGTGAACTCGGGCTGCCGGTCGCGCCGAAGATCTTCGTCGCGGAAGCAGCGGACGATCTGGAAGTACCGCTCGAAGCCCGCCACCATCAGGAGCTGCTTGAAGAGCTGGGGTGACTGCGGGAGCGCGTAGAAGCTCCCCGGGCTCAGGCGGCTCGGGACCAGGAAGTCGCGCGCCCCCTCGGGCGTCGAGCGCGTGAGGAACGGCGTCTCCACCTCGAGGAACCCGTGCTGGTGCAGGTGGTCGCGCACGGCACGGCACACGGCGTCGCGCAGCGCGAAGTTCCGGTAGAGCGAGGGGCGGCGCAGATCGAGATAGCGGAACTGGAGCCGCACGAGCTCGTCGACCTCGGCCTCACCCTCGATCGGGAACGGGAGCGGGCGCGCCTCGTTCAGGATGCGGAGCTCGGCCGCGTGGACCTCGACCTCGCCGGTCGCGAGCTTCGGGTTCTCCGTGCCGGCCGGGCGGCGCGCCACGGTACCGCGCACGGCCAGGACGAACTCGCCCCGCACCGCTTCCGCGCGGCCGTGCGCGCCCGAGCTGGTCGCGGGGTTGAACACGCACTGGGCGAGCCCTGTCCGGTCGCGCAGGTCGAGGAAGACGAGCCCGCCGTGGTCGCGCCGCCGGTGCACCCAGCCCATGAGGGTCACGGTGCGGCCGGCGTCCGCGGCGCGCAGCTCGCCGCAGGTGTGGGTCCGCGTCCAGTCGCCGAGCCCCTCGGTCACGCGCGTCCTCCCAGCGCCAGGAGCTGCTCCGCCAGCTCGCCGAGCTTCACCACCCGTTGCGCGCCCGACGCCATCTCCTTCACGATCGCCTCGCCGCGCTCGAGCTCCGCCTCGCCCACGATCACCGCGTGGCTCGCGCCGAGTCTGCCGGCGCGCTCCAGCTCCCGGCCGAGCTTGCGCCCGCCGTAGCCGACCTCGACCACGAGGCCCCGCGCGCGCAGCCCGGTCGCGGTCGCCAGCATCCGCCCGAGGGCCGGCTCGCCGAGCGGGATCAGGAAGACCCGGGGAGTGCGGCGCTCCGCGCCGGCCGGCGATCCCGCGTCGGGCAGGAGCTGGACGACCCGCTCGACGCCGACGGCGAAGCCGATGCCCGGATCCGGCGGCCCGCCGAGCAGCTTGATGAGCCCGTCGTAGCGCCCGCCGCCGGCGACCGCGTTCTGCGCGCCCAGCTCGGTCGTGGTCAGCTCGAACGTCGTCCGCACGTAGTAGTCGAGCCCGCGGACGAGGCGCGGGCTGACCACGTGCCGGACGCTCGAGGCGTCGAGGTACTCGCGCGTCTTCGCGAAGTGCGTCGTACAGTCCGCGCACAGGAAGTCGCCGAGCACCGGCGCGCCGTCCAGCACCGGCCGGCACCCCGGCGTCTTGCAGTCGAGCACCCGGAGGGGGTTCTTCTCGGTGCGCTCCCGGCACTCCTCGCAGAGTCGGTCCGCACGCGTTCGCAGATATGCGACCAGCTCGGCCCGGTAGCGCGGCCGGCAGGCGCTCGCCTCGTCGCCCAGCGAGTTCACCTCGACCTCGAGCCGGTCCGCGAGCCCGAGCCGCCGGAACAACTCGACGAGCATCGTGATCACCTCGGCGTCGAGCGCGGCGTGGTCGTCGCCGAGCGCCTCGATGTCGAGCTGGTGGAACTGGCGGTAGCGGCCCGCCTGGGGACGCTCGTAGCGGAACATCGGGCCCAGCGTGTAGAGCTTGACGGGCTTGGGCTGCACGTGGAGCCCGTGCTCGATGTACGCGCGCAGGAGCCCGGCGGTGGCCTCCGGCCGGAGCGTCAGGGACTCGCCGCTCCGATCGTCGAACGTGTACATCTCCTTCTGGACGATGTCGGTCGCCTCGCCGATCCCGCGCGCGAACAGCTCGGTGCGCTCGAAGAGCGGCAGACGGATCTCGGCGTAGCCGTAGGCCTCGAACACCCCGCGCGCGGCGCGCTCGACGCGCTGCCACTTCGCGGCCTCCGTCGGGAGGATGTCGTGGACTCCGCGGACCGAGCGGATCACTGCGAGACCCGGGGCGCCACGGCCCCGTACAGGTGCAGCATCTACTCGGGAACGGTCATGATGAGCTGCGTGTCGCCGCTCGTTCCGAGGAGACCGCTCCGCTTCACCACCGCCATGACGAGCGAAGGGAAGCCGCCGTCGCTGCCGGGGACCGCGCCCATCCCGGTGACGACGCCCTCGCTTCCGGAGGCGACCACCTGCGTGCGCAGCCCCGTCGGCCCGCGGAAGATCACCACGAGGCGACCCGCCTCCTCGTCGTTCACGGGCACGACGATCTCCTGGACGCCGTCCCCGTCGAGGTCCACGGCGAGCGGGATCGGCTCCATCCGGAAGAACTTGTCGACCGCGGTCCGGGACTGCTGGATCTCCAGCCGCGCCTGGGCGAGCCCGCGGCCCACCGCGGCGGAGGAGCGCCAGATCTCCTGGCCGTTCTCCGCGACCACGAGGCGACTCTGCTCGTCGATGAAGGCGAGCACGCGCTGGGCCTTGTCCTTCGGCGCCAGGCTCGCAAAGGTCGCGCCCGTCAGCCGGAAGAAGTCGTGCGGGCGCGCCTGGCCTGCGGCGACGAGGTCGCTGTCCTTCAGGACGTAGCGGGTCACCGCGCCGCGCGAGAAGAACGTGTACGCGTTCATGGGCTGCCCCCAGACCTCGTGCGCCACGCCGGCGCCGCGCTCGTCCAGGGCCAGCAGGATCAGCGGGAGGTCCTCGGCCAGCACCGCCGGCCGGCCGGCCCGCGTCGTCAGGATGTAGGAGAGCATCCCGAGCTTCGCGTCCTGGCGATTCACGACCACGTCCAGGACGCCGTCACCGTCGAGGTCGGCGAACTGCACGCCCAGGATGCTGCCGACCATGAGCTTGCTGTATGTCCACTCCGGCTCGAGCTTCTCGCCGACGAGCCGGTACTGGAAGACGCGCTGGCCGTCCGTCAGCACGATGCGCGGGACCGTGTCCTTCCCGATCGCGACGTCCATCGACAGCACCGAGAACGGGAAGACCGCGAGCGAGCGGAGCGGGATCGCGGATGCGCCCGCGGAGTACGTGTTCGGCTCGAAGTTGCCCGACAGGAGGCGCGCGAGAAGCGAGCGCCGCTGGACCGGCGCGCCCTCGCCTCCCGGCCCCGTGGAGAACTGCTGGGTGGGCGCCGGCCGGACCGACGGCGGAACGAAGAGCGCCTGCTGCAAGAGCGGCTGCTCGAGGACGCTCGAGAAGACCCGCAGGTCCATGAACGCCTTGCCCTGCGCCATCGTGTAGTGCACCGCCAGCATGTGGGAGAGCTTGAGTCGGTCCTGGGCCTCCCGCACGCCGCGGCCCCGCACGAACTCCGCGGCGGGGATCTTCCGCTCGGCGAGCCAGACGGAGACCTGCTCGCCGAACACGACCTGGAAGCGGCCCGTCCGCTCGAGCTCCTGGACGAGGTCGTAGGTCGCCGCCTCGACGAGCCGGGCCCTGACCCCGGAGACCAGCGGCACGATGGCGAGCTTGACGCGGCCGGCCGCGACGCGCGCCTTGTCACCCGGGCGCGGCGCCTCCCGGGCGCCTGGCGCGAGCGTCGCCACCGCGTACCGGTCGGCGACCTCCGTGACGACCATGCGCCCGACGGTCTCCTCGGTGCGCCCGAGGAGCTGCTTGGTCGTCGGGTGGTAGAGCTCCCGTCCCTCACGATAGGCGATCAGCTCGATGCCGGGAACGACCCCCTGCTGGCGGCCGGCCGCGAGGGTGACACGCTCGCCCGACACCTCGATCACGTCGGTCTGGACCACCGGGAAGAGCCGGGCCACCTGCTCGGCGATCACGCGGAGGGAGCTCGAGGCCGACGGCGCCTCCCGGGCCGGCGGCGCAGCCGACTGGGCACCGGCGCCGGGCGCCGCCGCCAGGACGAGGAGCCCCACGCCGAGGGCGAGCGCACCGAGGGGGGATCGCGTGCGGATCATCACCGGCACTATACCACCGACGAAAAAGTGGGAGGGCATGGGGGGTGACCCCCATGCCCTCCCGGTGCTCCTGGCTACGCCCTGGAACCTTAGAACGTGAAGCGGATGCGGGCGACCGCCTTGTAGACGTCCTTGGCGTCGTTGACGACGCCCGCCGCCTGGTTGGCGGCGTTGGTGGACTGGTCGTGCGCGCTGCCCGTCCACATGTACGCCCACACGAGGTCGAGCGCCGTGTTCGGGGCGAAGCGCCAAGTCATCCCGAGGTCCAGCTCGGTGCCGAGGTAGTTCTCCTCACCCCGGATCTGGTCACCGCGCTGGCTCGCGATCGAGCCGGTCGCGCCGACGATCTTCGTGTTGTCCACGTCCTCGTCGGTCCAGCTCATGTTGATGATGCCGTAGAAGTTGAGCGCGGGCGTCAGCGAGTAGTCGGCCTTGACGGCCCACATGATCCGCCCGTACTTGTCGTAGCTCGGGTTCTCCCTGAGCGTGCAACCCGGGCAGCCCGAGAGCAGCGCATTGTTGTACTCCACCTGGGAAGTCTGGATCTCGGTGTAGCCCGTGAAGTACGCGAAGCCCGAGTCCACAGGGGTCTGCCAGTAGCCGATGTCCGAGCCGTTCGCCACCCGGTGCTGCGTCTCCTGGCCCGGCGTGTACATGAAGCGCGTGGAGAGATCGAGCGGCCCGAGGCGGTAGCCC
>MGCE01000104.1 GCA_001790315.1 Candidatus Rokubacteria bacterium RIFCSPLOWO2_02_FULL_72_37 | reverse complement strand
TGGTCCTTCATCGGCGGCGCGTGGGCCCTCATGGGGCGCTTCCGGCTCGTCTCGCTCGGCCACGGCGCGTTCCTCGGGCTCGGCGCCTACACGGCCACGCTCCTGTGGAACCACTACGGCCTGACGCCCTGGCTCGGCGGCGTCGCGGCGGTCGCCCTCACCGCCGTCGTCGCGGTGATCGTCGCCTACCCGTGCTCGCGCTTCCAGGTGGTGGGGCACTACTTCGCGCTCGTCACGCTGGCCGTCGGCGAGGTGGTCCGGCTCCTCATCATCGCCGAGCGCAACTGGACGGGCGGCTCGCTCGGCGTCTCGCTCAGGCCCGCGGGCCGCGACAGCCTGCTGGCGATGCAGTTCGCCGACAAGCGCGTGTTCTACTACGCCGGGCTCGTCCTCTGGCTCCTCGGGCTCTGGGTCTGGCAGCGCGTGGACCGCTCCATGGCGCGCTCCGCCATGGAGGCGATCGGCGAGGACGAGACCGCCGCGGCGTCGGTCGGCATCCACGTCACGCGGTTCAAGATCTGGATCACCGTGCTCTCGGCCACCCTCACCGCCGTCGGCGGCGTGGCCTACGCGCAGTACATCTCGTACGTGAACCCGGACACGCTGGCGGGCATCGGCGTCTCGCTCCGCATCGTCTTCGCCGTCGTGCTCGGCGGCATGTACTCGCTGCTCGGCCCGACCGTCGGGACCGCGCTCACGATCGCGCTCGCCGAGTACCTCCGCATCGTCTTCGGGCTCAAGTTCATCGGCATGGCCGAGACGATCTACGGCCTGCTCCTGATCCTCTCCATCATCTTCCTGCCCTCGGGCATCTACGGGTCGCTCCGGGACCTGGCCGGGCGCCTGCGCGCCGCGCCGGCCCGCGCGGGCGTCTAGCGCTCGCCGCGCAAGTCCAGCGCGACGGCGGGCAGGTGCTCGCGATCTACCAGGAGCCCGTCGGCGGGCACTGGCAGCTCTTCTGCCTGCTCCCGCGGACGAAGTGCGAGGCGTCCCCGTACCAGCGCGACCTCTCGCCGGCCCACGTCAAGCGCCTCACCGAGGCGGTCAAGCGCCTCGACCGCTTCGTGGATCCGATCGTGGTGGTCTCCCCGCGGCCCGGGGTCTACTGGACGCCGAACGGGAATCACCGCCGCGCGGTCCTCGACAAGCTCAAGGCCGACGCCGTCCCCGCGATCCTCGTCGTCGAGCCGGAGGTGGTGTTCGAGGTCCTGCCCCTGAACGTCGAGAAGGCGCACAACCTCAAGGAGAAGTCCCTCGAGGTGATCCGCATGTACCGGGCGCTCGCGAACGAGCAGCCCGCGAGCACGGAGGAGGCGTGGGCCCACCAGTTCGAGTCGCCCCACTTCATCACGCTCGGCCTCCTCTACGAGGGAAACAAGCGGTTTGCGGGCGGCGCCTTCGCACCCATCCTCCGCCGGGTGGACAAGTTCCTCAAGCCGACGCTCCCGAAGGGGCTCCAGGAGCGGGAGGCGCGGGCCGACCTGGTCCGCGAGGCGGACGAGGCCCTCGGCGAGGTTGTCGCGAAGATCAAGCGGCGTGGCATCAATCACCCGTACGTGAAGAACTACGTGCTCGCCCGCACCACGCCCCTCACGCGCGCGCGCAAGACGCTGCCCTCGTTCGACCAGACGTTCAAGCGGCTTCGCGACAACCTCGAGGCGTTCGACGTGAGCCGGGTCCGCTACGACGAGATCCAGCGCTCGGCCATCATGGCCGCGCCCGGCGGCGAGCCGTGAGCCTCGCCGGTCGCGTCGCGCTCGTGCCTGGCGGCACCGGCGCCCTCGGCCAGGCGGTGAGCCTGCGCCTGCTCGCCGGCGGCGCGACCGTCGCGATCCCCTACATCGCGGAGCGCGAACGCGACTGGCTCGTCACGCGGGTCCCCCCGGGCGATCGCGACCGGCTCCACACCGAGGCGGTCGATGCGACCGACGTGGAGGCCATGGCCGCCTTCGCGGCGCGCACCGTCGCCACGCTCGGTCGCCTCGACATCCTCGTCACGGCGGTCGGCGGCTTCGTCGGGGGTCCGCTCCTCGAGACCGACGCGGGCACGTGGCGACGGATGCTCGACCTGAACCTGACGAGCGCGTTCGTGGCGGCGCGGGCGGCCCTGCCGCACATGGTCGCGGCGGGCTGGGGCCGCATCGTGTTCGTGGCGTCGCGCGCCGTCGTGCCCCCGGCGGGCGGCTTCATCGCGTACACGGTCGCCAAGGCGGGCGTCGTCGCACTCGCGCAGGCCCTCGCCGCGGAGACGCGCGGGTGCGGCGTCACGGTGAACGCCGTGCTGCCGAGCACGATGGACACCGAGGCGAACCGCGCCGCCATGCCCGACGCGGACTGGAGCGCCTGGGTGCCCGTCGAGGCCGTCGCGGAGGCGATCGCGACGCTCGTGCGGCCCGAGTCCACCCACATCACCGGCACCCTGCTCGCGATCTGAGCCGTGTACCCGCACCAGGCCGAGCGACTCCGCGCCGCGCTCGACGCGCACGGGCTCGACGCCCTCGTCGCGAGCTCGCCCGAGAACGTCCGCTACCTGACCGGCTTCGTGAGCCTCACGCACGCCGTCCACCGCACGCCGCAGTTCGCGGTCCACGGCCGTGGCGGGACGGCGCTGGTCGTGCCCGCGATCGACGTCGCGCCCGTCGTCGCCGACCGGATCGAGGTGGACCGGGTGACCTGCTTCGGGGCCCCGGGCGTGCAGCTCACCGACGCGCCGGGCACCGAGGCGCGGCGCGTCCGGGAGATCGTGGGCCGGCGCGCCGCGAGCCCCGCCGACGCGCTCGCGCTGGCGCTGGACGCCCTCGGGGTCGCGGGCGGCACGGTCGGCGTCGACGAGAGCCGCATCGCGCCGGAGGCCTGGCGCCGGCTCGCCGAGCGCCTCGCCCCGCGCCGCGTCGCGCCCGCGGCCGAGCCCCTCGCGGCCGCGCGCAGGGTCAAGGGCCCCTACGAGATCGAACGCCTCCAGCGCGCCCTCGGCATCGCCGAGGAGGCGCTCGACGAGGTCGTCCAGGCGCTCCGGGCGGGAACGACCGAGCGCGAGGCGGCGGCGCTGTTCGACGCGGGCGTCGCCAGGCGCGGCGCCACGCCGCGCCCCGGCGTCGTCGCGCTGGGCGCGTCCACCTCGATTCCCGCGCCCTGGCCCGGCGACCGTGCGCTCCGCCCGGGCGACCTCGTCCGATGCGACGTGGGCTGCGCGTCTCGCGGCTACCGGGCGACCGTCGCGCGCACCGCAGTGCTGGGGGCGCCCAGCGCGCGGCAGGACGCCGTCTACGGCGCCCTGCTGTCGGGGCTCGAGGCTGCGCTCGACGCGATCGCTCCGGGGGTCGCCGCCGGCGCCGTCTTCGACCGGGGCGTCTCGACGGCACGTGCCGCCGGGCTCTCCGGCTGGGAGCCTGACCACGTCGGCCACGGGATCGGCCTCGAGCCTCGTGAGCCGCCCGATCTCGCGCGCGGCGTCGCGACACCTCTGGAGGTGGGCGAGGTGCTGCGCGTCGAGCTCGTCTGGATCGAGCCCGGGTGGGCCGGGCTCGGAGTCGCCGAGACCGTGCTCGTCGGCCGGTCCGGCGCGCGAGTCATGAACCGCTCGGCGCGGGGTCTCGTCGTCCTGGATTAAGGTCATGGGGGGCTCCGGGCGCCACGGGCTCTGAGATGCCGGAGCATTCGCGCCGTAAACACCGGCACTTGCGGCCGCGTCTTACGGCCAAGTGAGCCCGAGGAAAGCCACCGGGGCAGGGAGCACGACGGGTGCCCCGCCCCTTGCGGCCCGTGCCGAAGGAATGGGAAGGTGGACGGCAGAGGACGACCGGGGCGTGGAGCTTTCCGATGAAGCGCTGTGCCGCCGCGTGGCCGAGCGGGACGAGGCGGCGTTCGACCTCCTGGTCGAGCGGTATCGCGAGCGTGCGTGGCGCCTCGCGTGGTCCGTCCTGCGCCATGCGGAGGACGCGCGCGACGTCACGCAGGAGGCGTTCGTCCGGCTCTACGAGGCCGCCGGGAGCTTCGGCGGGCGCGCTCGATTCTCGACGTGGTTCTACCGGGTCGTCCTCAACCTCTGCCTGGACCATCGCCGGCGGAATCGCTGGTGGCGGCTCTGGGCCCGGGACGAGGACGAGGCGCAGGGCGGTGGGCTCCTCGAGCGGCAGCCCGCACCCTCGCATGACCCGGTCGACCAGCTCGGACGCGAGCAGACGATGAGCGCGCTCTGGGCAGCCGTCGACCGGCTCGCGCCGCGCCAGCGGGCGACCGTGCTCCTCTCGGTGCAGGAGGAGCTCTCGACCGCGGAGATCGCGACCGTGCTCAAGTGCTCGGAGGCGACGGTGCGGGTGCACCTGCACAGGGCGCTCAAGACGCTCCGGCAGACCGTGGAGAGGCGCTGACATGGCCAATCATCCCGACAGCGACCTGGTGCCTTACGTGCGCGGCGAGCTCGCCCCGGCCGACAGGGAACGCGTCGCGCGGCATCTCGAGGACTGCCCCGAGTGTCGCGAGGACGCGACGGCCGTCCGCGCCCTCCTCGAGAACCTCGCCCGGTCCGTGCCGGCGCCCCCGCCGATCCACTGGGGGCGCTGGCGCGCCGAGCTGCGGGCGCGGCTCGACGGGCGCCGGGGACGGCACGCGTGGTGGTGGCGGCCGGTGCCGCTCGCCCTCTCGGCGAGCCTCGCCGGGGTGCTCCTGGTCCTCGCGATCCTCGGCGGCCCACCACGTCCGACCGGGAGCGACCCGGCGTCCGTCGAGGAGGTGCTCCTCGGCCGGCGGCTCGAGTTGCTCCGGCAGCTCTCGCTCGTCGAGCGCCTTGACCTGCTCGAGGATCTCGACATCATCGGCCAGCTCGACCGGCTGACGGCGACGAGTGAAGGCTAGCGTGGCCTGCGCGACGGCCTGGCTCGGCGCGGCCGCGCTCGGTGCCGCGGCGCTCGCGGCGCGCGCAGCCGGCGGGGCCGAGCCGGCACGGCCGTACGCGCCCGACGCCCAGATGCTGCTCGACCTCGAGCTGCTCACGGACACCGACCTCGCGAAGGACGGTGTCTTCCTGGCGCGCCTCAGGATGCTGGAGCGGCTGCGCCTGCTGGAGGCGCTGCCGACGCTCGAGCCCCGCCCGGAGGCGGCGCCCGCGCCCAGGGAGGCCAAGTGAGATGACGGCGCGCCGGCTCCCGCCGCTCTTCATCGTGTTGGCGATCCTCCTCGGCGGCGTGCTCGAGGGCGCCCGCGGCCAGGGGGGGCCGATCCCGGGGCTCGAGCAGCTCACGCCCGAGGAACGCGCGGTCGCCGAGCGGAACCTCGAACGCTGGCAGAAGCTCTCCCCCGAAGAGCGCGCGCGCGTGCTCGAGAACCACCGGCGGTGGAAGTCCATGACGCCGGAGGAGCGCCAGACGGCGCGCGAGGGCTACCAGCGCTTCCGGCAGCTCCCGCCCGAGGAGAAACAGCGGGTCCTGCAGGACTTCCAGCGCTGGAACGAGTTGCCCCAGGAGCGACGGAGCCAGCTGCAGCAGGCGTACGAGCGCTTCCAGCAGCTGCCGCCCGAGAAGCGCGAGCGCATCCTCGAGCGCTACCGCGAGTTCGAGGCGATGTCGCCCGAGGAGCGCGCCCGAGTCCTGAAGAACCAGGAACGCTGGCGACAGATGGACCCTGAGCAGCGCGAGCGCCTGCGCGAACGCTGGCGCAACATGACGCCGGAGCAACGCCAGCAGCTGCGCGAGCGGTTCCGCCAGGGTCGCGGCGCGCTGCCCGGCACCCCCGAGCCCTCGCGGTGAGCCACCGCGTGCTCGGGTTCATCCTCGCCCTCCTGCTGGCCGGGGCCGGGCCCGTGCAGGCCGAGACACGCGCCGCCGCCGACCGGGAGATCCTCCACGCCCTGAATCGCCTGACGTTCGGTCCGCGCCCCGGGGACGTCGAGCGCGTCCGCGCCGTGGGCCTCGCGGCCTGGTTCGAGCGCCAGCTCCGGCCCGAGTCGCTCGACGACTCGGCGACCGAGCGCGCGCTCGGCGGGCTCGCGACGCTCGACAAGCCGATCCCCGAGCTGCTGCGCGACTACCCGCGCCCGGACCCGACGCTGCGCGAGAAGGTGCAGAGCGGAGAGATGACGCGCCGGGAGCTGCTCGAGCGCTATCCCCCCGAGAAGCGGCCGGTCAGGATCGCCGCGGAGCTCCAGGCCGCGAAGGTGGTCCGCGCGGTCACGAGCGAGCGCCAGCTTCGGGAGGTCATGGTCGACTTCTGGTTCAACCACTTCAACGTCTTCGCGGGCAAGGGCGTCGTGCGCTGGTCCGTGGGCGCGTACGAGCGTGAGGCGATCCGGCCCCACGCGCTCGGCCGGTTCCCCGACCTCGTGCGGGCGACGGCGCGCCACCCGGCGATGCTCTTCTACCTCGACAACTGGGTG
>MGCE01000103.1 GCA_001790315.1 Candidatus Rokubacteria bacterium RIFCSPLOWO2_02_FULL_72_37 | reverse complement strand
TCTTCGAGGCCCAGCAGACGACGACGCCGTCCGGCGGCACGACCGGCACGACCGGCACGACGACCACGTCCACGCCGCTCACGCTCGACGAGATCGCGGCGAAGAAGCAGAGCGGGCAGGGCTGGGGTCAGGTCTTCAAGGACATGAAGGCGCAGGGGCTCGTGCAGGAGAAGAACCTCGGCCAGGTGGTCAGCGCGTACAACCACGCGCACAAGCCGTCGCACAGCACGGCCACGGGCAGCACGATCACGACCGCCTCGGGCCGGCAGTCCAAGTACGAGAGCGGCTCCTCGTCGTACTCCAAGTCCGGCTCCCAGGAGGGAGGCAACGGCCGCTACAGCGACCACGGCAAGTCCAGCGGCTACGGCAACTCCAGCAACCACGGCAGCCGCAGCGCCACGTACACGGCGGGTGGCAACAGCAGCCACGGCAACAGCGGGGGCGCGGCGCACGGCGGCGGCTCGGGGCACGGTAACGGTAAGGGAGGGGGCAAGTGATGAACGGCTGGAATCCCTGGAAGATGACCTCGATCGCGATGGCGCTCGTCATGGCCACCGCGCTCGTGACAGGACTCGTCGTCGCCAACTGGTCGAGCGCCCCGACGCCGCCGCCGGCCAAGGCGGTGGCGGAACGGCCGCGCGCCGCGGCGCAGCCCGCCGTGGCGCAGCCCGCCGTGGCGCAGCCCGCCGTGCCCGCCATGCCCACGCAGCAGGCCGTCGCCGCCTGCAACGAGTACGCGGCGGCGCAGACCGGCCAGCACGACAAGACCATGGAAGTCGTGAAGGACGCGGCGGTCGGCGCCGTCGTGGGCGCCGCGGTTGGCGCCGCGGGCGGCGCGATCGCGGGTGGCGGCAAGGGCGCGGGCAAGGGCGCCGCGATCGGTGGCATCGTCGGCGCCGGCGGCGGCACGCTCTACGGGCTCAACGAGAACAAGAAGAACGACGAGCGCTATCGCGAGGCCTACGCGCGCTGCCTGCGCTCCCGCGGGTACGCGGGGTAGCGCGCGCCGCGGGCCCGCCTGGTAGGATTGGGGTCATGAGGACGGGCCTCACGCTCGCGCTCGTGGGCGCACTCGTCGCCGGGGCGGCCGCGCCTGCGGCCGCCGCCGACGACTCGAAGGTCAAGGCCGCCACGCAGCAGGTCGAGACCGGCGCCAAGAAGATCGGCGCGGGCAAGATCGGCGAGGGGGTCGAGGAGACCGCGAAGGGCATCGGCAAGACCGTCGTCGAGGGCGCCAAGTTCACGGGCGAGACCCTCAAGGACGCCGGGCACGCGGCCGAACCGAAGACGAAGAGCGCCTGGGAAAAGGTCCGCGACGGCGCCACGGACTTCGGCCAGGGCGTCAAGAACTTCTTCTCGCGCCTCTTCGGCTCCTAGAGCCGGTCACGGTCGACGCGCGACGACCTGCCCGAGCGCGGCGAGCCCGACGGCGCAGGTCGCCAGGACGAGCCCGCTCGCGCCCGCGTCCACCAACCACCCGAACGCCGCGGTGCCCAGCGCGGCCCCCGCGAAGTAGCCGAGCGCGAACAGCGCGAGCGCTTTGCCGC
The DNA here is from genome assembly GCA_001790315.1 of Candidatus Rokubacteria bacterium RIFCSPLOWO2_02_FULL_72_37. Lineage (GTDB taxonomy): Bacteria > Methylomirabilota > Methylomirabilia > Rokubacteriales > CSP1-6 > GWA2-73-35. The sequence continues at coordinate 5,443 of MGCE01000103.1, read as the reverse complement.
GCGCGGCCGGCGCGATCTCGGTGGCGCGCGTCTGGAGCGTCGAGTGGAGGAACGCCAGCCCGAGCCCGATCGCGCCAAGGCACGCGCCGAACACCGGCCAGGGGAGCCCGAGCATCAGGAGCGCGAACGCGCCGCCCTCGATCCAGCCGCCCCACGAGGCGAGCGCCCGCTCGCCGAGCGCCGGCGCCAGGCGGCCGAGCCAGAGCGCGCCGCCGATGCGCCCCAGGCCGTAGCACGCGAGCAGCAGGCCGATCTGGAGATCGTTGAACCCGTACCGCTGGCTCGCGAGCACGCCGAAGTACGTCGCGCCGCCCCAGACCAGGCAGCCCTCGCTGAGGGTCACCGCGTAGAAGCGTCGCGCCCGCCGGTCGCGGAGGATCGCCGCGTAGCCGAGCTCGGCCGCGCGCGGGGCTGACCGCGCCTCGCGCACGCGCAGGAGCGCCAGCACGAGCGCGAGCGTGAGGACCGCGTACGCGGCGAACAGCACCCGCCAGGAGACGAAGTAGGTCACCGCGCCCGCCAGCGCCGCCGCCAGCGCCTCGCCGCCCGAGATCACGGCGCCGAAGCGCCCGATCACCGCCTGGCGCCGCGCGTACGGGACCGTGTCGCCGATGTAGGCGAACGTCGTCGGGATCGTCGCCGCGGCGAACAGCCCGGTGAGGAGGCGCGCCCCGACGAACTCGCCCACCGATCCCGCGAGGCTCGAGAGCACGCTGCCCAGGGCGAAGAGCACCGCCGTGACGCGGAGCACCCGCACGCGCCCGTAGCGGTCGGAGAGCGGGCCGTACACGAGCTGGCAGACGCCGTACGCGGACGTGTAGGCGGTCATGGCGAGGCCGACTTCGCCCGACGGGGCGCCGAACGTTGCGGTGAGCGCGGGCAGGATCGGGGCGAGCATGCGACCGTCGAGCGACACGCAGGCCGCGAGCGCGAAGAGCCAGGGGAGCGGGCTCACCGATACAGGAGGTACGGCGCGCGCGCGCGCGTCCACCGCACGAGGTCGCGCCGCCAGGCGGCCGCGAGCGCGCGGGGCGGCGCGCCGCGCTCGAGGCCGCGGCGGATGGCGTCCGTGCCGCAGAGGATGTCGATGGGCAGCCGGCGGCGCTCGTATTCGTACGGCGGGCGCCGCCAGGCGAAGCGACCCGGCGCGAGGCGTCGGGCGGCTGCGAGCAAGACGAGCCCCGTCAGGAACGGCAGGAAGCGTTCGCGGTCCGTGACGTGGATCTGGACCCCGCCACAGAGGCGGCCTGCCCACTTGTGAAAGGTCGGGCGGAAGCGCACCGGACGGAACCGGACACCGGGGAGCCGCTCGGCCTCGAGGGCCTCCGCGTACCGGTGGGCGTCGAGCCACGGGGCGCCCACCCACTCGAAGGGCCGCGTGGTCCCGCGCCCCTCGGAGAGGTTCGTGCCCTCGAGGAGACAGCCGCCCGGATAGACGCGCGCGGTGTCCGGCGTGGGCATGTTCGGCGACGGCGCCACCCAGGGGAGGCCCGTGTCCTCCCACAGCATCGCGCGCCGCCAGCCGCGCATCGGAACCACGCGGAGGGCACAGCCGAGGCCGTGCGTCTCGTTCAGGTAGCGCGCCAGCTCGCCGAGCGTGAGCCCGTGGCGCGCGGGGAGCGGGTAGAGGCCCACGAACGACGCGAATGCGGGATCCGCCACGTTGCCCTCGACGCGGACGCCCCCGAGCGGGTTCGGGCGGTCGCACACGACGACCGGCACGCCGGCGCGCGCGCACGCGCGCATCGCGAGCGCCAGCGTCCACACGAACGTGTAGTAGCGTGCGCCGACGTCCTGCAGGTCGACCACGAGCGTGTCCACGCCGCGGAGCATCGTCCGGGTCGGCGCGCGCCGCGCGCCGTAGAGGCTCCACACCGCGAGGCCGCTGGCCGGGTCGCGCGCGGCGCCGACCGGCGTGTGGTCCTGCGCCGCGCCCCAGAGGCCGTGCTCCGGCGCGAACAGGCGCACGAGCCGCACCCGCGGGAGGCCGTCGAGCAGGGCGCTGGCGTGCGCGAGGTGCCTGTCCACGGACGCCTGGTGGACGAGCAACGCGACGCGCCGGCCACGGAGGAGCGCGGCGCGGCGTCGGACGAGCACCTCGAGGCCGGATTCGACGCGAGGCATCCGCCAGATAGTAGTCGCATGCGTGCGGGATGGCGCCGCGAATCCGCTACGCGACCCTCGCGACGGAGCGTGCCAACCGCGCGAGCCGCGCCCTGGACCGGCTGGCGCCGCTCGCGATCGCGTCGCTCAGGAACCCCGAGGACGGGCCGGCACCGCGAGCAAGCTCGTACTCAACACCCTGACGACCGCGAGCATGGCGCGGCTCGGGCGCGTCTACGGCAACCGCATGGTGGATGTCGAGCCGCCGGGGGATCGCTTCGCGTCGTCCTCCGGAGCGGGTCCGTCATGGCGTCGGGACGCGGCCGGCGGCAGGGAGCGCGGCGGCGGCCTCGATCCACCGCTCGAGATCGGGTGCTGCGCGGGGCGGGCTGACGTAGTCGCCCTGCGCCTGATCGCAACCGAACCGCGTGAGCGCGTCGCACACCGCCTCGGTCTCGACGCCCTCCGCGGTGACCAGGAGCCCGAGGTTGTGGCCCAGGTCGATCATCGACTGCACGATGACGGCCGTGCCGCGGTCCGCGAGCATCTTCACGACGAAGGACCTGCCGATCTTGAGCTCGCTCACCGGCAGCTCGCTCAGGCAGGGGAGCGCCGAGCGACCGATGCCGAAGTCGTCCAGCGACAACCTGATGCCGAGCGCCTGGAGGCGGGCGAGCACGTCCGCGGCCACGCCGGGGTCGGCCATGATCGCGCTCTCGGGGATCTCGAGCACGAGCGCGCCCGGCGCGGCGCGCGACGTCGCGAGCAGGTCGGCGACCTGCTGTGGAAAGCGGCGGTCCTGGATCACGGATGCCGGGATGTTCACGGCGACGCCGAGATCGATGCCGGCCTCCTGCCAGCGCGCGTGTCGGGCGAACGCGTGCCGCAGCGCCCAGAGCGTCAGCGGCGTGGCGAAGCCGGTCTGCTCGGCGATCGGGACGAACTCCTCGGGCGGGACGCAGCCGTGCTGCGGATCCTTCCAGCGCAGCAGCGCCTCGACGTCCGTGAGCCGTCCGGTCGCCAGGTCGAGCTTCGGCTGGTAGTGCAGCGCGAGCGCCTCCGACTCGATGGCCTGCCGCAGATCGGCGACGAGCGTCAGGCGGCGCGAGCTGTGACGGCCCATCTCGGTCGAGTACACGGCCACGCCGGTCGCGGAGCGCTTCGCGGCGTACATCGCGAGGTCGGCCCGGCGCAGCAGGGTCGTGCCGTCCTCACCGTCGCCCGGGAACAGCGCGATGCCGACGCTGCCGTTGACGTCGAGCGCGTGCCCCGCGACGCGGAAGGCACCCTGGAGGGCGCGCGAGATCCGCTCGGCGACGTTCGCGCAGTCGCTGAGGTCGGCGACCCCGCGCAACAGGACGGCGAACTCGTCACCGCCCACGCGGGCGATGGTGTCGGCGTCGCGGACCGCCCCCGCCAGCTTCGGCCCCAGCTCGCGCAGCAGGAGATCACCCATGTCGTGGCCGAGGGTGTCGTTGATCTCCTTGAATCCGTCCAGGTCCAGGAGGAGGACACCGAGCCGCGTGTCCTCGCGCCGCGCGACGGCGATCGCCTCATCGAGCAGGTCGTGGAAGCGCGTCCGGTTCGGCAGGCCGGTCAGGCTGTCGTGGTGGGCCTGATGCCTGAGCTGCGCCACGCGGTCCGCGAGGCAGTCCGCCATCCTGTTGAAGGCGCGCGCCAGGCCGCCGAGCTCGTCGGGCCCCTCGAGCGCGACGCGGTGGCCCCAGTCGCCGTGCTCGAGCCTCTTCGCACCCTCGGTGAGCATGCGCAGCGGCCGGCTGACGCTCCGCACGACCCAGGCGCCGACGGCGGCCGACGCCGCGCCGCCGGCGACAAGGACGACGAGGACCGTCGCGCCGGCGTGCCGCGTGTCCGGCGCGAGGACGCCGACGACCACGAGGGCCAGGATGGCGGTCAGGAGTCCGAGGTACGCCAGCACCATCCGAACCCTGAAGCTGGCGACGCGCATGGTGACGATTCCGGGAACGCCCGTGCGCGACTCTACGATCGGTAGAGGCCGCGGAGGCGCACGCGGACGGGCTCGAGGCGCAGCGTGAGCAGCAGCACACCCAGGGGCAGCACGATCACGGCCGTGGCGAGCCAGAAGCCCGGGCGGCGCCAGAACGCCTGGGGACCCGTACAGGCCCTGCGCCATAGCCGACCGATCCGTTCGATCGCTTGCTCCTCCCGGCAGGACAGGAGAGCAAGGAGGGTGCCAGTGAGATTTTACAGCGACTTACGCGAAGTCATCCTCCGGCATCGGTAAGCCCCGTACCAGTCAATCGCGCAATTCCTTCCCGGGTCAGCTGTGCGACGAGCCAGCCGTGTCCTCGAGCCGCACGGGCGTCTGGCCGCGCAGGAAGTCGAAATCGCATCCCTGGTCGGCCTGGAGCACGTGATCGACGAACAGCCGCCCGTAGCCGCGCTCGAAGCGCGGCGGGCGCGGCCGCCAGGCGACCCGCCGCCGCGCCAGCTCGTCCTCGGCGACATCGAGCGTGAGGCGCCGCCGCGGGACGTCGAGCTCGATCTCGTCGCCGTCGCGCACGAGCGCGAGCGGGCCGCCGACGGCGGACTCGGGGGCGACGTGCAGCACGACCGTGCCGTAGGACGTGCCGCTCATGCGCGCGTCGGAGATGCGCACCATGTCCTTGACACCCCGCTCGAGCAGGCGCGCCGGGATCGGCGCGGCACCCCACTCCGGCATGCCGGGGGCGCCGCGCGGGCCGACGTGTTTCAACACGAGCACCGAGCGCTCGTCGATCGCGAGCTCCGGGTCGTCGATCCGCCGGTGCAGGTCCTCGTGGTCCTCGAACACGATGGCGCGGCCACGATGCGTGAGCAGGTGGGGCGAGGCGGCCGACTGCTTGAGCACGGCGCCGTCGGGGCAGAGGTTGCCGAAGAGGATCACGGTGCCGCCCTGGGGGGCGAGCGGCGCGGCGAGGGGCCGGATGACGTCGTCGTTCCAGCAGCGGGCGTCGCGGACGTTGTCGGCGAGCGACGTGCCGTTGACGGTGAGGGCGCCGCCGTGGAGCAGCGGCAGGAGCTCGCGGAGCACGGGGGGCAGGCCGCCGGCGTAGAAGAAGTCCTCCATGAGGTAGGTGCCCGACGGCTTGACGTTGACCAGGAGCGGGGTCGTCGTCGACAGCGCGTCGAACCGCGCGAGCGACAGTCGCACGCCCACACGCCCTGAAAGGGCGAGGAGATGAATAATCGCGTTGGTCGAGCCGCCGATGGCCATGTCGGCGCGGATGGCGTTGTCGAAGGCCTGGGGGGTGAGGATCTCGGACGGCCGGGGCCCGCCGGCGAGGGCCAGCGCGACGGCGCGGCGGCCGGAGATTTC
>MGCE01000102.1:229-5938 GCA_001790315.1 Candidatus Rokubacteria bacterium RIFCSPLOWO2_02_FULL_72_37 | reverse complement strand
GGAGCGCGACGTCCAGATCCGCGGCTACAAGGTGCGCCTGCCGCTCGACCTGTTCGTGGTGGCGAGCGCCAACCCCGAGGACTACACGAACCGCGGGCGGATCATCACCCCGCTCAAGGATCGGTTCGGCTCGCAGATCCGCACCCACTACCCGCGCCGGCCCGAGGACGAGATCGAGATCATGGAGGCCGAGCGCACGCGCTTCGCCACGGACGGCCTGCGGGTCGCGTGCCCCGACTACATGCGCGAGGTCGTCGCCGAGCTCACGCACCTGGCCCGACGGTCCACCGAGATCAGCCAGCGCTCCGGCGTGTCGGTGCGCGTGAGCATCTGCAACTACGAGAACCTGCTCTCCAACGCGCTCAAGCGCGCGATCCGCACCGGCGAGCGTGAGGTGGCGCCGCGCGTGAGCGACCTCGGCGCCATCGTCGCGTCCACGAGCGGCAAGATCGAGCTCGAGACGCTCGGCGACGCGACCGAGGAGAAGGTGCTCGGCAAGCTCGCGCAGAAGGCGGTGCTCAACGTGTTCAACCGCCGCTTCGCCGCCGGCGCGCTGGACGACGTCGTCGCCGCGTTCCAGGGCGGGATCCGCGTCGACGTCTCCGACACGATGGCGTCGGGCGAGTACGCGCGTCAGGTCGCCGCGGTGCCCGCGCTCGGAGCCGCCGCCAAGGCGCTGGGCGCCGGCGACCCGGCGGCCGTGGCCGCCGCGGTCGAGTTCGTGCTCGAAGGCCTGCACCTCTCGCGCAGGCTCAACAAGGACGTCCACGGCGGCCGGCTGCGGTACCGGAGCTAGCATGCGGTTCCGCTACTCGCGCTGGGACGGCTCGCAGGACCTCCCGGACTTCGACGCCGACGAGGTGCTCGACGAGGTCGCCGACGACATCCTCTCGCACGGCGACCTCCAGAGCGCGCTGCGTCGGATGCTGCAGCAGGGCCTGCGGCCGCACGACGGCCGCCCCACGCCCGGCCTCCGCGACCTGCTCGAGCGCCTGAGGCGGAAGCGGCAGGAGCAGCTCGACCGCTACGACCTCGGCTCGAGCCTCGAGGACATCCGGAAGAAGCTCGAGGACGTCGTGCGCACGGAGCGCGAGGGCATGGAGCGCCGGCTCGCCGAGGCGCGCGAGGGCGCGCGGCAGGGCCGCGTGCCGGACTCGCTCGCCCGCCAGCTCGAGCAGGTGACCGAGCGCAACCGCCAGGCCCTCGACGCGCTCCCGCCCGACCCGGCGGGCCGGCTCCGGGACCTGCAGCAGTACGACTTCGTGGACCCGGAGGCGCGGCGCAAGTTCGAGGAGCTGCTGGCCTCGCTGCGCCAGCAGATGCTGCGGCCGTTCCTCCAGGGCCTGCAGCAGTCCCTCGAGAACCTCACGCCCGACGACCTCCGGCGCATGCGCGAGATGCTCCAGGACCTCAACCGCCTGCTGCGCGAGCGCGCGGAGGGCGGCGAGCCGGACTTCGACGCGTTCCGCGAGAAGTGGGGCGACTTCTTCCCCCGCGCCGAGAGTCTCGACGACCTCCTCGAGCAGATCGGCCGGCACACGGCGCAGATGCAGTCGCTCCTCCAGAGCCTGTCGCCGGAGCAGCGCGGGCAGCTCGACGAGATGATGCGCTCGCTCTGCCAGCTCGAGCAGGTGACCGAGCGCAACCGCCAGGCCCTCGACGCGCTCCCGCCCGACCCGGCGGGCCGGCTCCGGGACCTGCAGCAGTACGACTTCGTGGACCCGGAGGCGCGGCGCAAGTTCGAGGAGCTGCTGGCCTCGCTGCGCCAGCAGATGCTGCGGCCGTTCCTCCAGGGCCTGCAGCAGTCCCTCGAGAACCTCACGCCCGACGACCTCCGGCGCATGCGCGAGATGCTCCAGGACCTCAACCGCCTGCTGCGCGAGCGCGCGGAGGGCGGCGAGCCGGACTTCGACGCGTTCCGCGAGAAGTGGGGCGACTTCTTCCCCCGCGCCGAGAGTCTCGACGACCTCCTCGAGCAGATCGGCCGGCACACGGCGCAGATGCAGTCGCTCCTCCAGAGCCTGTCGCCGGAGCAGCGCGGGCAGCTCGACGAGATGATGCGCTCGCTCTATCTGCAGGACGAGCGGCTCGAGGCGGCGATGTCCCAGCTCGCGATGAACCTCGCCGGGCTCCTGGACCTCGACGAGCTGGGGCAGCGGTACCCGTTCCGCGGCGACGAGGAGGTCTCGCTCGAGGAGGCCCTGCGCCTCATGGACGAGCTCGCGCAGATGGAGCGGCTCGAGCAGGCGCTCCGCGGCGTCCGCAAGATCGAGGACCTCGAGCGCATCGACCCCGCGGACATGGAGCGGCTGGTGGGTCCGGACGCCCGACAGGACCTCGAGCGCCTGCAAGACCTGACGCGCAAGCTCGAGGAGGCGGGCTACCTCGAGCGGCACGGCGACGAGCTCCAGCTCACCGCGCGCGCGATCCGCAAGCTCGCCGACAAGGCGCTCCGCGACGTCTTCGATCGGCTCAAGCGCGATCGCTTCGGCGGCCACCCGACGGAGCGCCGCGGGGCGGGCGGCGACCAGACCGACGAGACCAAGGCCTACGAGTTCGGCGACCCCTTTCTCCTCGACATGAAGCAGACGCTCCTGAACGCCGTCGAGCGCCGGGGTCCGGGCACGCCCGTGCGCCTGGCCCCCGACGACTTCGCGGTGTTCCGGACGGAGAACCGCTCGCAGGCCGCCACGGTCGTGATGCTCGACATGAGCCGCTCGATGCTCAACAACGGCTACTTCCTGCCCGCCAAGAAGGTCGCGCTCGCGCTGTCGGCGCTCATCCGCTCGCAGTTCCCGCGCGACGCGCTCTACATCGTCGGCTTCTCGCTCTACGCCAGGCAGTTCACGCCCCAGCAACTCCCGACGCTCTCGTGGAGCGAGTGGAACATCGGCACGAACATGCACGCGGGCTTCATGCTGGCGCGGCGGCTGCTCGCGCGCCACGCGGGCGGCAACAAGCAGATCGTCATGGTGACCGACGGCGAGCCCACCGCGCACATGGAGGGCGACGAGGCGGACTTCGCGTACCCGCCCACGCGCCGCACCGTCGAGGAGACGCTCCGGGAGGTGCGGCGCTGCACGCGCGCCGGCATCACGATCAACACCTTCATGCTCGAGCAGAGCCCCTGGCTCGTGTCCTTCGTGGAACAGATGGCGCGCATCAACGGCGGCCGCGCCTTCCTCTCTGCGCCCGACCGGCTCGGCGAGTACGTCCTCGTGGACTACGTGCGCGCCAAGCGCGGGCGCATCGCCTAGCCGAGCAGGTCCATCCCGAGCAGCGCCCCCAGCTGGTGGAGCGCCTGCGCCGGGGACTCGACCTTGATCGTCGTCATGCCGAGGGCCCGGGCGCTCTTGAGGTTTCTTCCGATGTCGTCGAGGAAGGCGGTCGCGCCCGGGTCCACGCCGAGCTCGCGGCAGGCGAGGGCGTAGATCCTGGGATCCGGCTTGCGGAGCCCGACCAGGCGCGACTCGACGAAGACGTGGAAGAGCGGGCGGAGATCGACGGGCCGCGGCGCGTCCGCGTGCCAGTTGTTCGTCAGCGCGCCCACCCGGAAACCACCGTCCCGGAGCCTCCGGATCGCCGCGAGCATCTGCGGCCGCGGCACGCCGACCGCAGCGATCTCCGCCATCATGCGTGCGGCATCGACCCGGAAGCCCTGCGCCCGGCAGTCCGCCTCGAACGCCGGGTAGAACTCCGCGAGCGACAGCTCGCCCCGCTCGAGCCTCGCCCACGCACCGGCCTCCCCGGCCGCGGCGACCGCGCCGTTGATCGCGTTCGCGGCCAGCCCGCGCTCGCGCTCGTACCGGGCGATCACGTGGAGCGGCGAGTCCTGCACGACGCCGCCGATGTCGAAGAGGACCGCGCGGATCGCGCTCACCGCGGTGCGTGCGCGCCGGCGAGCGCGCGCGCGACCTCCGCGGCGTTCGCCGCGCGAGCCGGCCGCGCGTGGCCGGGTCCGTAGTGCTCGAGGAGGGCCTGGCACAGGAGCGGCAGCGCCACGGTGAAGTCGGTGAAGCACATCACGTTGCGTCCCGCCGGCGACTCCTTGCCCCACGAGATGCACTCGGTGGCGACGCTCGCGCCGCCGAGTCCGCCGAACACGGCGTTGTCGGTGGTGAGCTGGATCGCGGCGACGTGCGGGCAGGCCTCGGCGCTCCCGCGGATCGCGCACACGCTCGTCGCCGTGATCTGGATGAAGTCCTTCGGCACGCCGCCGCCCACGAAGATGGCCGAGGTCCCGGGGCCGGGCGTCACGAAGCGGTTCATGACCGCGAGCGCGAGCGCGTAGTCGGCGAAGAAGTCCACGACCGGCCCCGGGCGCGCCGCCGTCCGGTACGCCTCGGCCAGCGGACCGTCGGGCGCGGCCGGGACGAGGAGCGGCACGCCGTGGCGCGCGCACACGGCGGCGAGCGCCCCGCGGAGCCCCTGGGCCTCGAGCCAGCGCCCGAGCTCGCGCATGAACGCGACGCCGGCGATCGCCGGCCCGCGCCAGGTCGCCGCGAGGTGCTCGAAGAAGCCGGCCAGGAAGTCCTCCATCGCGTCGTAGTCGCGCGCGCTCACCACGTGGTCGTAGAAGCGGTAGTAGCCCTGCCGCCAGAGCGCCTCGTCGTCCACGTGCTCGGGGTCCACCTGGAGCACGTGCGCCCCGCGCGCCTCGAGCAGGTCCTCGGTCGCGTTCGCCGAGGTCGAGACCAGCACGTCCACGTACCCGCGCTCGACGAGCCAGGCGACGAGCGGCGCGAGCCCCGCGCTCGCGAGGGACCCGGCGAGTCCCATCGCGATCAGGCTCCCGCTGTCGATCATCCACTTCCAGGTCTCGAAGGCCTCGCCGAGCTTCCGTCCCTGGAAGGCGGACTGCCGCATGCGCCCGAGCATGCGCGCGACGCTCGCGCCGCCGTGGCCGTCCCCGTTGCCCTCGGTGCCGAGCACGCCCATCGGCACGCGCGCCGGCCACGCCGTCTCCACGCGTTCCCCGCGCATCCGCCGTTCCTCCCGGCTAGACTCTGCACCATGTCGCCGGACGTCGCACGCATTTTCGACGCGATGGCCCCGACGTACGAGACGCTCGAGCCCTGGTACGAGCACCTCTACGACGTGCTCCACGCGATCCTGCGTCGCGCGCTCCGCCCCGCCGCCGACGGGCGGCGCCACCGCGCGCTCGACGCCGGCTGCGGCACGGGCTTCCAGGCGGCGCTCCTCGAGGAGCTGGGATACGTCGTCCACGGCGTGGACATCTCGGCGGGGCTGCTCGCGGTGGCGCGCGCCCGACTGCCGGACGCCGCCCTCGCGCGCGCGACCGTCGAGGCGCTGCCGTACGCCGACGGCGCCTTCGACGCCGTCGCCTGCTGCGGGAGCACGCTCAGCTTCGTCGACGATCCCGGGCGGGCGCTCGGCGAGCTCGCGCGCGTGCTCGCGCCCGGCGGCCGGCTGCTGCTCGAGTGCGAGCACAAGTGGAATCTCGACCTCGGCTGGGCGGCGCTCGGCGCGCTCGCGCACGACGCCCTCGGCTACGGTCTCTCGCTCCGCGCCGTGCGCGGGCTGGCGCGCGACGGCGTCTGGCCGGCCTACCCCGGCTACGGGCGGCTCCGGAGCTTCACGCGCGGGGAGCTGGCCGCGCTGCTCCGCGCCGCCGGGCTCTTGCCCGAGCGCACGTGGGGGCTCCACACGGTCACCAACCTCATCCCGTCCACCGTGCTCCACCGCCAG
>MGCE01000102.1:0-197 GCA_001790315.1 Candidatus Rokubacteria bacterium RIFCSPLOWO2_02_FULL_72_37 | reverse complement strand
CGCGCTGCGCGCGCTCGACCGCGCGCTCGCCGGCTCCGCGCTCGCCGCGCGCGCGGCCAACAGCTTCGTCGTCCTCTCCCGCCGCGCGCGAGTCGGGGCGCGTCAAGGAATCGCCCGGGCGAGACGGGATTTGATTTGAACCGAGGTACGGAGCCTTGCAGGGACCCGACCTGGGCTCTCGGTCACGCCGCCATATT
>MGCE01000101.1 GCA_001790315.1 Candidatus Rokubacteria bacterium RIFCSPLOWO2_02_FULL_72_37 | reverse complement strand
GAACTGCTCCTCCGACTCCGTGTGGTGCTCGAGGGCGCGGACGCCGCCGCCGTAGGGCATGCGGATCACCATCTGGCAGTGGAAGCGCGCCCGCGTGCGCGAGCGGTAGCGGGCCGCGTGGTTCTCGATCTGGTGGAAGCACTGGAAGGCGAAGCCGGAGAACTGGATCTCGCAGACGGGCTTGAGACCGTAGAGCGCCATGCCGACCGCGGTGCCGATGATCCCGGCCTCGGCGAGCGGGCTGTCGATCACGCGCTGCGATCCGAACTTGCGCTGCAGGTCGTCGGTCACGCGGAACACGCCGCCGTCCACACCGACGTCCTCGCCGAGGATGAGGACGTCCGGGTCGCGCTCCATCTCCTCGAAGAGCGCGAGGTTCAACGCCTTCACCATGTTCAGCTTGGGCATGACGTCACCTGCGCGTGAGCCGCTGGCCGCGCATCGGGGTCGCGTCCGGCGGCACCGCGTTGCTGTCGGCGGGCGGCGCGGCCGGGCTCGCCGCGAGCCGGCGGGCCAGCGCCTCGCGCTGGGCCTCGAGGTGCGCGGGGCGCTCGGCGTAGACGTGATCGAACATCGTCAGCGGATCGGCCGGCGGCGTCGCCTCGAAGCGGCGCACCGCCTCGGCGATCTCCCGATCGAGCGTCTCCTCGAGTCCCGCCTCCAGCAGGCCGCGCGCCTCGAGGTAGGCGCGGAAGCGCGTGAGCGGGTCCTTCCGCTCCCACGCCTTCACCTCTTCCTCGGACCGGTACTTCGTCGGGTCGTCGGCCGTCGTGTGCACGCCGAGCCGGTAGGTGATGCACTCGATCAACGTCGGCCCACCGCCCGCCCGCGCCCGCGCCACGGCTTCGCCCGCGGCCGCGCGGACCGCGAGCACGTCGTTGCCGTCCACCTGGAGCCCGGGCACGCCGTAGGCGTGCGCCTTCTGTGCGAGCGTGCGCGAGTGCGTCTGCTTCTTGAGCGGCACCGAGATCGCCCACTGGTTGTTCTGGCAGACGAAGACGACGGGGACCTGCCAGACGCCCGCGAAGTTGAGCGCCTCGTGGAAGTCGCCCTCGGAGGTGGCGCCGTCGCCGAAGTAGACCATCACGACCGCGTCGTCGCCCCGGTACTGCGCGGCGTACGCGAGGCCGACCGCGTGCGGGAGCTGGGTCGCGACCGGGATCGTCACGGGCAGGTCGTGCTGGTCGGGCGCCGGCTGACCGCCCTCGAGGTAGCCCGCGAAGAAGAGGAGGAGCTTCTCGATGGGCCAGCCGCGCCAGATCATCGCGGCAGTCTCGCGGAACGACGGGACCATCCAGTCCGTCGTGCGCAGCGCGGCGACGCTCCCGAGCTGGGAGGCCTCCTGCCCCTTGAGCGGCGCGAAGGTGCCGATGCGGCCCTGGCGCTGCAGGCGCACCATGCGCTCGTCGAGGCGACGCCCGAGCAGCATCGCGCGCCAGAGCGCCCGGAGCTCGTCGGGCGTGAGCTTCGGGTCGAGCGCGGCATCGAGCCCGCCCTCGCTGTCGAGGATCGAGAGGTACTCGACGTGGAACCGGGGCTCGAGGACGGTTCTGGGCATGGGCCGTGCCGCCGCCCTTATTCTACCCTCGGCGGCCTCACCGCGGGACGGCGGAACGTCGCTAGGGCGTTCGCGCTACCCGCCGCGTTACTTCTTCGCCGCCTGGGCCTTCTTCGCGGACACCGCGGGCGCGTCGGATCGCTTGGCCTTCGCGAGCGGCTTCTTCTCGTCACCGGCGGCGGGCGCCTGGGCGACGCGCTTGGCGAGGCTCTCCTTCAGCGCCTCCATGAGGTCGATCACCTGGGCGCGCTGGACCGCGGGCCCGACCGCCGTGACCTCCTTGCCCTCGACTTTCGAGTTGACCAGGTCGAGGACCCGCCGGCGGTAGGCGTCCTCGTAGCGCTCGGGCCGGAACTCCTGGCTCGAGAGGCCGTCGATCAGCTGCAGCGCGAGGGCGAGCTCGCCCTCCTTCACCCGCGCCGACCGTCCCTTGTCGATCTCGCCGAAGTCGCGCACCTCGTCGGCGAAGTACATCGTGTGGAGCATCAGACCGCCCTGCGCCGCGCGGATCAGGACGAGGCTCTCCTTGCCGCGCATGACGAACGTCGCGAGCGCGACCCGCGCGTGCTGCTCCATGGCGTCGGCGAGCAGCCGGTAGGCCTTCTCGCCGCCCTTGTCCGGCCCGAGATAGTACGTCTTCTCGAAGAAGATCGGATCCACCGACTCGAGCGGCACGAACTCGGCGATGTCGATGACCTTGGAGGCCTCGCCCTCGAGCGCTCGGAGCTCCTCGTCGGCGACGCGCACGTACTGGTCCTTGGTGAACTCGTAGCCCCGGACGAGCGCCGTGCGTTCCACGACCACGTTGCAGGTCGGGCAGAACGTCTGCTGCCGGATGCGCGAACCGCACGCGGCGTGGAGCAGATTGAACGACACGCTGCCCGACGAGGCGGCGGTGTAGAGCTTGACCGGGATCGACACGAGCCCGAAGGAGATCGTTCCGGAGCCGATCGAGTGCGCCGGCATGGTTTGCACGATAGCACGAGGGTCTCTATGATGCGCGGAGGCCCGGGATGCCCCATGGATAGCGTGCCGACGGCGGCGAAGCGACCACCGGTCGGGGTCCTGACGGCCCTCGCCGGCCTCGTCCTGCTCGGCTTCGTCGCGATGATGCTCGGGCTCTCGTACGGCGGCGCGCGCCTCGAGGGCATGGCCGCGCCCGAGCGCGCGCTCGCGCTCGTCGTCTCCCGCTCGCTCGACCTCGACGAGGCCGTGGCCCGCACCCCCGCGTGGGAGCGCCGGCTCTGGGGCCTCGTCTTCAACGAGCGCGCCGAGGACCTCGCCGAGGGCGTCGCCTGGTACGCCGAGCTCGCGACGATCTCGCTCGACGCGCGGGTGGACCTCCACCTCGCCGTCCTCGAGGCCGAAGCCGGGCAGCTCGAGCGCCTGCGGCGGACGCTCGGGGAGTGGCGGCGCCGGGGGGAGCCCTTCGCCGTCTGGGCGGATCTCGTGAGCGTGGCGTATCTCGGGGCGGCGCCGGACGACCAGCCGGCGGCGTCCGCCGCGCTCGCCGCGGTGCGCGCGGGCGACTGGTTCACCGACCGGCTCGCGCTCCGCTGGGCGACGCGGGCGGGTGACACGCGGCTCGCCGCCGCCGTCGCGGCGGAGCTCGACGCCCGGGGCCGCCGCGTGCTCGACCGCATGCGCTGGCTCGTGGGGTCGCAGGCGGCGCTGCTCGTGGTCGGGGGCGTGGCGCTCGCCCTCCTCGCGTGGCGCCGGCCCGCGCGGCTGGGGCCCTCCGTCCTGCCGCCGCCCTGGCGTGGGCGGGACGGGATCAGCGTGCTCGTGCGCGGCGGCGCCCTCGCGGCGCTCCTGATCGCGGGCGTCTCGCTCCTGGCGCACGGCCCGGCGGAGGGGCCCTGGACCCGGGTCGCGCTCGGCACGGCGGTGAGCCTCGCGCCCGTGCCGCTGGTCGCGCTCGCCCGCCGCCGCCTGCTGGTCCCGGCCGGCGTCGGGTTCCGCGCGGGCCTCGGCCTCGCGCCCGTGTCGGGTCGCTCCCGCGCGCTCGTGCCCGTCACGCTCGCGTTGCTCGCCGCAGGCGCTCTCGGCGAGGTGGGCCTCGGCCTCGTCGCGCGCGGGCTCGGCGTCGCCGCGCACTGGAGCGAATGGTTCGACCCCGAGCTCGCGTGGGGCACGACGCCGATCCTCGCCGCGGCGCTCGCCGACGTCGTGATCCTCACGCCGGTCCTGGAGGAGATCGTCTTTCGCGGGCTCCTGTTCGCGACGCTCCGGCGCCGCCTGCCGCTCGCGGCGGCCGCGCCGGCGAGCGCGGCGGTCTTCGCCCTCGCGCACGGCTACGGTCTGCTCGGCTTCCTCGCGGTCTTCTGGAGTGGGCTCCTCTGGGCGGTGGCGTACGAGAAGACGGGGAGCCTGCTGCCGTCGATCGCGGCGCACGCCGTCGACAACCTCGGCGCCTCGCTGTCGGTGGTCCTGGCCCTCCGTGGCTGACCGCGGCCTCGACACCTATCGGGCCAAGCGCGACCCCGCGCGCACGCCCGAGCCGTTCGGCGCGGGCCACGCCGGCGACGGTCGGCGCTTCGTCGTGCACAAGCACGCCGCGCGGCGCCTGCACTACGACCTCCGCCTCGAGATCGACGGTGTGCTCAAGAGCTGGGCGGTTCCCAAGGGGCCGTCGGTCCGGCCCCACGAGAAGCGGCTCGCGGTGCACGTCGAGGACCACCCCGTGGAGTACGCGGCCTTCGAAGGCGTGATCCCGGAGGGCAGCTACGGCGCCGGGCCGTCCATCGTCTGGGACGCCGGCTGGTACCGGCTCACCACGCCGGAGCCCGCCGCCGCGCAGCTCGCGCGCGGTCGGCTCGAGTTCGAGCTCTTCGGCTTCAAGCTCGGTGGCCGGTGGACGCTCGCGCGCATGAGCGGCAAGGAGCGCGAGTGGCTCCTGTTGAAGAAGGCGGACGCGTTCGCCTCGGACCGCGAGCCGACCGAGCGGCAGCCCGAGTCGGCGCTGTCCGGGCTCACCGTCGAGGAGCTGCGCACCGGGACGACGAAGCTCGCGGCGCTGCGCGCCCGGCTGGACGCGCTCGGCGCGCCGGCGCGTGCGGTGACGCCTCGCCCGCGCGCGCCGATGCTGGCGACGCTCGTCGGCCGGCCCTTCTCCGACCCCGCGTGGCTCTTCGAGATCAAGTACGACGGCGTGCGGGTGCTGGCCGAACGTGCGGGCGGCCGCGTCGAGCTCCGGAGCCGCTCCGGCCAGGACGTCACCGTGCGATATCCCGAGATCGCCCGGGCGCTGCGGGCCCTCCCGCTCGATCGGTTCCTGCTCGACGGCGAGATCGTCGCGCTCGACGACGCGGGACGATCGAGCTTCCAGCGCCTGCAGGCGCGGATGGGCCTCGCGCGCCCGGACGACGTCGCCCGGGCGGAGGCGACGGCACCGGTCAACGCCGTCGTCTTCGACGCGCTCGCGCTCGACGGGCGGGACCTCCGGGGGCTCCCGCTCGAGGCGCGCAAGGAGTGCTTGCGACTCGTCCTGCCGGCGCGGGGCGTCGTCGCGTGGAGCGACCACGTCGTCGAGCACGGCGAGGCGTTCTTCGCGGCCGCCTCGGAGCGCGGGCTCGAGGGCATCGTCGCCAAGCGGCGCGCGAGCCGGTACGCGCCCGGGCGGTCCCGCGACTGGCTCAAGGTCAAGTGCCAGCGCCGCCAGGAATTCGTCGTCGGAGGGTGGACGGCGCCGCGGGGCTCGCGGGCGGGCTTCGGGGCGCTCCACCTCGGGCTCTTCGAGGCCGGCCGGCTCGTGTACGTCTCGAAGGTCGGCACGGGCTTCGACGACGCGACGCTCGCGGCGCTGCACGCGCGCCTGGTCCGGCTCGAGCGCCCGACGACGCCGTTCGCCGTCGGCTCGCCCGCAGGGCGCGGCCACCGCTGGGTCGAGCCGCGGCTCGTCTGCGAGGCGCGGTTCGCCGAGTGGACGAAGGGCGGCGGGCTCCGCCACCCGACGTTCGTCGGGCTCCGCGACGACAAGCGGCCCGAGGACTGCGTGCGCGAGCGTCCCGCGGCGATGGCGGCGGCGCGCGGGCACGCGCCGGCCGATCGGCCGGCGGCGCCGGATGACGGCGAACGGCGCGTGACGATCACGAACCCGACGAAGGTGTTCTGGCCGGAAGAGGGCCTGACGAAGGCCGATCTCGTCGCGTACTACGATCGCGTGGCGCCGTGGCTCCTGCCGTACCTCGCCGATCGCCCGCTCGTGCTGACCCGTTACCCCGACGGGATCGGGGGCAAGTCGTTCTACCAGAAGGACGCGCCGGAGTGGACGCCGACGTGGGTGCGCAGGCAGCGGATCCCGTCGGGCGATGCCGGACGCGACATCGAGTACCTCGTCGTCGACGACCGGGAGAGCCTGCGCTGGGTGGTGAACCTCGGCACGATCCCGCTCCACCTCTGGGCCTCGCGGGTCGGCGGGCTCGACCATCCCGACTGGCTCATCCTCGATCTCGACCCGAAGGGCGCGCCGTTCGGCGACGTCGTGAAGGTGGCGCAGGCGCTCCGCCGACTCCTCGAGACCCTCGAGCTGCCGAGCTGCGTCAAGACCTCGGGCGCGACGGGGCTCCACGTCCTGCTGCCGCTGGGCGGCCGCTACCGCTACGAGGAGGCGCGCGGCTTCGCGCACCTCCTGGCGATGCTCGGCGTCGAGGCCGAGCCCGGAATCGCCACGGTCGCGCGCCCGATCCGGGCGCGGGGGGGCAAGGTGTACATCGACTACGGCCAGAACGCCCGGAGCCAGACGATCGTGGCCCCGCTGGCCGTGCGGCCGCTGCCCGGCGCGCCCGTGTCGTGTCCGCTCCGCTGGCAGGAAGTGACCGCGCGGCTCGACCCGCGCCGCTTCACGATCCGGACGCTGCCTGCGCGGCTCGACACGCTCGGCGACCCCCTGGCGCCGGTGCTCGGCCCCGGGATCGACGTGGTGGCCGCGCTCGGGCGGCTCGAGCGCCTCGCGGGCCGCCCGGGGTGAGCGTCAGCGCGCGGCGAGCGCCCGCTGCAGGATGACGACGTCGAGCCAGCGGCCGAGCTTGAATGCGCTCTCGCGCTCCACGCCGACCGTCTGGAAACCGCAGCGCGCGTGCAGGCGCAGGGAGGCGGTGTTCTGCGCCGTGATCCGGGCGATCACCGAGTGGTGGCCGGCGGCCTGCGCGCGGCGCAGCAGCGCGTCGAGCACGAGGCGCCCGAGGCCCTCGCCGCGCCGGCCGCCCGCCACGTACACCGAGTCCTCGGCGGTCCGCGCGAACGCCGGCTTCGGCCGGTAGGGTGAGAGCGCGCCGAAGGCGACCACCTCGTGGTCCAGGGTGGCGACGAGGACCGGCCAGGCCGCCGGGTGGCGCGCGAGCCACGCGCGGAGCCCGGCGGCATCGCGCGGCTCGGTATCGGTGGTGGTGTCGGCCCGGAGGATCTCGTGGTTCCAGATCACGCCGATCCGGCCGAGGTCGGCGACCGTCGCGTCGCGCACCGTCACGGTCGTCGCGGGGTCAATCGGACGTGTCGGAGCCCCGCGCATCTCGATCAGGCCCCCCTCGGTGCGAGCCGGTCGCCGACGTCCCCGGTACAAGAGGCAGCCCGGCGAACCCACCTCCCGAGCGTGACGAGCGCGAGGCCGAGCGCGAGTCGCACGCCCGCGCCCGGCGGCCGCGCGGCGCGCGGCACGAGGCGCGCCCGGGCCGCCGCGGCCCATGCTCGCTCCAGGCGGTCGCGGGCCAGGAACTCGAGCGCGTACAGGTTCGTGTCCATGCCGTCATGGTGCCAGGCGTCGGAGTATCAGAAAAATCAATTGTTATTATCCTTACCATAAGATATTTCTTGATGATGCGCATGCGCCTCGCCCAGCTCCAGACGCTCGACGCGGTGGCGCGCCACGGCTCCTTCTCCCGGGCCGCGCGCGAGCTGCACCTCACGCAGCCCGCCGTCAGCATGCAGGTGCGGCAGCTCGAGCGCGAGCTGGGCCTGCCGCTCCTCGAGCGTGTCGGCAAGCGCGCGTTCCCGACGCGGGCGGGTGAGATCCTCCTCGGTCATGCGGCGCGCGCCGTGCGTGAGCTCGAGACCGGCGTGGAGATCGTCCAGCAGCTCCGCGGCGTCGTGGCGGGCCGCATCCGGCTCGGCACCAGCGCGTCGTTCAGCATCTATCTCCTGCCGTCGGCGCTGCGACGGTTCCGCGCCCGCTACCCGCGGACGGAGCTGGTCGTCGTCACGGGCAACGCGCCGGCGATCGCGCGCTCGGTCGTGGCCAACGAGCTGGACGTCGGAATCGTGAGCCTGCCGGTGCGTGAGCGGGAGCTGACGGTGTCGTCCCTCTACCGTGACGAGCTGGTCGCGATCGGCCCGCCCGGCCGGGCCTGGCCGCGGGGCGTGCGCGTCCGAGCCGCCGACGTGGCGGCCGAGCCGCTGATCCTCTTCGAGCAGGGCGCGACGTTGCGCCGGCTGATCGACGAGTGGTTCCATCGGGGCGGCGCGGTGCCCGCGCTCCCGATGGAGCTCGGCAACACTGAGGCGATCAAGAAGCTCGTCGAGACCGGACTCGGCCTGTCGGTGACGTCGTGGTTCGCCGCGAAGACGGAGGTGCGGGCGGGCCGGCTCTCGGCGGCACGCCTCGATCCGCCGCTCTTTCGTCAGATCGGCGTGATCCTGCGTCGCGACAAGCCGCGGACGCCGGTGCTCGACGCGTTCCTCGCGACGCTCGCCGACCTCCGGCGCTCGCTCAAGTAGGTCGAGGAAGCGCGAACGCCCAGCGCATGGATGAGTCGTCGTGCGTCCGCGATTGAGGCAAACGGCTCATTGTGGTCGACTAGCTCGCGAGCCGAATCTGAGGCGACTCGGATGAATCGCGCGACCATGCGCGTGGCGGAACGTCGCGGTCGGACTGGAGAGGAGAGCCAAGCCGTGTGGATCGATCCTGAGCGCTGCGTGGGCTGCGCGAACTGCGTCGCGGTGTGCCCGATGGGCGCGATCGCCGTCGATGCGGGGGCCCACCGGGCCGCCGTGAACGAGGACGAGTGCGTCGAGTGCTACACGTGCTATCGCGGGATGTCGCGGGAGCACCTGCCGGTCGCCGTCGTGCGCGCCGTCCGCGGCGTCGCGCGACTCCTCCGGTTCCGCTTCGACCCCGAGCCGGACGTCTGCCCCACCGGGGCGCTCACCCCGCGCGAGCTCGCGTGGCCTCGGAGCGTCCGTCGCGCCTTCTCCGACCCGCTCGTGCCTCACGAGTCGACGGGCGTCGCGGGCCGGGGGACCGAAGAGGTGAAGACGAACGATGTCACGGGCCGGGTCAGGGCCGGCGAGGCCGGCTTCACCGTCGAGTTCGGACGGCCGGGGATCGGCGTCCGGTTCCGGGACATCGACCGCGTCACGCGAGCGCTCGGCGCGGCCGGTGTGACGTTCGAGGCCATGAACCCGGTCACGAGCCTCATGACCGACGCGAAGACCGGGGCGATCCGCGACGACATCCTCGACGAGAAGGTCCTCTCGGCCATCGTGGAGGTGAAGACGGGGTTCGATCGCGCGCCGGACGTGCTCCGGACGCTCCGCTCGGTGTCCGACCAGGTCTCGACGGTGATCTCGGTCGGCGTCTCCGCCCGGTGTGACGCGCGCGGGAACACGGGGCTCGACGCGCTGCTCGCCGGGGAGGGATTCCGCTTCTGGCGGGGCAAGACGAACCTCGGGCTCGGGCGCCCGCTGTACCGGGAGGCCGTATGACGAACACTCTGCACCGCTACGGGAGCCCGGAGACCTTCCGGGACGACTTCATCGTGTTCGCCA
>MGCE01000100.1 GCA_001790315.1 Candidatus Rokubacteria bacterium RIFCSPLOWO2_02_FULL_72_37 | reverse complement strand
GCGCTCGGAGATCACGCTCGTCAGCGCCGAGCGGCCGTACTCGCGGATGGTCCTGCCGTACTACCTCGACCGCTCGATCGCCGAATCCCACGTCTACACCGCGAGCGCCCGGGTGCTCGCCGACTGGGGCGTCAAGACCCACGTCGGGCGGCGCGCGGCCCGGCTCGACACGAAGGCGAACGCCTGCACGCTCGACGACGGCACCACCGTGGAGTACGACGACTGCCTGATCGCGACGGGCTCGTCGGCGGTCCGGGCGCCGGTGCCGGGCGCCGACGGGCGTGCGGTCCACTCGTTCTGGACTCTCGACGAGGCGCGCGCGGTGCTCGGAGCGATCCGTCCACGGAGCCACGTGGTCCTCGTCGGGGCGGGCTTCATCGCGTTCACGATCCTCAACTCGATCCTCTCGTTCGGCGCCCGGCTGACCATCGTCGAGGTGGCGCCGCGGATCCTGCCTCGCATGATCGACGAGACGGGCGCGGACCTCGTCGCGCGCTGGCTCGGCGACCACGGCGTGAGCGTCCGGGCGGGCGTCACGCTCGCGCGGATCGCGGACACGAAGGGCCTGAAGCGCCTCGTGTTCGCCTCGGGCCCGGCCATCACCTGTGACCTGGTGATCATGGCGACGGGCATCAAGACCAACCTCGAGTGGCTCCAGGGCTCGGGCGTCACCGTCAACCGCGGGGTGGTGGTCGACGAGCACCTCCGCTCGAGCGCGCCGAGCGTCTTCGCCGCGGGCGACGTCGCCGAGGGACGCGATCTGATCTCCGGCGCAGCCGCTGTGCACGCGATCGAGCCGACCGCGCAGGAGCACGGGCGCGTCGCCGGCGCGAACATGGCCGGCAGGGACGTCCGCTACCGCGGCAGCCTGCTCGTCAACATCGTCGAGGTCTGCCACCTCGACGTCGCGTCCTTCGGCGCGTGGGACGACCCGACGGCCGAGGTCGCGAGCGGCGTCAAGGCGGACCGGCCGGCGTACCGGAAGCTCCTCTGGCGGGGCGACCGGCTGACGGGCGCGATCATCCTCGGCCCCTCGAGCGACATCTGGACGACCAACGACGTCGGGATGCTCAAGGGGCTGGTGCAGTCGGGTGTCGCGCTCGGGCGCTTCAAGGCGCACCTCGCGCGGAACCCCTTCGACATCAAGCCCGCGTTCATCGCGTCGAGGACCACGGGCCGACTGCTCGACGAAACCATCCTGGGCCGCCCCGCGAAGGCGCCCGGCGACACCCCGGTGGCCGTATGACTCCTGTGACCGCGAAAGCCCGGAAGCCCGCGCACACGAAGAAGACCCCGCGACCCGCCGCCGCGCTGCCGGGCGGGTACGCGGGCAAGCTGCTCCGCGTGGATCTGACGAAGCGGAAGTGCTGGGCCGAGCCCTGGGGGAGCGAGCTGCGCGACCTCGTCGGCGGCATCGGGCTCGGCGCGATGATCCTCTACCGCGAGACCGCGAAGCGGGGCGGGAAGGGCAACGTCTCCTGGGACGACCCGGACAACCGCCTGGTGCTCGCGACGGGCCCGCTCGCGGGCTTGCCCGTGTGGGGCACGGGCGGCCTCACCGTGTGCACGATCGGCGCGGGGACCAACGGGCCCACGTCCACGCAGGCCAACGGGTTCTTCGGGACCAACCTCAAGTACTGCGGCTACGACGCGATCGTGGTCCAGGGGCAGTCGCGCGACTGGCTGTACCTCTACGTCAACGACGACCGGGCCGAGCTGCGCGACGCGAGCGGGCTCGTCGGCAAGGACACGTGGGAGACGCAGGACGCCCTCTCGCGAGCGACGGGCCTGGCGGGCCACCAGCTCTCCGTCTACTCGATCGGGCCGGCCGGCGAGCACCTCGTCCGCTTCGCCGCGATCCAGGGCGACTACGGCCACGTGGCCTCGAAGAACGGCACCGGCGCCGTCATGGGGAAGAAGCGCCTCAAGGCCGTCGCCATCGTGAAGGGGACCCGGGCGCTCCGGGTCGCCGATCCGCGCGGTCTCATGCAGGCCGCGGACGACATCGCGCACGACCTCCGGACCGATCCGTCGGCGCGCTCGCTCTACGAGTACGGCACGCTCCCGGGCGTCTCGAACCTCTCGAAGCTCGGCGTGCTGCCGATCAAGAACTACACGACCAACGTGACGGGCAACGTGCCCGGCGCGGACATGGCCGAGTGGGACGCCCCGAAGCTCCGCGCGAACTTCGACCATCGCGGCCACCAGTGCAACGCCTGCGGCATGCACCACTGCCACATGGCGGTGATCAAGCGGGGCGAGCACCGGGGCCGGATCGTGGACGAGCCCGAGTACGAGGGCTGGTCGGGCTGCGGCTGGCAGATCGGCGCCGTGGACCGCGACGGCATCGCCTGGCTCAACACCGAGTGCGATCGCGCGTGCGTCGACGTGAACGAGTTCGGCTGGATCACCGGCTGGGTGATGGAATGCGTGGAGAAGGGCTACATCACCAAGGCGCAGCTCGGCTTCGACCTCCGGTGGGGCGACATCCAGGGCGCCGGCCGGCTGCTCGGCATGATCGCGCGGCGCGAGGGGTTCGGCGCGGTGCTCGCCGAGGGCGTCAAGCGCGCCGCGGAGAAGCTCGGCAGCCCCGCGAAAGACTGCGCGGTCTACATCGCCAAGGGCGCCACGCCGCGCGGCCACGACCACCGCGGCCGCTGGGACGAGATGCTCGACACGTGCACCTCGTCCACCGCCACGATGGAGACGGGCAACCCCGTCCACCCCACGGAGGTCGGACAGCCCGCGCGCATCAGCGGCTTCGACGGCGTCCAGGTCGCGAAGAACGTCGCCGGCCTCGCCGGGCGGCGGAGCTTCGAGGACTCGCTGGGCGTGTGCATCTTCACGACGCGGACCCGCCTCGAGAACATCTGCCGCGCCGTCAGCGCCGCGACCGGCTGGAACTACACGGTGGAGGAGGCGATCCGCTTCGGCCGGCGCACCGCCGCGATCAACCGCGCGACCGCGCTCCGCTGCGGCCACACGGGCGCGCTCGAGTATCCGTCGGTGCGTTACGGCTCGACGCCCGTGGATGGCCCGGCCAAGGGCCAGGCCGTCCGCGACCAGTGGGAGACGATGCTGGACACCTGGTACGCGGAAGTCGGCTACGACAGGAAGTCGGGCAAACCCTGGCCCAAGACGCTCGAGGCGCTCGGCCTCGACTGGCTCGCGCGCGACCTCTGGGGGAAGAAGGCGTAAGGAATCCAGGCACTTGAGACCTGGGTCGAGAGCCAGCCGCTCGCCCCGCCCGCCTGACGCGCGCCGTCGCGACATCCGCGCTGGCTTGACCCCTTGCGGAGCCTCGTGGTATCTGTCTGTCCTCATTCGCCGTCTCTCCACGGGGGACTCATGGCACAAGTGATTGGTTTCATTGGCCTGGGCATCATGGGGCGCCCCATGGCGCACAATCTCCTGAAGGCGGGCCACGCGCTCGTCGTCCACGACCGGAACCGCGCGCCCGTCGACGAGCTCGCGCGCGCGGGAGCGAAGACCGCCGGCACGCCGCGCGAGGTCACCGCGCAGTCCGACCTGCTCATCACGATGCTGCCCAACTCGCCCGACGTCGAGCTGGTCGCGCTCGGACCGAACGGCGTCATCGAGGGCGCGCGCCCGGGGCTCGTCTACGCCGACATGTCGACGATCTCGCCCATCGTCTCGCAGAAGGTGGGCAAGGCGCTCGCCGCGAAGGGCGTCAAGATGCTCGACGCGCCGGTCTCGGGCGGCGAGAAGGGTGCGGTCGACGGCGCGCTGTCCATCATGGTCGGCGGGGAGAAGAGTGTCTTCGACTCGGTCCTGCCGATCTTCCAGGTGATGGGCAAGACGATCACGCTGCTCGGCCCGCTCGGGTTCGGCGGCTTCACCAAGCTCGCCAACCAGATCATCGTGGCCGCGAATCTGACCGCGCTCGCCGAGGCGCTCACGCTCGCGAAGAAGGCGGGGCTCGACCGTGAGCTGCTCCTCACGGCGCTCGGCGGGGGCCTCGCGGGCTCGAAGTGCCTCGAGCAGAAGCGGCCGAACTACCTCGCGGGGAGCTACAACCCCGGGTTCAAGATCGACCTGCACTACAAGGACCTCGGGCTGATCATGGAGACGGCGCGCGAGCTGGGCGTGCCGCTGCCGACGACCGCGGTGGTCCAGGAGCTGTTCAGCGCGCTGCGCGTCAAGGGTCGGGGCGGCCTCGACCACTCGGGCGTGATCACGCTCCTGGAAGACCTCGCGGGCGTGTCCACGTGAGGGCGACCGTCGACCGCGCGGGTCTCGATCCCCAGGGACGGCTGCCGAAGGTCCAGGTGCGGCGCGTCCGCAAGGGCGACCTCGGCAAGGTCCGCGACGTGCTGGAGCAGACGTTCGGCGACTTCCTGGAACGCCAGCTCGGGACGCGGCCGCGTCAGGCGTTCGGCGGCGCGCAGTACGTCCATCACCGCTGGCTGATGGAGCCGTGGGGGTGCTTCGTCGCGGAGGAGGACGGCGCGAAGATCGTCGGCGCGGCGCTCGCGGTGACGCTCGGTTCCGTCGGCCTGCTCGGCCCGGTCGCCGTGCTGACGAACTATCAGAACCAGACGATCGGCCAGCAGCTCGTCCGCGCGGCGCAGGAGTTCTTCGACGAGAACCGGGCGACGCTCCACGGCGTCGTCACGTATCCGACGAGTCCGAAGCACCTGTACCTCTACCACAAGTTCGGCTACAAGCCCAAGAGCCTGACCGCGATCACGAGTCGCGCGATCGATCGCGGCACGCTCCGGTCGCCCGCGGCGAAGCCGGGGAAGCTCCAGCTCACGACGCGGCGGTTCTCGACGCTCGAGGAGACGAAGAAGAAGGCGGCGCTCGCGCGCATGCACCGGATCAGCAACGCGGTCTGCCGCGGGCTCGACCTGGCGAAGGAAGTCGAGATCGTCGACGGGCTGGCCCTCGGCGACACGCTCCTGCTCGAGCGCGGGCGCGACCTCCTCGGCTTCGCGATCTGCCACACGCCGGGGGTGAGCGAGGCCCCCGCGGGGGCGTTGTACGTCAAGTTCCTCGCGATCGATCCCGCACAGCGGCGGCCCGAGCACCTCGTCGAGTTCGTCGCCGGCGTCGAGGCGCTCGGCGCCGAGTTCGGCGTGCAGCGGGTGATCCTGCCCGTGTATTCGCGGTACTGGGTCGCGTACAGTATGCTGATCCAGTGCGGGTACCAGATCGACTTCACCATGGTCCGGATGCAGCGGGGCAAGCAGGAGGATTACGAGGACCCGACGCACCTCGTTCTCGACGACTGGCGCTGATGCGCGCCGTGGTCCTGGCTGCCGCCGCCGTCCTGCTCGTCTCGCTCCCGTCCGGTGTCGTGGCGCACTCCCTCTTGCTCGACTCGTCGCCCGCGACGGGCGCCACCGTGCCGCCGCCCGCGCGCCTCGCGCTGCGCTTCAACAATCGCGTCGAGCAATCCCTCTCGCGCCT
Source organism: Candidatus Rokubacteria bacterium RIFCSPLOWO2_02_FULL_72_37 (assembly GCA_001790315.1). Lineage (GTDB taxonomy): Bacteria > Methylomirabilota > Methylomirabilia > Rokubacteriales > CSP1-6 > GWA2-73-35. Next base: position 178 of record MGCE01000100.1, on the reverse strand, counting down.
CAGGCTCGTGGACGCCCGGGGCGTGGCGCGGCCGCTCACCGTGCTCGCCGGCGCGGGCCGGGTCGATCACCTCGAGGCCGCCGTGCCGCCGCTCCCGCCCGGCGTGTATCGCGTCGAGTGGCAGGTGCTCTCGACGGACGGCCACATCGTCGTCGGCCGCTTCTCCTTCCGGGTCGCT
>MGCE01000099.1:6744-14895 GCA_001790315.1 Candidatus Rokubacteria bacterium RIFCSPLOWO2_02_FULL_72_37 | reverse complement strand
TCCTCATGAAGAAGGCCGACCCGGCGCACGAGGTCACCGTCGTCGAGCGCAACCGGCCGGACGACACGTTCGGCTTCGGCGTCGTCTTCTCCGACGCCACGCTCGAGGGCTTCGCGGAGGCCGACCCGGAGACCCACGCGGCGATCACGCGGAGCTTCGCGCACTGGGACGACATCGACATCCACTACGGGGGCGCCGTCGTCACCTCCACCGGGCACGGCTTCGCCGGCATGGCGCGCCAGCGTCTGCTCGACATCCTCCAGCGGCGCTGCGCGGACCTCGGCGTGAAGCTCGAATTCCAGCGGGAGGTCGCCGACCTCGCGCCGTGGGGCGACGCCGACCTGATCGTGGCCGCGGACGGCGTCAACAGCACGGTGCGCGACCGCCGGGCCGAGCACTTCGGGCCGCACGTCGACTGGCGCCCGAATCGCTTCGTGTGGCTCGGCACCCCGTGTCCGTACCGCGCCTTCACGTTCATCTTCAAGGCGAGCGAGCACGGCCTCTGGCGCGTCCACGCCTATCGGTACGACGCGTCCACCTCGACGTTCATCGTCGAGTGCACGGAGGCGACGTGGCGGCGCGCCGGGCTCGAGCGGGCCGACGAGGATGCGACGCTCGCCTTCGCCGAGCGGCTCTTCGCCGAGGAGCTCCAGGGGCACCGGCTCCTCGCGAACCGCTCGCTCTGGCGCAGCTTTCCGACGGTCCGGAACGCCCGCTGGCATCACGGCCGGGTCGTGCTCCTGGGCGACGCCGCGCACACGGCGCACTTCTCGATCGGCTCGGGCACGAAGCTCGCCATGGAGGACGCGATCGCGCTCGCGAGGGCGCTCGGGCGCCACGACGAGGTCGAGAAGGCGCTCGTCGTGTACGAAGAGGAGCGGCGGCCACAGGTGGAGAGCCTGCAGCGCGCCGCGCAGGTGAGCCTCGAGTGGTTCGAGCAGACCGAGCGCTATCACGGCCGGCTCGTGCCGCTGCAGTTCGCGACGAGCCTGCTGACGCGGAGCCTGCGGGTGACCCACGACAACCTCCGCGTCCGCGACGCGGCGTTCGTCGCGCGGGTGGACCGCTGGTTCGCCGGGGAGGCCGCGCGGCAGAGCCGTGTCGCGCCGGCGCCGGGGCCGCCGCCGCCGATGTTCACGCCCTTCCGGCTGCGCGAGCTGGTCCTCCCGAATCGTGTGGTGGTCTCGCCCATGTGCCAGTACTCGGCCGAGGACGGCACGCCCGGCGACTGGCATCTGGTGCACCTCGGCAGCCGTGCGGTCGGCGGCGCCGGGCTCGTGATGACGGAGATGACCGACGTGAGTCGCGAGGGGCGCATCAGCCCGGGCTGCACGGGGATGTACAAGCCCGAGCACGTTCGTGCGTGGCGGCGCATCGTCGACTTCGTCCACGCGCACTCGTCCGCGAAGATCGGCCTGCAGCTCGCGCACGCCGGGCGCAAGGGCTCGACGCGGCGGCTCTGGGAGGGGATCGACGAGCCGCTCCCGTCGGGGAACTGGCCGCTGATCGCCGCCTCCGCGATCCCGTACTTCCCGCACAGCACGGTGCCCCGGGCGATGGACCGCGGGGACATGGACGTCGTGCGCGAGGACTTCGTCCGCGCGACGCGCATGGCCGCGGACGCGGGCTTCGACCTGCTCGAGCTGCACCTGGCCCACGGGTACCTCCTCGCGAGCTTCCTCTCGCCGCTCACCAACCGCCGCACCGACGCGTACGGCGGCCCGCTCGCCAACCGCGCCCGCTGGCCGCTCGAGGTCTTCGACGCCGTCCGCGCCGCGTGGCCGGACGCCCGGCCCATGTCCGCGCGGATCTCCGCGACCGACTGGGCCGAAGGCGGCATGACCCCGGAGGAGGCCGTCGAGCTCGCCCGCATGCTGCGCGAGCACGGCTGCGACATCGTGGACGTCTCGGCGGGCCAGACCGTGCCCGAGCAGCGGCCCGCCTACGGCCGGCTCTACCAGACGCCGTTCGCGGACCGCATCCGCCACGAGGCCGGTATCGCGACCATGACCGTCGGCAACATCGGCTCGTACGCCGACGTCAACTCGATCCTCGCCGCCGGGCGCGCCGATCTCTGCGTGCTCGCGCGCGCCCACCTCTACGATCCGTACTGGACGCGCCACGCCGCCCGGGAGCAGGGCGTCGACCTGCCCTGGCCGGACCAGTACGTCTCCGTCACGGGGTTCACCCCCCGGCTGCGCTGAGGCGCGGCCGCGCCAGAGGAGCGACACGCCATGGACTGGACCGGACTGGGCGACGAGGCGATCGACCTCCTGCGCCGCTACCTCATGATCGACACGACCAATCCGCCCGGCGCCGAGATCGCCGGCGCCCGCTTCCTCGCGGACGTCCTCGCGCGCGAGGGCCTCGCGAGCGAGATCGTCGAGTCGGCGCCGGGGCGCGCGAATCTCGTCGCGCGCCTGGCGGGCGACGGCGCCCTCGGCGGCGTCGTGCTCCACCACCACATCGACGTCGTCTACGCGGACCGGCGCTACTGGACCGTGGACCCCTTCGGCGGCGAGATCCGCGACGGGTTCCTCTACGGCCGCGGCGCCCTCGACATGAAATCCACGGGCATCCTCCAGCTCGTCGCGCTGCTCGCGCTCAAGCGCGCGCGCGTGCCGCTCAAGCGCGACCTGATCTTCCTCGCCACGGCGGACGAGGAGGCCGGGAGCGCGTACGGGGCCCGGTTCGTCGCCGACCGGCACCGCGACTGGCTCGCCGGCGCGGAGTACGCGATCTCCGAGCTCGGGGCCATCGTCACGCCGCCCGGCGCCCGGGCGCCGTTCGCGTCGATCGTGATCTCGGAGAAGACGGCGCTGGCGGTCCGGCTCACGGCGCGCGGCGCGCCGGGCCACGCCTCGATGCCCTGGCCCGACACGGCGCCCCACCGCCTGGTCCGCGCGCTCGGGCGCCTGCTCGACGCCGAGCGGCCGACGCGCGTCCTGCCGGAGGTGCAGGAGTACTTCGCGCGCATGGCGCAAATCCTGCCGCCGGTCGAGGCGGCGGGGTTGGACGACCTCGACCGCTCGCTCCGTGACGCGGCGTTCCGCGCCCGGTTCTTCACCAACCGGCACCACGCCGCGCTGGTGCGCACGAGCTTCGCGCTCACGATGCTCCAGGGGAGCGAGAAGAGCAACGTGATTCCCCCCGAGGCCTCCGCGATTTTCGACTGCCGGATGCTGCCGGGCGACGATCCCGACGAGATCCTCGGCTGGATCCGCGGCGTGATCGGCGACGACCAGGTCGAGGTCGCGCTCGAGAGCACGCCGAAGGTGCCCAACCTCTCGCCGCCGGACTCCGAGCTCTACAAGGCCATGGCCGCCGTGCTCCGGCGCCGTGCCCCGGACGCCGTCGTGGTGCCCGAGCTGCTCGTGGCGTTCACCGACAACTGGGTCTTCCGCCGCTGCGGGCTCCACGGGTATGGCTTCGGGCCGTTCGTCCTCGACGACGGCGAGTTCCGGCGCATCCACGGCAACGACGAGCGGATCTCACTCGAGAACGTGCGCGCGGGCGTGCGGAGCTACGTGGAGCTGCTGCGCGCCGTCGCGGGGGCGTAGCCATCGCCGCGCGCCGGCTCGCGATCCGCCGCGCCACCCGGCACGACGCCGGGACCATCTTGCGGCTGATCGAGGGGCTCGCCGAGTACGAGCGTCTCGGCGACGAGGTGGAGGCGACGGCGGCGCGCATCCGGCGGCACGGGTTCGGCCGGCGGCGTTACTTCGAGGCCCTGCTGGCCCGACGCGGGCGGACGACCGTGGGCTTCGCGCTCTATTTCTTCACGTACTCCACGTTCGCCGGGCGCCCGACGCTCTACCTCGAGGATCTGTTCGTGCTGCCCGTGGAGCGCGGGCGGGGCGCGGGGCGGGCGCTGTTGCGGGCGCTGGCGCGCATCGCCGTGCGCCGGGGCTGCGGCCGCATGGAGTGGACGGTCCTCGACTGGAACGCGCCGTCGATCCGCTTCTACCGGCGGCTGGGCGCCCGGCTTCGGCGCGAGTGGATCCTGACGCGGCTGAGCGGTGCAGCGCTCCGGCGTCTCGCCCGCCGGACCCCTCGTTCCCTATGAGGCGTCCGCATCATTGCCATGTGAAGTGAATTCACTTACACGTCCGGTATGGTCCAGATGTCCGGGCGAGGGCTCGCGACGCGGCGGCGGCTGCTCGCGGCCGCCGCCGCCGACCTGGTGGCCCGGCGGGGCGCGGCCGAGGTCACATCGATCGCGGCGCGGGGCGGAGTGTCCGTCGGGCTGATCTATCGCCACTTCGGGTCCAAGGCCACGCTGATCGCGGCGGTCGTCGAGGACTTCTACGACCGGCTCGACGCCACGGTGTTCGACGTCGATCCCGCGCCGGGCCGCGACTGGGCGACGCGCGAGCGCCTCCGGGTCGAGCGCGACGTCGCCTTCCACTACGCCGAGCCGCTCGCGCCCGTGATCCTCGGCCGCCTCGCGCGCGAGCCGGCCGTGGCGGCCGTGGAGGCGCGCTGGATCGCCCGCGAGATCGAGCTGGCGGCGCGCAATCTCGCGCGGGGCCAGCGGAGCGGTGAGATCCCGACCGACCTCGACCCGGGCCTGGCCGGCGCCATGGTGCTGGGAGGCATCCGCCAGGCGCTCGGCGCGGTGCTGAGCCGCGCCGAGCGGCCGCCGCAGACGGCGGTCGCCGAGGAGCTCTGGCGCTTCGTCGCCGCCGCCGTGCGCTGCGCCCCGTCCGCCGCGAGAGGAGAGCCCGCATGCCGAAGCTGATCTACGAGAAGCGCGACCGCATCGCCTACGTCACGCTGAACCGCCCCGAGGCGAAGAACGCGATCGATCCGGAGCTGCACCGGCTCCTCTGGCGGACGTGGGAGGACTTCCGTGACGACGCCGGGCTCGACGTGGCGATCCTGACCGGCAGCGGCGACGCCTTCTGCGCGGGCGCGGATCTCAAGACGTTCATCCCCCCCTGGCTCGGCGCCGACCCGCTGCGCGTGCGACGCGTCGTGCAGGACGGCCTCGGCGGCCTCACCCGCGGCCTGCACCGTCTCACCAAGCCCGTGATCGCGGCCGTCAACGGCTGGGCCCTGGCCGGCGGCTTCGAGCTGGCCCTGGCCTGTGACATCCGGATCGCGTCGGAGCACGCGCGCTTCGGGTCGTTCGAGGCGCGCCGGGGCTACCACCACGGTGACGGCGGCATCGTGCGCCTCGTGAACACCTGCGGGGCGGGCGTCGCGCTGGAGATGCTGCTGACGGCCGAGCCGATCGACGCCGCGCGCGCGCTCGGCTGCAACCTCGTCGCGAGGGTCGTGCCGCACGCGACCCTGCTCGCCGAGGCCGAGCGCGTCGCGCGCCAGATCCTCCGCAACGACCAGCTCGCCGTCCGCTCGGCCAAGGAGACGATTCTCGACGTGCTCGGCCGACCGCTCGACGACCAGCTCCGGATCGAGGCGCTGAACGGCTACTCCTGCGTGGCGAACCCGGCGATCCCGGGGCGTCTCGCGCGGTTCTACGACAAGACCGACCGCGGGCGCGCCGGCACGCACGCGACCGACCTCTAGCGAGGAGAGGATATGGCGGGGAAAGTGCTCTACGAGAAGCGGGGGGCGCTGGCGTACGTCACGCTGAACCGCCCCGAGGTCCACAACTGCATCGACACCGAGATGTCCGCCGAGCTCATCGGCGTCTGGGACGAGGTGAAGCGCGACCGGGAGATCCGGTGCGCGATCCTCACCGGCGCCGGCGCGCGCGCCTTCTGCAGCGGCGCGGACCTCACGCAGCTCATTCCGGCGATCCGCGAGGCCTCCGAGGAGGATAACCGCCGCCGCGCGTTCGAGGGGCCGGGCTGGGGCGGGATCTCGGGCGGCTACAAGATCCACACGCCGATCGTGGCCGCGATCAACGGTTACTGCATCGCGGGCGGTCACGAGCTGGCCGAGTTCTGCGACATCCGGATCGCCGCCGCGCACGCCACCTTCGGCCACCAGGAGATCCGGTGGGGGCTGATGCCCGGGGACGGCGGCTGCTCGCGGCTCGCGCGCATCGTCGGGCTCGGCCGCGCGATGGAGATCATCCTGACCGGCAAGATCTACGACGCCCAGGAGGCGTATCGCATCGGGTTCGTCAACCACGTGGTGCCGGCCAAGGACCTGCTGACGACGGCGACGGAGCTGGCCGAGACGATCGCCGGCAACGGGCCGCTCGCGACCCGCGCCGCCAAGCAGGCGGTCCTCCACGCCGTCGGCCGCCCGCTCGACGAGGGCATCGCGTTCGAGACCGACGCCTTCAGCTACCTCTGCCGCTCGGAAGACTGGCGCGCCGGCCAGCGCGCGTTCCTCACGCGCTCGCAGCCGACCTTCACGGGGCGATGACGTGGCGGCGCGCGTGATCACCGACGGGGAGCTCCGGGCGCTCGGCCGGGAGCCCCGCCGCCGGGAGACGGCGTGGAGCTGACGGGCCGGGTGGCGCTCGTCACGGGCGCGGCGCGTGGGATCGGCCGCGCCACGGCGCTGGCGCTCGCGACGGCGGGCGCGGACGTCGCGGTCGGCGACGTGCTCCCGGCGGTCGAGGAGACTGCGGCCGCGGTCCGGGCGGCCGGCCGACGGGCGGCGGCGGCGGTCTTCGACGTGGCCGACCCGGCCGCCGTCGGCGCGGGCGTGGCGCGCGTCCGCGAGGCGCTCGGGCCCGTCGACGTGCTCGTGAACAACGCGGGGATCGTGAACAACATCGCGCCGGTCGCGCGCATGACGCCCGAGGCCTGGCAGCGCGAGCTGGCCGTGAACCTCTCGGGCGCGTTCAACCTGATCCGCGAGGTGGTCGGGGGCATGGCCGAGCGCGGCCGGGGACGGATCGTCAACGTCTCGTCGATCGCGGCCTGGGGCGGCCTCCACCGGCAGGCGGCTTACGCGGCGAGCAAGGCGGGGCTGCTCGGCCTCACCAAGACGGTCGCCCTCGAGCACGCGCGCCACGGCGTGACCTGCAACGCCGTCCTCCCCGGTCTCATCGCGACCGAGCTGGTCGAGGCGATGCCGGCCGAGATCCGTGCGGCGGCCGTCGCGGCGACGCCCGCGCGACGGCTCGGACTGACCGAGGAGGTCGCGCGGCTGATCGCCTTCCTCGCCTCGGACGCGGCGGCCTTCATCAACGGCGCCGAGATCCCGGTCGACGGTGGACTGAGCTTGAACATGAGCCCCCTGGCCAGCGTCCGCGAGGCCAGGGAGACGCGGAGGCCAGCATGACCGATCGCCTCACGCACTCGGGGATCCCGCTGAAGCCCGTCTACACGCCCGCCGACGTCGCCGGCGAGTACGCGACCCGGCTCGGCGACCCGGGGACCTACCCCTACACGCGCGGCCGCCGGCCCGCCGACGGCGGTGGCGGCTGGATCCAGCACGAATTGTCGGGCGAGGGGACCGCGCGTCGCTCCAACGAGCAGTTCCGCTACCTGATCGCGCACGGCGCGACAGGCGTGGACGTGATCGGTGACACCCCGACGATGGCCTGGTGCGACCCGGATCACCCGATCGCGCGCCACGCGATCGGCACGCAGGGGGTGTCCGTCTGTCACCTGGGCGACTACCGCGACCTCTACGAGGGCCTGCCGCTCGACCGGATCACGCTCTCGCACTCGCTCCCCGCGCCGTTCGCGATCGCGGGCCTGTACCTGGTCGCGCGCGAGCGCGGCGCGGACCCCGCGCGGGTGCGCGGCTCGACGATCCAGGTGCCCTTCTACTGCGAGGACTGCAGCTACGCGAGCCACATGCCCTTCGCCCTGCGGCTGCGGCTGGCCGCCGACTCGATCGAGTTCGCGACGCGGGCGATGCCGCGGTTCCACGCCTTTCTCGAGGACACCTACTACATCAGCGACGGCGGGCTCGACGCCGTGGAGGAGATGGCGCTCGGCTTCGTCGAGATCCGCTATCTCGTGCGTGAGCTGCTGCGACGCGGGGTGCCGATCGACGCCTTCGCGCCGCGCATCGCGATCCTCGTGAACTGCCGCACGGACGTCTTCGAGGAGATCGCGAAGATCCGGGCCACCCGCCGGATCTTCGCGCGCATGATGCGCGAGGAGTTCGGCGCGCGGGATCCGCGGTCGCTCGCCGTCGCCGTCACCTCCCACACCTCGGGGCTCACGCTCACCGCGCAGCAGCCCGTGAACAACATCGTGCGCGGCGCCGTGC
>MGCE01000099.1:4023-6732 GCA_001790315.1 Candidatus Rokubacteria bacterium RIFCSPLOWO2_02_FULL_72_37 | reverse complement strand
TCGCGCTCGCCGGCGTCCAGGCCATCGAGATCTCCGCCTTCGACGAGGCGTTCCGGACGCCGAGCCCGGAGGCGCACCTGATCGCCCTCCGCACGCAGCAGACGATCCAGGTCGAGACCGGCGTGACGAAGGTCGCGGATCCGCTCGGCGGCGCCTACTACGTCGAGGCGCTCACCGACGAGCTCGAGCGGCGGATCGTGGAGCTGGTGGCGCGCATCGAGGCCAAGGGCGATCCCGGCGCCCTCTGCGACGGCGGCTGGTTCCGTGTGCTCTTCCAGAACGCGATGGAGCGCCACACCCGGGAGGTGCGCGAGGGACGACTCGGCGTGGTCGGCGTGAACGTCCACCGGATGGCGGAGGAGGACGACACGCTGCTCCGCGACGTCGCGGAGCGGAAGTTCGAGCCGTGCCGCGAGCGCGTCGACGAGCTGGCCGAATTCCGGCGCGCGCGCGACGGGCGGCGGGTGCGCGACGCGCTGGCGGAGCTGCGGCGAGCGGCCGAAGCCCGGACCGGGAGCCTGATGACCCCGCTCGTGGCCGCGTTCGCCTGCGGCGCGACGATGGGGGAGATCACCGGGGTCATGCGCATGGGCTACGGCATCCCGTACGACCCCCTCGGGCACCTGGAGGCGCCCGTATGAAGCCGCTCCGCGTCCTGATCTCGACGCTGGGCCTCGACCAGCACGAGGTCGGCGCCATCGCGGTCGCCCGTCTGCTCCGTGACGCCGGCATGGAGGTGGTCTACCTGGGGCGCTTCAACCTGCCGCCGGCGATCGTCAAGGCGGCCGCGGACGAGGCGGTCGACGTGATCGGGCTCTCGTGCCACTCGTGGGAGTACCTCTACTACGTCGACGAGCTGCTGGATCTCCTGCGCGCGCGCGCGCTCGACGTGCCCGTCGTGCTGGGCGGCTCCGTGCTCACGGCCGCCGACGCGCGCGCGCTCGAGGCCAAGGGCGTCGCGGCGACGTTCGGCCCCACGGCCGCCGCGGAGCAGATCCCGGCGGCGCTCCGGCGCCTGGCCGCGGCCCGGTGAGGGCGCGCGGGAGCGCGCGATGACCGACGCGCGGGCGTTCCTCGCGGCGCGCGATTTCCTGCTCGAGCACCGCGCGGAGTACGAGGCCGCGTACGCGGGCTTCCGCTGGCCGGCGCTCGAGCGCTTCAACTGGGCGCTCGACTACTTCGACGTCATGGCGCGCGGCAACGACCGTCCGGCCCTGCGGGTGGTCGACGACGGGGGCCGTGAGCAGGCGCTCTCGTTCGCGGAGCTGGCGGCGCGCTCCAGCCGCGTGGCGAACTTCCTGCGGGCCCTGGGCGTGGCGCGCGGCGACCGCGTCCTCCTGATGCTCGGCAACGAGGTGCCGCTGTGGGAGACCATGCTCGCGGCCATCAAGCTCGGCGCCGTCGTCATCCCCGCCACCGGTCTGCTGTCGACCGACGATCTGCGCGACCGCCTCGAGCGCGGGCGGGTGCGCCACGTCGTGGTCGGCGCGCCGCACGCGCCCAAGTTCGACGCGCTGCCCGGCGGGTACACGCGCGTCTGCGTCGGCGGTGACGCCCCCGGCTGGACGCGCTTCGCGCAGGGCTACGACGCCGCGCCGGACTTCGTGCCGGAGGGCGAGACTCTCGCCACGGACCCGTTGCTGCTCTACTTCACCTCCGGCACGACCGCGAAGCCCAAGCTCGTCCTGCACTCGCAGCAGAGCTACCCGGTGGGCCATCTGTCCACCATGTACTGGATCGGGCTCCGCCCGGGCGACGTGCACTGGAACATCAGCTCGCCCGGCTGGGCCAAGCACGCGTGGAGCTGCCTGTTCGCGCCGTGGAATGCCGGCGCCACGGTCTTCGTGTACGACTACGCGCGCTTCGACGCCGGGCGGGTCCTCGCCGCGCTGGTCCGGCACGGGGTGACCACGCTCTGTGCGCCGCCGACGGTGTGGCGCCTGCTCATCCAGGAGGATCTCGCCGCCCATCGCGTCGGGCTGCGCGAAACGCTCAGCGCGGGCGAGCCGCTCAATCCCGAGGTCATCGAGCAGGTCCGGCGCGCCTGGGGCCTCACGGTCCGGGACGGCTTCGGCCAGACCGAGACCACCGCGCTCGTCGGCAACTCGCCGGGCCAGCCGGTCAAGCCGGGCTCGATGGGGCGGCCGCTGCCCGGCTGGCGCGTCGAGCTGCTGAGCCCCGACGGCGAGCCGGCCGACGAGGGCGAGGTCTGCCTCGAGCTCGCGGGCCGCCCGCTCGGTCTGATGCTCGGCTACGCGGGCGACGCGGAGAAGACGGGAGAGGCGCTGCGCGGCGGCCACTATCACACGGGAGACGTCGCGGCGCGCGACGCCGACGGCTACATCACCTACGTGGGCCGCGCGGACGACGTGTTCAAGGCCTCCGACTACCGCATCAGCCCGTTCGAGCTGGAAAGTGTGCTGGTCGAGCATCCCGCGGTGGCCGAGGCCGCCGTCGTCCCGAGTCCCGATCCGCTGCGCCTGGCCGTGCCCAAGGCCTTCCTGAGCCTCGCCGCCGGGCACGCGCCGACCGCCGCGCTGGCGCGCGACATCTTCGCCTTCGCGCGGGCGAGGCTCGCGCCGTACAAGCGCATCCGCCGGTTGGAGTTCGCCGACCTGCCCAAGACCATCTCGGGCAAGATCCGCCGGGCCGAGCTGCGACGGACCGAGCAGGCGCGCGGCGCCGGGCGGCGCGGTGCGCTGGAGCATC
>MGCE01000099.1:3104-4007 GCA_001790315.1 Candidatus Rokubacteria bacterium RIFCSPLOWO2_02_FULL_72_37 | reverse complement strand
ATGGAGCCCAGCCGCACAGGGGCAGCGCACGCGTGCCGCGTGGTCGAGCGACCCCGCCCGAGGCGCACCCTGCGCCACCCGCCCGCCACGCGCGAGGACCGTTCGTGAATAATGCGGGTCAGAGCGCGAGCAACTCGTGGCGGAGCGCTTCGTCGGCGCGCAGGCGCGCGGCCGGGCCGCTGAAGCGGATCGCGCCCTTCTCGAGGACGTAGACCCGGTCGGCCAGCGCCAGCGAGAACTCCACGTTCTGCTCCGCGAGGAGGATCGTGAGCCCGTCGCCCTTGAGGCGCGCGATCTGGTCGCGGAGGTGATCCACGACGATCGGCGCGAGCCCCTCGGAGGGCTCGTCGAGCAGGAGAAGCTCCGGATTCCCCATGAGCGTGCGGCCGATGGTGAGCATCTGCTGCTCGCCGCCCGAGAGGAACCCGCCCTGGCGCCCCGTCAGCTCGCCGAGCTTCGGGAACAGGTCGAAGACGCGCTCGATGCTGAACCCGCCGGCACCGCCACGCGCCGCGCGCACCGCCACGTCGAGGTTCTCCCAGACCGTGAGATCGGCGAAGATGCGCCGGTCCTCGGGCACGAAGCCGAGGCCGGCGCGCGCCACGCGGTACGGGGCCCAGCCGGTGATGTCGCTGCCCTTCCACAGCACGCGCCCGGCGCTCGGCGGCGTGAGGCCCATGATCGAGCGCATCGTCGTCGTCTTGCCGACGCCGTTGCGGCCGAGCAGACACACGCACTCGCCGGCGTGGACCTCGATGGACACGCCGAAGAGCACGCGGGAGAGCCCGTACGCGGTGTGGACATCACGCACCTCGAGGACCGGCGCGGCCCCGCTCACCGCCGCTCCCCCAGGTAGACGCGGCGCACCTCGGGATCGCTCCGGACCTCGGCGGGCGCGCCCTC
>MGCE01000099.1:0-3093 GCA_001790315.1 Candidatus Rokubacteria bacterium RIFCSPLOWO2_02_FULL_72_37 | reverse complement strand
CGGCGCGGCCCCGCTCACCGCCGCTCCCCCAGGTAGACGCGGCGCACCTCGGGATCGCTCCGGACCTCGGCGGGCGCGCCCTCGGCGATCACGTGCCCCTGGTGCAGCACCGTGATCCGCTGGGCGATCGAGAAGACCACGTCCATGTCGTGCTCGGTGAAGAGCAGCGTGAGGTCGCGCTCGCGCGCGAGCCGGCTGATCAGGCGGATCGTCTCGTGGGTCTCCGCGGCCGACATACCGGCCGTCGGCTCGTCGAGCAGCAGGAGCTTCGGCTCGCTCGCGAGCGCGATGCCGAGCTCGAGCTGCTTCTGGGCGCCGTGCGAGAGGAACCCGCTCATCTCGCCGGCGCGCTCCAGCAGGCCCAGCGAGGCGAGCAGCGCGTCCGTTTCGTCGCGATAGAGCCGATCCACGCGGCTCAGGAGGTCCAGGCCGCGACCGCGGTGCGAGATGAACGCGGCCTGCACGTTCTGGAACACGCTGAGCCGCGGGAAGATGTTCGTGCGCTGGAACGAGCGGCCCATCCCGCGGCGGCACACCTGGTGGGGCGGCAGGCCCGTGATGTTCCGGCCCTCGAGGAGCACCGAGCCGGCGTCGGGCCGGATGTGGCCCGTGACCAGGTTGAAGAGCGTGGTCTTGCCGGCGCCGTTCGGCCCGATGATCGCGGCGATCTCGCCCCGCGCGACGCTGAGGCTGACGCCCGCGACGGCCTGGAAGCCGTCGAACGCCTTCTGGACGCCGCGGACCTCAAGCACGCCGGAGCCTCGCGAGGCGCCGGCGCCCGGCGTCGAGGGCGCCGACGATGCCGCCGGGGAACGCGAACAGGAGCACGATCAGGATCGAGCCGAGCACGAGCGGCCAGTACTCGGTGTAGGAGGTGATCTGCTGGTTCAGCACGAGCAGCACGAGCGCGCCGACGGCGGGGCCGTAGAAGTAGCCCATACCGCCGAGGATCGCCATGATCAGGACCTCGGAGGACTTCGTCCAGTAGACGAAGTCGGCGAACACACCCCGGTTGAAGATCCCGAAGAGCCCGCCCGCGAGACCCGCGAACGCCCCCGAGAGGACGAAGGCGATCAGTTCCCAGCGCCCGACGTGGACGCCGATGAACTCTGCGCGCTCGGGATTCTCCCGGATCGTCGTGAGGATGCGGCCGAACGGCGAGCCGACGATGCGCCGCAGGAGCCAGAAGCACACGCCCACCAGCACGACCGTGAGCAGGTAGAAGTGGTCGCTCGTCTGGAGGTCGCCGACGAGCGGCAGCCGCTCCATCCACGCGAGGTCCGGGTAGGGGATCTCCGGCATGCCCTGGTCGCCGCCGGTGACGTCGTTCCACTTGAAGCAGATCGCCCAGACGATCTGGGCGAACGCGAGGGTCAGCATCGCGAAGTAGATCTTGGTCACGCGTACGCAGAAGAACCCGAAGACCAGCGCGAAGAGGCCCGCGAGCAGGCCGGCGGCCGGGAACGCGAGCGTGAACCCGACGCCGGCCATTTTCATGAGCAGGCCCGTAGTGTAGGCGCCCACGCCGAAGTAGGCGGCGTGGCCGAACGAGACGAGGCCGGTGTAGCCGAGCAGGAGGTTCAGGCTCACCGCGAACAGCGCCATGATCGCGACGTCGGTGGCGACGAAGGTGTAGAAGCGCGAGCCGAGGAGGGGCACGGAGAGCGCGGCGAGCACGCCGAGGAGGCCCCACGGGAGGCGGCGGAGCGCGCTCATGTCTTGAGCGGGCGGCCGAGCAGGCCCCAGGGACGGATGATGAGGACGACGGCCATGAGGGCGAAGACCGAGAAGATCGAGAAGCGCGGGAAGACCAGAATCCCGAAGGACAGCACCTGGCCGTAGATGACCGCCCCGAGGAATGTGCCCCAGAAGGAGCCGAGCCCGCCGATCACGACGACGATGAAGGCCTCGACGATGATCTCGACGTCCATGCCTGGCACGATCGCCTTCACGGGCGTCACCAGCGCACCGCCGAGCCCGGCCAGGAACGAGCCGAGGACGAAGACGCCGGTGTAGAGGCGGCTCACGTTCACGCCGAGCGCGCCGAGCATCTCGCGGTCGAGCGCCGCCGCGCGGATGAAGCGGCCGGTCCGCGTCCGGCCGAGCATGAGCCAGAAGCCGAGCGCGATCGCCGGCCCGAGCAGCAGGATGAAGAGGTTGTAGTAGGGGATGGTCGTGTCGAGGAAGCGGAAGGCGCCGGCGATCCCCGGCGGCCGCGACACGGAGAGCTGCCCGGTGCCCCAGAGGACCTTCGCGGCATCGGACAGAATGAGCACGAGCGCGTAGGTGAAGAGGAGCTGGTAGAGCTCCTCCTTGCCGTAGAGGTGACGCAGCAGGACGCGCTCGACGACGCCGCCGAGCAGGGCGACGCCGACGGCCGCGCCGACCGCGGCCCACCAGAAGCTGGCCGGGTCCCGCCCGAACCAGTGCACGATCTGCCACGCGAGGTACGCGCCGACCATGTAGAAGGAGCCGTGGGCGAAGTTGAGCACGCGCAGCACGCCGAAGATCAGCGACAGCCCCGACGCGACGAGGAACAGGAACATCGCCGCGGTGAGCCCGCTCAGCGCCTGCGCGAAGAGGAACGAGGGAGCCGGCACGTAAGAAAGGATGGCGGCGCGGGGCGCCCGACGCCCCCGCGCCGCCGGACGCGGCTAGTCCATGAACCGCGTGGGGTCCACGTACGTGACGGGTTTCAGGATCGCGAACGGATACTTCGGATCCCTCGTGGTCTTGCCGTAGAGCTGGCCGCGGTTGGCCTGGTGGTCCTTCTCACGGATCGTGAGCTTGCCCGCGGGCGTGTCGACCGAGAGGCCGAGGAGCGCCTTCGCGACCGCGTCGGATTTCGTGCTCCCGGCCTTCTTGATCGCCTCGGCGAGGAACTGCATGCCGATGTACCCCTGGATCGACCACGACGAGGGGTACTCGGTCTTCAGGAACTTGGAGAGGCGCGCGATGAACGCCTTGTGCGCCGGCGGCGCGTCGGGCCAGTAGAAGGCGTCGTAGGTGTTGCCCCAGATCCCGAACGGGTAGTCGGCGCCCATCGCCGACGTCGTCTCCTGGCAGCCGCCCTCGCCGGCGTCGAAGAAGTTG
>MGCE01000098.1:5529-5651 GCA_001790315.1 Candidatus Rokubacteria bacterium RIFCSPLOWO2_02_FULL_72_37 | reverse complement strand
TGTGGCACGGCGAGGGTACGCGAGCAAACGGCAGCTTCGCAAGTCTCGATTCCGATACGCCAGCTCGCCGGGGCGTGGCCATGACTCCGCTCCCCCAGAGGATCAGCGTGGAGAGGTAGACG
>MGCE01000098.1:0-5518 GCA_001790315.1 Candidatus Rokubacteria bacterium RIFCSPLOWO2_02_FULL_72_37 | reverse complement strand
CACGAGCGCGTAGGAGGCGGCGAAGCCGCGCTGGCCCCGGCTGGTCGCGCCAGTCCGCCAGGCTCTCGCGGAGGGTCCGCTCCCTGTCGTTCACCCCGGCCGCTCCAGCGGGATCAGCAGGCACGTGGCCGTGGCGTGGGCGAGCAGCCGGCCCTGCGGGTCGGTGATGCGGGCCTCCGCGGTCGCGATGCGCGAGCCCAGCGAGATCGTCCGGCCCTCGCAGGTCACCGTGCCGGTGTCCGCCGTGATCGGGCGCACGTAGTTCACCTTGATCTCGACCGTCGTGTACGCCTGCCCGGGCTTGCACGCAGCGTGCACCGCGCAGGCCATCGCGGAATCGAGGAGCGTGGCGGCGAAGCCGCCGTGCACGGTGCCGATCGGGTTGTAGTGGAATTCCGCGGGCTCGGCCTCGAAGACGGCGCGGCCCGGCTCGAACGCGACCGCGCGCATGCCCAGCAGGCTCGCGATGGGCGGCCGCGTCCGCTCGTCGGCGAACGCCCGGCGGAGGTACTCGACGCCCGAGAGACGCTTCATGGCCTCCCAGTCGGGCGCCGCCGGATACCACGTGTGGGTGCGCGTGCGCGCCGATCGATCGCTCACGTCGCTCACGATACCGCCGGGCGCCCGAGCGGCGGCCGGCGCCGCCGGAGCGCCGGCACGGGCGGCACGCGCAGGAGCAGCGGCAGGAACCGCCAGTAGGGCGGGGCGACGCCGGCGAGCGCCAGCCCGCGGTCCACGATGCGCTCGTAGGTCGACATGCCCTCCTCCGCGGCGTGCACGATGGCGGGGCAGCGCCGCATCGCCTGGTTGATCCGGCCGAGCATCCAGTCCTCGTCCACCTCCGGCGAGAGATAGAATGTGGGCTCGGCCAGGTCCCGCTCGGCAGGGAGCCCGCCCGTGCCCGCGGCCTCGCGGGCCAGCGCCGTGCCCGGCAGCACGCGGATCCCCGTCATGAAGATGGCGACGCAGCCCGGCCAGTCGAGGTGACGCTCGACGAAGGACAGCGTCTCCTCGACGGTCTGGCGCGTCTCGCCCGGGCCGCCGAGCATGAAGAACCACATGCTCGCCAGGCCCGAGTCGCGGGCCAGGCGCGCGGTGCGCCGGACGTCCTCGGCGCCGAAGCCCTTGCGCAGGCTCCGCAGCATCGTGTCGCTGGCCGCCTCCGGCGTGATCATCATCGAGTTGAAGCCGGCCCGGCGCATTCCGCCGAACAGCCGCGCGGAGGCGCCGAGCGGGTTGACGCCCATCGCGGTCAGGTTCACGCGCAAGCGGCGCCGCGTGATCTCCGCGCACACCGCCTCGGCGTGCAGCGGCGGCACGTTGAAGGTCGAGTCGACGAACTCGAAGGCGCGCGGGCCGATCCGCGCGCTCACGCGCTCGATCTCGTCGGCGACGTCGGTGGGCGCTCGCCGCCGCGCGGCGCGCCCCTCCACGGCGGGATAGGCGCAGTAGCTGCACGCGAGCCCGCACCCGCGCTTCGTCTGGATCGGCCACGTCGCGCCGGCGCGGGCGTAGGCGCGCCAGTCGATCCAGTCCTCGAGCCCCGAGGCCCCGAAGCGCGGCAGGCGCGCGGGCTCCGCGGGGGCGCCGTCGTGGATGCGGCTGATGACACCGGGGATCTTTCCGACGGATGCCCCGGACTCGAGCGCGGCCAGCAGGCGCGGGAAGGTCGCCTCGCCTTCGCCCACGACGGCGAAGTCGCCGTCGACGTGCGCGAGCACCCGCGCGCCGAGGATGGAGACGGCGGGGCCGCCCAGGACCACGCGGGCATCGCTCGCCTCGCGGACGACCGCGGCCAGGCGGCCGGCGTCCTCGAGGTGCCAGGCCGCGCGCTGGCGCACGACGTTGTCGATGTTGCGGATCGAGAGTCCGACGACGTCGGGCGCGCGGGCGGCGAGATGCCCGCGGAGATCCTCCAGCGGGCGGCGGCTGCCGA
This sequence comes from Candidatus Rokubacteria bacterium RIFCSPLOWO2_02_FULL_72_37, assembly GCA_001790315.1. Taxonomy (GTDB): domain Bacteria; phylum Methylomirabilota; class Methylomirabilia; order Rokubacteriales; family CSP1-6; genus GWA2-73-35. Next base: position 3,582 of record MGCE01000098.1, on the reverse strand, counting down.
GGAGATCGACGAAGGCGACGTCGTGGCCCGCCCGGCGCGTCGCGCCCGCCACGTAGGCGAGGCCGATGGGGGGCGCCGGCAGGAGCTCGCGCGACGGGTTCCAGTAGACGAGCAGGACGCGCACGGGACGATGCTACCGCGGATCGGCTGGCGCCGTCGCGCGGGACGTGCGATCCTTCCGCGCATGGACGCCAGGACGATCCAGAGCCGCGACGTCGCCTACCAGCTCCACCCGTTCACCAACCTCGGCCGGCACGAGACGGAAGGGCCGCTCGTCATCACGCGCGGCAAGGGCGTGTACGTGTACGACGAGTCGGGACGCGAGTACCTCGAGGGGCTGGCGGGGCTCTGGTGCACCGCGCTCGGCTTCGGCGAGGAGCGCCTCGTCGAGGCGGCCGCGCGCCAGATGCGGCGGCTGCCCTACTACCACCAGTTCGGTGGCAAGGCCAACGACACGGCGATCCGCCTGGCCGAGCGGCTGATCGGCCTGGTGCCCGTGCCGATGTCGAAGGTGTTCTTCAGCAACTCGGGCTCGGAGGCCAACGAGAGCGCGATCAAGCTGGTCTGGTACTACAACAACGCGCTCGACCGCCCCCGGAAGAAGAAGATCCTCTCGCGTCTGCGCGCCTACCACGGGGTGACGCTCGGCGCGGCGAGCCTGACCGGCCTGACGATCGCCCACCGCGACTTCGACCTGCCGATCCCGCAGGTGCGCCACGCCGACTGCCCGTACCCCTATCGCTACGCGCGGCCCGGCGAGAGCGAGGAGGACTTCGCGACGCGCCTCGCCGAGAGCCTCGAGGCGCAGATCCAGCGCGAGGACCCGGACACGGTCGCCGCGTTCATCGCCGAGCCCGTCATGGGCGCGGGCGGCGTGCTCGTCCCGCCGCGCACGTACTTCGAGAAGATCCAGCCGGTGCTCAGGAAGCACGACGTGCTCCTGATCGCCGACGAGGTCATCTGCGGATTCGGCCGCACCGGCCGCATGTTCGGCACGGAGACGTTCGGGCTCCGGCCGGACATCATGACGATGGCGAAGGCGCTCACCTCGGGATACCTTCCGCTCTCGGCCACACTCGTCTCCGACGAGATCTACCGGGCGTGCGTCCGCCAGAGCGAGAAGCTCGGTGTGTTCGCCCACGGCTACACGTACACGGGGCATCCGACGTCGTGCGCCGTCGCGCTCGAGGTGCTCGACATCTTCGCGGAGCGCGACCTGCTCGCCCACGTGGGGCGCGTCTCGCCGCGCCTGCTCGACGGGCTCCGCGCGCTCGCCGGTCACCCGCTCGTCGGCGAGGTGCGGGGTGTGGGTCTGCTGGCGGGCGTCGAGCTGGTGTCCGACACGCGCACCCGGGGCGCGTTCGATCCCCCGGGCTCCGCGGGCACGCTCTTCGTCAAGCGCGCCGAGGCCAACGGGCTCATCGTGCGGTCGCTGCAGGACACGGTCGCGCTCTGCCCGCCACTCGTGATCTCCGAGGACGAGACGGCCGAGCTGCTCCGGCGCTTTCGCCGGGCGCTCGACGAGACGGCCGCGGCGCTCGGCCGCGGCTGACGCACGCGCCCGTGCCGCGCGCCCGCCCCCGGCCGTACGAGCTGAAACCGGCGTTCACGCGGATTCTCTGCGTCTCCGCGCACCCCGACGACAACGAGTTCCTGATCGGCGGCAGCGTCGCCCGGTGGGCGCGCGAGGGGCGCGAGGTGGTCTTCTGCCTGGTGACGAACGGTGGCGCCGGGACCAACGCGCACACGCCGTCCTTCGCCGGCCTCGTGCCCGTCCGCGAGCGCGAGACGCGCGAGGCCGCGCGCATCCTGGGCGTGGCCGAGGTCGTGTTCCTGGGCTACCCGGACGGCGTGCTGGAGCCCACGCTCGACCTGCGGCGCGACCTCACGCGCGTCATCCGGAGGCGCCGGCCCGACGTCGTCGTCTGCGGCGACCCGACCCAGCGCTGGTTCGGCAGCGAGTACCTGAATCACCCCGACCACCGTGCCGCGGCGAGCGCGGCCCTGGACGCCGTCTTTCCGTCGGCGGAGACGAACGCGATCTTCCCCGAGCTGCTGGACGAGGGCTTCGCGCCCCACAGGGTGCGTGAGGTCCTGCTCGCCGCGACCACCGCGCCCGACGCCTGGGTGGACATCGGCGACACGCTCGCGACCAAGATCGCCGCGCTCCGCGCGCACGCGAGCCAGGTCGGCCCGGGCGAGTGGGTGGAGGCGCTGCTCACCGGCTGGGCCGAGCGCGACGGCAAGCGCGGCGGCGTCCGTCACGCCGAAGCGTTCAAGCGGTTCGTGCTGAACGGCGCCTGAGGAGGCAGACCATGAGACACCGGATCGCCGCGATCCCCGGCGACGGCATCGGCAAGGAGGTCGTGCCCGAGGGCATGCGGGTGCTCGACGCCGCCGGCCGTCGCTTCGGCTTCGACTTCGAGTGGGCGACGTTCGACTGGAGCTGTGAGCGCTACGCGAAGACGGGGCGCATGATGCCGGAAGACGGCCTCGCCCAGCTGCGGCGCTTCGAGTCCATCTTTCTCGGCGCCGTCGGCTTCCCCGGCGTGCCCGACCACGTGTCGCTCTGGGGGCTGCTCATCCCGATCCGTCGCGGGTTCCACCAGTACGTCAACCTGCGCCCCGTGCGCCTGCTCCGGGGGGTCCGCTCGCCGCTCGCCGGCCGCGGCCCCGCCGACATCGACATGCTGATCGTGCGCGAAAACAACGAGGGCGAGTACTCCGAGATCGGCGGCCGGCTCTACCGCGACACGCCCGAGGAGCTGGCCGTCCAGCAGTCGATCTTCACGCGGAGGGGCTGCGACCGCGTGATGCGCTACGCCTTCGAGCGGGCGATGCGGCGGCCGCGCCGGCACGTGACGTCCGCGACCAAGTCGAACGGGATCATCCACAGCATGCCGTACTGGGACGAGCGCTTCGCCGCGATCGCGAAGGAGTACCCCGACGTCACGACCGCGCAGTACCACATCGACATCCTGACCGCGCACTTCGTGCAGCACCCCGACTGGTTCGACGTCGTCGTCGCCTCGAACCTCTTCGGCGACATCCTCTCCGACCTCGGTCCCGCCATCGCCGGCTCCATCGGCCTCGCGCCGGGCGGCAACATCAACCCGGAGAAGGAGTACCCGTCGATGTTCGAGCCGGTGCACGGCTCGGCGCCCGACATCGCGGGCAAGGGGATCGCGAACCCGATCGCGCAGATCTGGACGGGCGCGATGATGCTCGAGCACCTCGGCCACGCCGACGCCGCGACCGCCGTCGTCCGGGCGATCGAGCGCGTCGTGGAGGAGGGCAAGACGCTGACGCGCGACCTCGGTGGCCGCGCGACGACGCGCGAGGTGACGGACGCGATCGCGGCGCTCGTGTGACGGGAGGAACGAGGCGATGACGACGGCGCGGCTCAACGGGATCGAGGTCGACTACGACGTGACGGGCCGGGGGCGCGCGGTGCTGCTGAGCCACGGCTACTCGGCCACGCGACGCATGTGGGACGGCCAGCACCGCGCCCTCGGCGACCGCTACCGGGTGATCAGCTGGAGCATGCGCGGCCACGGCGCGACCGAGAGCCCCACGGATCCG
>MGCE01000097.1:5700-14794 GCA_001790315.1 Candidatus Rokubacteria bacterium RIFCSPLOWO2_02_FULL_72_37 | reverse complement strand
CCGCGAGGATGCCGATGATCGCGACGACGATCATCAGCTCGATCAGCGTGAAGCCACGCTGATCACCGAGCTTGCAGCGCTTCTTGTTCCACCAGTAGATCATCGAGCTAACCCTCCTTCTTTCGTTCGGCACCTGGTTTGGGGTGGCCTGCCGTGGGAGACTGCAGCTTCGGTGCCACCCGGTGATCCCGAAGCCGGGCTCTTGGAATTCACGGGGTTCGATGCCAGCGCGAGTTCCGGAACGGATCCTCGCTGACTCTGCGTGGCATGCGCGCTGACGAAAAGCGTCATGGGGCTCGGCGTCATGGGGCTAGGGAAGGGTGACGGTCGCGCCGTCGCCGGTCGCGGAGATCGACCAGATATCACTGGCGGTGTTCGGTGTGTACGAGTACGGCGTCGCCCAGCCGGCCGGCGGGCTGGGCACCGAGGCCAGGAAGGGTCCTGCCGTCTGGCCCAGGCCGTTGGTCGCCACCGCGGTCAGGTCGCCGAGCGCGCTCGGGACCGTCGACATGTGCGCCTGATACAGCGAGACGGCGGCCGCGATCGAGCGCGCATCGGCTTGCGCCTTCGCCACGCGAGCGCGGGCCTGGACGTTGGCGTACAGCGGGATGGCGATGGCCGCGAGGATGCCGATGATCGCGACGACGATCATCAGCTCGATCAGCGTGAACCCGCGCTGCCCCCGGGGGAAACGGGGCTTCATCAGCCGTCGTGCCATTCGGACCCTCCACGTGCACGTCGCTTTGCTCATCGACTTGGGCGTATTGCAGGAGCGATGCCGGGAGCGGAGACGATGCGGAACCCGGCGTCGCGATGCCGCTTTTCGCTCTCCCACCCGATTCCGGATGCTCCGGAACGTGACGCGGACGGTAAGCGTCGGTGACGAGAAACGTCAGCGCGGCCCGGCCCGGGCGATGTGCTTCTGGAGCTTGTAACGGAACTGTCGGAAGCTCACGCGAAGGAGCTCGGCCGCACGCGTCTGCACCCCTCCCGTGCGCGTCAGCGCCATCTGGATGTAGCGGTGCTCGATCCGGTCGAGCGTCGTCTCGAGGTCCAGACCGTCCGGGGGAATCTCCAGCGGGACGTCCGGCCCGTCGTGGGGCCGCTGCAGGTCCGGGGGCAACGCTCCGGCTTCCAGCATCTCACCGCTGCCGAGCACGAGCGCGCGCTCGATGACGTTCTCGAGCTCGCGGATGTTCCCGGGCCACCGGTGCTGCTCGAGGATGGCGAGGGCCTCGGGCGTCACCCCCCGGACGCTCTTGCCGAGCTCGGCGGAGATCTTCTGGATGAAGTGGGCGACGAGCGGCGGGATGTCCTCGCGACGCTCGCGAAGCGGCGGCAGATGGATCGGGATGACGTTCAGCCGGTAGAAGAGGTCCTCGCGAAGCGAGCCCTCGGCCACCGCCTTGGCGACGTCGCGGTTCGAGGCCGCGATCAGGCGCACGTCGACCCTGGTGTCGCGCGTGTCGCCGACGCGGCGGATCTCACGCTCCTGGATCGCGCGGAGGAGCTTCACCTGCACCGACTGGGGAACCTCGGTGATCTCGTCGAGAAAGAGGCTGCCGCCGTCGGCCGCGGAGAACAGGCCCGTGGTGGTGGCCACCGCGCCGGTGAACGCCCCCTTCAGGTGGCCGAAGAGCTCGGACTCCATCAGAGTCTCCGGGATCGCGCCACAGTTCACCGAGACGAAGGGGCCGGTGCGCCGCGGGCTCTCCTGGTGGATGGCCTGGGCGACCAGCTCCTTGCCCGTCCCGCTCTCGCCGGTGACGAGGACGGTCGAGAGACTGTCGGCGGTCTTCCGGATGGTCTCGAAGACCTCGACCATCCTGGGGCTCTTGCCGATGAAATTGGCGAAGCCGCGCTCCCGGCGGAGCTGCCGCTTGAGCGCGACGTTCTCGTCCTGGAGACGTTTGCGCTCGAGCGCGTTCGCGATCGTCAGCTTGATCTCGTCCGTCTTGAACGGCTTGGTGACGTAGTCGTAGGCGCCGAGCTTCATCGCCTCGACCGCCGTCTCCGTGGACGCGAAGGCGGTGACGACGAGCACCACCGTGTGCGGGGACAGCTCCTTCGTCGCGCGGAGGACCGCGAGGCCGTCCACCCGTCGCATGCGGAGGTCGGTGATGACGAGGTCGAACGAGCCGCCCCGCAGGGCCTCGAGCGCCTGCTCACCCCCGTCGGCCAGCGTCACCTGGTGGCCGGCCTGCCGCAGCATGATCGCGAGGAGCTCGCGCATGCTGCGCTCGTCGTCGACGACCAGGACGCGGGCGTCAGCCATCGGTCGCGGGCAAGGAGAGCGTGAAGGTGGTACCGAGGCCCGGCGCGCTGCGCACGTCGGTGAGCCCGCCGTGGTCGCGGACGATCCGGTGCACGAGCGCCAGCCCGAGACCGGTGCCCCCGGGCTTGGTCGAATAGAAGGGCTCGAAGATGTGCGCGAGGTCGGTCGCGGACAGGCCCTCCCCGGTATCGGCGACCCAGACCTCGAGCGACCGGCCCCGCGCCGTCGTACCGAGGCGGAGCTCGCCGCCTTCGGGCATCGCCTCGACGGCATTGAGACAGAGATTCCAGAGGACCTGGCGGAACTGCTGGGGATCGACTCGCCACGGCAGCGGCGGAGTGAACTCGCGCACGATCTTGAGGCCCTCGGGGAGCGCCCGGTGGCCCAGGAGCACCAGGACCTCCTCGGCGATGCCTGCGACGTCGGCGGTCTGCAGGACGAGCGGCGCCGGCCGCGCGTACTCGAGGAAGTTCTTGATGATCTCGTTGAGCCGCTCCGACTCGCGGAGGACGATCTGCGAGAGACGGTCGCGGGCGTCGCCGTCGGTGGAGGGACTCACCAGCACCTCGATGGCTCCGGTGAGCGACGCCAGCGGGTTGCGCACCTCGTGCGCGATGTTCGCCGCCATCCGGCCGAGCGTCGCCAGACGATCCGCCTGCCGCATCCGCTCCTCCATCGCGCGGATCGTGGACAGGTCTTCGCACGCCGCGATCAAGCCGACGCGCTCGCCGTCACCGGAGCGGAGGGCGGAGAATGTCATGCGCACCGCGCCGTTCCCGCCGTCGGAGCGCCGCAGCGTCGTCTCGCGCTGCACGACCGCCCGCGGGCGCGCATCGATCGCCGCGGCGATCTCGTCGAGGTCCGCGAAGTCACCGAACACGGCCGTCCACGGGCTCGCGATGACGTGCTCGGCGTGGACGCCGACCATCTCCTCGGCGGCCCCGTTGAACGCGGTGATGCGGTGACCACGGTCGAGCGCGATGAGCCCGGTGCCGACGGACTGGAAGACGAGATCCTTGAAGGCCTGGAGGTCGAGGAGGTCGCGGCGCTGGGTCTCGAGCTGGGCGCGGGTGGACCGGAACTGCTCCGCCAGGCCGCCGGCCACGATCGCGACGGTGAGGAAGGTCCCCGCGTTGAGGAAGATCGTCAGCAGCTCGAGCGCCGTCGTCTCCTGGGGCGCGTCGAAGAAGACGCTCACCGGGAACACGGTGCGCCCGAGGACGACGCCCGTGTAGAGGACACAGGACACCGCCGCGATGGCCAGGCCCCCGGTCCGCGACAACAGGACGCAGGCGCCGGTCACGAGCAACACGTAGAGGAACGCGAAGATGGAGCTGGCTCCTCCGGTGGCGGCGACGACAGCCGTGATGAGCGCCGCGTCGAGGAGACAGATGAGCCACGCGACGCGGCCCGGCTGCGCCAGCGGTTCGAGAACGAGCAGTGCGACCGAGGAGCCGACCGCCACCAGGAGGGCCAGCGCCAGGATCCGCATCTCGTCCGGTATGAGACCGGACGACGTGAGCGGTCCCAGCGCGACGAGCAGCGCCGCGAACCCGAGCTTCGCCCACGCGAAGCCCCGCAGGAGACCGTGGACGTTGAACGGCTTCACTACTACTTCATTATCGTAACCAGCTTGAAGATCGGCAGGTACATGGCGACGACGAGCCCGCCGACCACGACGCCCAGGAACACGATCATGATGGGCTCCAGGAGCGACGTGAGCGCGCCCACCGCCGTATCGACCTCGTCGTCGTAGAAGTCGGCGATCTTGCTCAGCATCTGGTCGAGGGCGCCGGTATTCTCGCCCACGTTGATCATGTGCACGACCATCGGCGGGAACACGGTGCTGCCGCGGAGGGGCTCGGAGAGTGTCCGCCCGGCGGTCACGGCGTTGCGCGCCTGCATCACCTCGCGCTCGACCACGCGGTTGCCCGCGGACCGCGCAGTGATGAGGAGCCCCTCGAGGATGGGCACACCCGACGAGATCAGCGTGCCGAGCGTGCGCGTGAAGCGCGCGACCGCGACCTTGCGAATGAGCATGCCGATCACGGGCACTTTCAGCAGGAAGGCGTCGATGGCCTTGCTGCCCTGGTCGGTATTGTAGTAGCGCTTGATGGCATAGATGATCGCGGCGATGCCGACGATGATGAAGAGGATGTACTTCTGCGTGAACCCGGACAGGACCATGACGATTTTCGTCGGCAACGGCAGGTCCGCACCCAGCCCCTCGAACATCTTCGCGAACGTCGGGATGACGAAGATCATCATGAAGACGATGACGAGCGCGGCCACGCCCATGATCGTGACCGGGTACACCATCGCGCCCTTCACCTTGGCCTTGAGCTTGGCGGCTTTTTCGATGTACCCGGACAGGCGCTGGAGGACGACGTCGAGCACGCCGCCCGACTCGCCGACCTGGAGCATGTTCGTGAAGAGATCGTTGAAGACCTTCGGATACTTGCGAAACGACTCCGCGAGCGTCGCGCCCCCCTCGACCTCACGGGCGATCTTGCCCGTGACGTCCCGGAGCGCCTTGGATTCCCCTTGCTCGGAGAGAATGGCCAGGCACTGCGCGATCGGCAGGCCGGCATCCACCATCGTGGAGAACTGGCGCGTGTAGATCGCCAGATCCTTATCCCTGACCTTGCCGCTGATCTTCTTGACGGCCGCCGCCCTCGCCTGACGCTCCTGGACGGCGGTGGCGACGATGCCTCGCGCGCGCAGCTGGGCGACGGCTGCGGGCCGACTGTCAGCCTCGATTTCGCCGGAGACGGTTCCCGACGTCGACCGGCCGCGATACGCAAAAACCGCCATGGTCGCCTCCTAACGCCTGGCAAACGGTGACGCGCCGGCCGTTGCGGGGGCCAGGGCCGGACCCTCGTGAGAAAGGAGCTGCTGCAACTCCTCGGGAAGGGTCGAGCGGTTGAACGCGTCCTCGCGCGTGATGAACTTGCGCTTGACGAGGTCCGCGAGCGACTGGTTCATCGTCTGCATACCGAACTTCTGCCCGGTCGCGATCGCCGAGTAGACTTGGTGGATCTTCTCCTCGCGGATCAGGTTCCTGATCGCGGGCGTCGCGACCATGATCTCCAGCGCCATGGCGCGACCGCCGCCGATCTTGGGCACCAGCGTTTGGGAGAGCACCCCCTCGATCACGAGGGCGAGCTGCGCCCTGACCTGCGCCTGCTGCGTGGTCGGGAACACGTCGATGATGCGATTCATGGTCTGGGCGCAGGAATTCGTGTGCAGCGTGCCGAAGGTGAGATGCCCGGTTTCCGCGATCGTCAGCGCCGCCGCGATGGTCTCCAGGTCGCGCATCTCGCCGACCAGCACGACGTCCGGGTCCTGGCGGAGGATCGATTTCAAGGCCCTGGCGAACGAGAGCGTGTCCGCGAACACCTCGCGCTGATTCACCAGGCACGATTTGTGCGGATGGACGAACTCGATCGGATCCTCGATCGTCATGATGTGCTCGTGACGCTCGTTGTTGATCTTGTCGATCATCGCGGCGAGCGTGGTCGACTTTCCCGAGCCGGTCGGCCCCGTCACGAGGATGAGCCCCTTGGGCCGCTCGGCCAGCTGCTGCACGATCGGGGGCAGTCCGAGCTCGTCGAACGAGCGGATCTTGTACGGGATGATGCGGATGGCGGCCGCGACGGCCCCGCGTTGCCGGTACACGTTGCAGCGGAACCGCGCCAGTCCCTGGATGCCGAACGAGAGGTCGAGCTCGTTCTCCTCCTCGTACTTCTGCTTTTGCGCCTCGTTGAGCACGCTGTACGCGAGTCGCTGCGTGTCCTGGGGGGCCAGGACGTCGTATTGCGTGAGCTGCGTGAGGCGGCCGTTGATCCGGAGCTGCGGATACGTGCCACTCGTGATGTGGAGGTCGGAGGCCCCACGGTCCACCATCATCTGGAGCAGATCGGCCATGTTGACGGCCATGCGCCCTCCTCGTTGGCAACGGACCGGGTCAGGACAGGGTGACCCTGAGGATCTCCTCGATCGTCGTGGTCCCGTCGATGACCTTCATGAGCCCCGCCTGCCGGAGCGTCTTCATGCCCTGCGACTCCGCGATCGTCCTGAGCTCCGCCGTCTGCGCGCCCTTGAGGATCGCGTCGCGCAGCTCCTCGGTGATGGGCATGATCTCATAGATCGCGACGCGCCCCTTCATTCCGGTGAAGTTGCAGGTCGGGCAGCCCTTGCCCTTGTAGAGCCTGATCTTCCCGGCCCCGGTGGAAGTGTGTCCGTAGGGGACCAGGCTGGCCTCGTCGACCTCGTACGGCTCCTTGCACTGCGCGCAGACCTTGCGTCCGAGGCGCTGCGCGAGGATGAGCAGCAGTGACGAGGCGACCAGGAAGGGCGGAATGCCCATGTCGAGGAGTCGTGCCACGGTCGAGGGGCAGTCGTTGGTATGCAGCGTCGTGAAGACGAGATGGCCGGTGAGGGCCGCGCGGATCGAGATCTGCGCGGTCTCGAGGTCGCGCGTCTCGCCGACGAGGATGACGTCCGGGTCCTGCCGGAGGAAGGAGCGGAGGGCGGCGGAGAACGTGCGCCCGACGCCCTCGTTGATCTGGACCTGGTTGACGCCTTTCAGGTTGTACTCGACCGGGTCCTCGGCGGTCATGATGTTCACATCGGAGGAGTTGATCGTGTGGATCGCGGAGTAGAGCGTCGTGGTCTTGCCCGAGCCCGTGGGGCCGGTGATCAGGACCATGCCGTACGGCTGGTGGATCGCGGCGTTGAACTTATCCAGGCTCCACCTGTCGAAGCCGAGCTGGGTGAGATCGAGCCGCAGCGCGTCCTTGTCGAGGATCCGGAGGACCGCCTTCTCGCCAAAGATCGTCGGCAGCGTCGACACGCGGAAGTCGATCTCGCGGTTGCTGTAGCGGAGCTTGATGCGGCCGTCCTGCGGCAGCCGGCGCTCGGCGATGTCGAGGCTCGACATGATCTTGAGGCGCGACAGGATGGCGGACTCGAGCCGCTTGGGCGGCGAGAGCATCTCGTGGAGCACGCCGTCGATCCGGAACCTGACGCGGAACACCTTCTCGTACGACTCGAAATGGATGTCGGACGCGCCCTTCTGGATCGCGTCCACGAGCACCATGTTGACGAGCTTGACGACCGGCGCCTCGTCGGCCGACTCCTTCAACTCGAAGATGTCGACCTTGGCGCCCGTCTCGTCGTCGCCCTCGAGGACCTCGACGTTCGTGAGGTCCGACGACATGTCCTGCATGAAACTGGTGATCGCCTCCGTTTTCGACTCGTAGTTGCGGTCGATCGCCTTCTTGATCGCCGTCTGCGAGGCGACGAGCGGAAGCACCTGGAGGTTCGTCATGAAGGAGATATCGTCGAGGGCGAACACGTTCGTCGGGTCGGCCATCGCGAGAGCCAGCGAGTTCCCCATCCGCCGCACCGGGAGCACCTCGTACTTCTTCGCGATCGTCGGGGGAACGAGCTTCAGCACGTCGGGATCGATCTCGAGCTGCGAGAGCGTGATCGACGGCACGCCGTACTGGCGCGAGAGGAAGCCGATGAGCTGCTCTTCGTTGATAAAGCCGAGCTTCGTGAGGATGGAGCCGAGCTTCTCGGTCGAGCCCTTCTGCTCCGTCAACGCCTTGGTGAGCTGTTCGGGCGTGATGAGGCCGTCGGCGACAAGGAGATCCCCGAGCCGTCGATTGACGGGTTGCCCGAGCTTCACCTGGGCCATGCTGACCCTTTACTGTACTCCACCGAGCCGCTTCAGCGTATCGATAAAGGCTTTGTAGGCGTCGTCCTGGTAGAGCACGAAGACCGCGCGCTTGAGGGTGGACCCGCCGGCACGGAGGTGCTCGAGCAGCGCCCCGAGCATGGCTTCCGCCGAGACGGCCCCGGGCACGCGGCCGACACCGGTTCCCAGCGCCGGCAGCGCGATCGACGTGATCCGGTGCTTCATGGCGAGGGCCAGGACGGCGCGGGTCGTGGTCGCGATCTTGTCGCCGTCGGTCTTGAGGTCCGGTCCCATGACGGCGGCATGGATCACGTGGGTGGCGGGGAGGTTTCCGCCGGTGGTCAGGACGGCTTCGCCGACCTCGACCGGCCCCTGCCGCATGGCTTCCTCTTCGATGATGACGCCGCCCTTGCGCTTGATGGCGCCGGCCACCCCTGTGCCCATGGCGAGCGTCGAGTTCGCCGCATTGACGATCGCGTCGACGTCCCGGTCGGTGATGTCGCCGCGTTCGATGGAAATCGTCGCCGGTCCAATCTTGAGCTTCATGGCTCCCGTTTGTGCTCGTGAGCCTTCGCGGCTTCCCACGAGCGTTCGAACTCGTCTGGCGGCACCTCGCCGAGGGTCTTGCCGCGGGCGATCAGATCCGCCTCCATCTCGGCGAACCGACGCCGAAACTTCTCGATCGCGCCCTGGAGCACGTCCTCGGCATCGATGTCCGACAACCGAGCGACGTTCACGAGTGAGAACAGGACGTCGCCGAGCTCTTCTCGCACACGCGCGCCGTCACCGCTGGCGAGCGCGGCGGCCGTCTCGCGCATCTCCTCTTCGACCTTTTCCCACGCCGAGCGCGCATCCGGCCAGTCGAAGTGCACCTGCGCCGCCTTCGCCTGGAGCCGCTGGGCGCGCAGCAGCGAGGGGAGCGCGCGCGGCACGCCGTCGATGACCGACCTCCGCCGACCCTCGACCTCTCGCTGCTTCAGGGCCTCCCACTGCGCGGCCACCTCGCGCGGCGTCGCGGCGGAAGCGTCGCCGAACACGTGCGGATGCCGGCTGATCATCTTGTCGATCAGGCGCCTGAGCACGTCCGACATCCTGAACTCGCCGAGCTCCTCGCC
>MGCE01000097.1:0-5687 GCA_001790315.1 Candidatus Rokubacteria bacterium RIFCSPLOWO2_02_FULL_72_37 | reverse complement strand
GTCCGACATCCTGAACTCGCCGAGCTCCTCGCCGAGGCGAGCATGAAAGATCACCTGGAGGAGCAGGTCGCCGAGCTCTTCCCGGAGGTGGCCTCCCCCACCGCCTTCGATTGCCTCGACCACTTCGTAAGCCTCCTCGATGAGGTAGGGCTTGAGCGACGTCCGCGTCTGCGCCCGGTCCCAGGGACAGCCGTTTGGACCACGCAGGCGGGCGATCAAGTCTAGGAGTTGCTCGAAGAGAACACCGGAGGACTCGGTCATGTGCGTACCCGACGGGCTAACCGATTATACAGCAAGGGTTTCCGAGTGTGCTAGGCTCGCTCCCGTGACTGCGGCTGAACCGGAAGAAGGCTTCAAGGTCACCGACCGTCGGCGGCGGGACGAGCCGGAGCCGCCGCGCCCGGCCTCGCCCGGCCCCCCACCCACGACTCCCGTCGCCCACGCGGGTCCCGAGCCGTCGCCGGGGCCGCTGGAAGACGAGCGATCACTGGTCGGTCTCTTCATGATGCTCGCCAGCTCCGCAGTCGTCGCTCTCGGCGAGATCCCCGATCCCGTGACGGGCCAGCGCCATCCCGACCTCGGCCAGGCCGTCGAGGTGATCGATCTCCTCCTGCTCCTCCGTGAAAAAACGGAGGGGCGGCGATCACCGGACGAGACGCAAGCTCTCGAGGAGCTCATCTATGACCTCCAGCTCCGCTACGTGAACGTCACGAAGCGGGTCGGATCGCCACTTGGCCAGGCTCGATCGTGACCGAACCGACACCGTCCGGAATTGGCCACGCCAGCGCTCGCAGCGCCACGGGGTCGAGGAGGAGCTTCAGGAGCGACGCCGGGAGGGGCTGGCGTCCCACGGCGAAGCGCTCGACGACGAAGTAGAGATGGTGGCGGCGCCCGCGCGACTCGACGCGCGGCCGAGCGGCGACGTAGAACCAGACCGGACGCTCGAGCCACGCCGAGGGCACCAGGCCGGCCGCCGTGGAGAACAGGGGCACCGCCCGGCGCATGGGCACCCGGCCCTTGAACGCCACGGTCCCGTCGCCGCTGAACCCCACGGCAACTCCCCCGAACGGCAAGTCCGCGGTGTCCGCCAGGTGCCGCGTGAGGAAGGCGTTGATCTCACCCTCCGTGAGGACGACCCGACCGCCTTCCGGGACTCTGCCCCGGGCGATGTCGAGGATCTTCTTCTGGGCGCGCATCCCATCGGCCGCTGTTCCGGCGTCGACCGTCAGGGCGGGCTCCCCAGATGCTCTGATACCCGTCCAGACTGCGCCCGCAGCGGCTGCTGCCAGCAGTAAGAAGGTTAAACAGCCCGCGCAGCCAAGCCTCATGCCGTAACACTAGCATTGACCAAAATCTCGCCCAAGAAGCCATTAGGCTGGTTTGACATGTCGACACTCATCTGATATATGACGAATGTACTCAAATCAATGCCGGCCTGGAGCCCGGCCAAGAGAGACAGAAGGGGGTACCGTCCATGAGAATCGAGCGTTGGCGTCCATTCGGGAGCGTGGAGCGCTGGGAGCCGTTTCGGGGTCTGAACGACATCCAGAGCGAAGTGAACCGCCTCTTCGACGGTGTCCTCGGCCGTCCGTCGGCCGTCGAGGGGACGCGTGGTGCGCGCGTGTGGATGCCGGTCGTCGACGTGTACGAGACCACGGACGATCTGGTGCTGAGCTTCGAGATCCCCGGCGTGCGCGAGGACAACATCTCGCTCTCGATCACCGGTGACCTGCTGACCGTCAAGGGCGAGCGCACCTTCGATCGGGAGCTCAACGACGAGAGCTACCGCTACATCGAGCGGGTATACGGGAAGTTCGAGCGTACGGTCCAGCTGCCGATGCCCGTACAGGCGGACAAGGTGAAGGCGACCTATCGCGACGGAGTGCTCGAGGTGAGGCTCCCGAAGGCCGAAGAGGTCAAGCCCAAGGCAATCAAGATCGACATCCTGTGAGGGAGTCGAGCATTCCGGGGCGGAGCCGGCCGACGCGCTGGCTCCGCCCCGATCAACACGGGGGAGAACAGGACATGGCGAAGGTGATCGGAATCGACCTCGGGACGACGAACTCGGTCGTATCGGTCGTCGAGGGCGGCAACCCGACGGTGATCGCGAACCAGGAGGGTAGCCGTCTCACGCCCTCCGTCGTCGGCTTCACGAAGGACGGCGAGATTCCAGTCGGGCAGGTCGCCAAACGACAGGCGATCACCAACCCGGAGAACACCGTGTTCTCGATCAAGCGCTTCATGGGGCGCCGCTACGACGAGGTGCTCCAGGAGATCAAGCTCGCTCCCTACAAGGTGGTGAAGGCGGGGAACGGCGACGCCCGGGTCGAGATCCGCGGCAAGCAGTACTCGCCCCCGGAAATCTCCGCCATGATCCTCCGGAAGCTGAAAGAGGCCGCCGAGGCGTACCTCGGCGAGAAGGTGACCCAGGCGGTCATCACGGTGCCGGCCTACTTCAACGACAGCCAGCGGCAAGCCACCAAGGACGCCGGCAAGGTCGCCGGGCTCGAGGTCCTGCGCATCATCAACGAGCCGACGGCTGCGGCGCTCGCGTACGGGATGGACAAGAAGAAGGACGAGATCATCGCGGTCTACGACCTCGGCGGTGGGACGTTCGATATCTCGGTCCTCGAGATCGGGGAGGGTGTCTTCGAGGTCAAGGCGACCAACGGCGACACGCACCTCGGCGGCGACGACTTCGACCAGCGGGTGATCGACTGGATCGCCGACGAATTCAAGAAGGAGCACGGCATCGACCTCCGGAAGGATCGCATGGCCCTGCAGCGCCTCAAGGAGGCCGCGGAGAAGGCCAAGTGCGAACTCTCCACGACGCTCCAGACCGAGATCAACCTGCCGTTCATCACGGCGGACGCGAGCGGCCCGAAGCACCTGGTCCTCACGCTGACGCGCGCCAAGCTCGAGGCTCTCGTCGCCGACCTCGTCGAGCGCACGCTCGGCCCGTGTCGGCAGGCCATGCAGGACGCGGGCGTGAGCCCGAAGGACATCAACGAGGTCATCCTGGTCGGCGGCCAGACGCGGATGCCGAAGGTGCAGGAGGCCGTCAAGCAGCTCTTCGGCCGGGAGCCGCACAAGGGCGTGAATCCGGACGAGGTGGTGGCGGTCGGCGCGGCCGTCCAGGGCGCCGTCCTCACCGGCGAGGTCAAGGATCTGCTCCTGCTCGATGTGACGCCGCTCTCGCTCGGCATCGAGACGCTCGGTGGCGTGACGACGGTGCTCATCCCGCGGAACACCACGATCCCGACCAAGAAGAGCGAGATCTTCACGACGGCGGCTGACAGCCAGACGTCCGTCGAGGTCCACGTGCTCCAGGGCGAGCGCCAGATGGCGCGTGACAATCGCACGCTCGGCAAGTTCCACCTGATCGGGATCCCGCCGGCGCCGCGCGGCGTGCCGCAGATCGAGGTCACCTTCGACATCGACGCGAACGGCATCCTCAACGTGGTCGCGCAGGACAAGGCGACGAGCAAGCAGCAGAACATCACCATCACGGCCTCGTCCGGACTCACGAAGGACGAGATCGAGAAGATGGTGAAGGACGCCGAATCTCACGCGGCCGAGGACGCCAAGCGCCGCGAGGAGATCGAGGTGCGTAACCAGACCGACTCGCTCGTGTACTCGACCGAGCGGACGCTCGGGGAGCACGGCGCCAAGCTCGAGGAGGCCGACCGGAAGGCGGTCGAGGATGCGCTCGCCGAGGCGCGCGAAGCGCTCAAGGGCGAGGACCTCGACCGGATGAAGCGAGCCCAGGAGAGCCTGACGCGCGCCTCGCACAAGCTCGCGGAGATCATGTACCGCGAGACCCAGGCTCAGCCGAGGTCGGCCGGCGCCCCGGGTGACGGCCAAAGCTCGGCCGGGCCCAAGGAGGGCGAGGTCGTCGACGCCGAATTCGAGGACCTGGGGGACAAGAAGAAGTAGCTCCGATGCGACGTGACTACTACGCGGTTCTGGGCATCACCTCGACGGCAGGACAGCGTGAGGTGCGCCAGGCGTATCGGCGCCTGGCGCGCCAGTACTCCCCGGACGTGAACTTCTGGGACGCGCAGGCCCGGGGCCTCTTCGAGGAGATCGCCGAGGCGTACCGGGTGCTCAACGACCCGGTTGCGCGCTCGATGTACGACCGATTCGGCGCCGCGCTCGCCGGCGGGGACGCGCTCGCCGGCGGGCGGCGCGGCGACGACGTCCACGTCTCGGTCGACCTCCGATTCGCCGACATCGCGCGTGGGGCGCACGCGCGCGTCGACGTCCCGCGATTCTCACCCTGTGTCGAGTGTCGCGCCACCGGGCAGGCCGCGGATGGCCGATGCGGGGCCTGCCAGGGCCGCGGCGTGCGCCGCGCGGTCGAGCCCGTGACGGTCGCCGTCCCGGCGGGTGTGGACTCGGGTGCGCAGATCCGCGTGCCCGGCGAGGGGAGCGCCGGCCCGTTCGGCGGGCCGCGCGGCGACCTGATCGTGAGCACGCGGGTTGCCGAGCACCCGTTCTTCGTCCGCAAGGGCGACAGCGTGCACTGCGAGGTGCCGATCAGCGTCTGGGAGGCGCTCCAGGGTGCGCGGATCCTCGTCCCGACGCCGGCCGGAGAAGCCGCGCTGGTCGTGCCGCCTGGTACCGCCGGCGGCCGGATGTTCCGGCTCCGCGGCCAGGGGTTGCCGAAGCTCGCGGGCGGTGGCACCGGAGACCTCTACGTCACCGTGCGTGTCGAGATGCCGACCGGGCTCGACGCACGCACGCACGAGCTCGTGCGCGAGCTCGAGCGCCTGCTGCCGCTCGAGCCGCGGGCGGTGCTGGCACGCTATCGGGGAGGGGCGGCGTGAACGATCGCGGTAAGCCACTGTACATGATCGGGGTCGTGGCCGAGATGCTGAGCGTCCATCCCCAGACCCTCCGTCTGTACGAGCGGAAGGGGCTCGTCCGGCCGAGCCGCACCGTCGGGCGCACGCGGATGTACTCGGCGGAGGACGTCGAGGAACTCGCGCGGCTCCTGCGCCTCACCCGCGACCTCGGCGTGAATCTCGCGGGCATCGAGATCATCCTAAAGATGAGGCGCCGGATGCTGGAAATGCAGAAACAGATCGAGGACCTGGTGGTCTACCTCCGCGACGAAGGAAGCGAGCCGCGAAACGCTGCGGGCCGCGAGTCCCGCGAAGCACTGGTCCGCGTGGCGTCGGGCCAGCTCACGCCCGTCGATCTGTTCTAGGCCGGCGCGATCCAGGAGCCCACATGACTGACATCCAGGGCGTGACCGAACTCCAGGTCCCCGATCTCGTCGGGATCCTGCCGCTGCGCGGGACCGTCATCTTCCCGAACGCCGTGGTCCCGCTGGGCGCCGGTCGCGCCGCGTCCGTGCGGCTGATCGAAGAGGCGATGCAGGGGAGCCGCCTCATCGGCGCCGTCATGCAGCGCGACCCGTCCGAGGAGAGCCCGGACGCTGCGGCCCTCCATCCCGTCGGTACCGTCGTCGTGATCCACAAGGTGCTGAAGCAGGCGGACGGCACGCTGCGCCTCGTCGTGCAGGGCCTGTGGCGGTTCCGTCTGGTCGAGTTGGTCGAGACGTCCCCCTACCTCCGTGCACGCATCGAGCGGATCCAGGACGAAACGATCGGCGAGCGCTCGGTCGAGGTCGAGGCGCTCTCGCGCAGTGCGACGTCTCTGTTCCAGAAAGTCGTCTCGCT
>MGCE01000096.1:8031-12163 GCA_001790315.1 Candidatus Rokubacteria bacterium RIFCSPLOWO2_02_FULL_72_37 | reverse complement strand
TCGAGCGCTGGGGGAGCACGCGGTTCTGCTCCACGAGCGAGCGCCTCGCCCGAGACGTCGCCGAGCTGGTGCGCTCGCTCGGCGGGTGGTGCTCCGTTCGGAGCCGTACGACGACGTACCGTGACGCTCGCGGACGGAAGAGGACGGGGCGCCGGGCCTTCGTGTGCAACATTCACCACGCCGAGCCGAAGTCGGTCGTCTCGCTCTCGGCGAAGCGGGAGCGCGCGTTGCCGGCGCCGCGACGACACCGGCGGCCGGTCTTCGTCTCGATCGCGCCGACCCGGGTCGCGGAGACTCGCTGCATCGCCGTGACGCACCCGGCTCGCCTGTACGTGACCGACGACTACGTGGTCACCCACAACACGGCCTTCGCGCTCAATGTCGCCCAGCACGTCGGCGTGACCCTCCGGGGCCACGTGCTGGTCCTGAGCCTCGAGATGGCGGCGCAGCAGATCGTCCAGCGCATGCTCTGCTCGGAGGCCAAGGTGGACTCGCAGGCGGTGCGGACGGGTTACCTCTCCTCGTCGGACTGGCACCGGCTGACGGCGGCGGCCGGCCGGCTCTCGGAAGCGGCCATCTTCATCGATGACAGCCCGAGCCTCACGGTACTGGAGGCGCGCGCCAAGGCCCGGCGGATGAAGGCCGAGCACGGCCTCGACCTGCTGATCATCGACTACCTGCAGCTCATGCGCGGCCGGGCGTCGATGGAGAGCCGGCAGCAGGAGATCTCGGAGATCTCGCGCTCGCTCAAGGCGCTCGCGAAGGAGCTGACCGTGCCGGTCGTGGCCCTCTCGCAGCTCTCGCGCGCCGTGGAGTCGCGCGCGCAGCGCGACTTCCGCCCGCAGCTCTCGGATCTCCGTGAGAGCGGTGCGCTCGAGCAGGACGCGGACCTGATCCTGTTCCTCTACCGGCAGTCGCAGTACAAGGAAGGCCTCGACCCCGAGGAGCGGAACATCGCCGAGGTGATCATCGGCAAGCAGCGCAACGGTCCGGTCGGGACGGTCAAGGTCGTGTTCCTGCCCCAGTACGCTCGGTTCGAGAACGTGGCGGACCTGCATCGTCAGCCCCAGCCGTTTTAGAGTTCGGCGGCGCGTGGCCGTCGTATCATTGGGCCCGTGCGTCTGCATCGTCTGAAGCGTCTCTTCGTCGGCACGCCCCTGCCGACGGCCCAGGCCCGACACGAGCGGCTCTCGAAGCGCACCGGCCTGGCGATTTTCGCATCCGACAATCTGTCCTCGGTCGCGTACGCGACCGAGGAGATCATGCGCGTGCTGATCCTCGCGGGCGCCGGCGCGCTGAGCCTCTCGACGCCCATCTCGCTCGCCATCGGCGCCGTCATTTGCGTCGTCATCTACTCGTACCGACAGACGATCGTCGCGTACCCGCAGGGGGCGAGCGACTACATCGTGGCCAAGGACAACCTCGGCACCGCCGCGGGGCTCGTCGCGGGGAGCGCGCTCCTGATCGACTACACGCTGACCGTCGCGGTGAGCGTGTCGGCCGGCATCGCGGCCGTGACCTCCGCGGTCCCCCCGCTGTTCCCCTACCGGGTGGTGCTCGGCGTGGCGGCGATCGCCCTGATCGCCTATGGCAACCTGCGGGGGCTCCGCGAGTCGGGGCGACTCTTCGCGCTGCCGTCGTACCTGTTCATCGGCGGCTTCCTCGCGTTGCTCGGAGCCGGCTTCGTGCGCTACGCCGTGCACGGCGCGCCGACGCCTCCGGTCGCCGAGGCCGCGGAGCCGCTCCGCGCGCTGAGCCTCTTTCTCGTCCTGCGCGCCTTCGCGTCGGGAGCCGTCGCGTTGACGGGCATCGAGGCGGTCGCGGACGGCGTCCAGGCCTTCAAGCCCCCGGAGGTCAGGAACGCGCGCGCGGTGCTGGCGATCCTCGGCGTCATCATGCTCACCCTCTTCATCGGCACGACGGCGCTCGCCGACCTGTTCCACATCGTGCCGCGCGACGAGGAGACCGTGGTCTCACAGCTCGCGCGGGCGATCTTCGGGGGTGGCCCGCTCTACTACTACCTGCAGGGCGTTTCGACCCTGATCCTGATCCTCGCGGCCAACACGGCGTTCGCCGACTTCCCGCGGCTGGCCTTCTTCATGTCCCGCGACGGCTACCTGCCGAGGCAGTTCGGCAACCGCGGCGATCGTCTGGTCTTCTCGAACGGCGTCGTGATCCTGGCCGTGATCGCCGCGGCGCTCGTCGTCGTCTTCAGCGGGAGCACCCACGCGCTGATCCCGCTCTACGCCGTCGGCGTCTTCACGTCGTTCACGCTGTCGCAGACCAGCATGGTGCGGCGGTGGCTGCGGACCCGCCCCGGCGGCTGGGGGTGGCGCGTCGCGGTGAACGGGATCGGCGCCGTGACGACCGCGCTGGTCCTGGCCGTGGTCGCCGCGACCAAGTTCGTCGACGGGGCCTGGATCGTGGTCCTGCTGATCGGCCTCTTCATCCTCACGTTCCTCGCCATCCGGCACCACTACGACGACGTCGCGCGGCAGCTGTCGCTCGAGGGGTACGACGGCCCGCCGCCCATCCACCACTCCGTGCTGGTGCTGGTCGGCGACCTCCACCGAGGCGTCGCCGAGGCGCTCCAGTACGCGAAGACGCTCTCGCCGGAGGCCAAGGCCGTCTACGTCGAGCTCGACCCCGAGCGCACCCGACGGCTGGAGGAGCGGTGGGTGAAGCACGGCCTGGGCGTGCCGCTCATCGTGCTCACGTCGCCGTATCGGTCCCTGCTCGGGCCGTTCCTCGGCTACGTCGACCACCTCGTGCAGCGCGACGGCAAGCACATCCTGACGATCGTCGTGCCGGAGTTCATTCCCGCGCGCTGGTGGCAGCACCTGCTGCACAACCAGACCGCACTGCTGATCAAGGGGGCGCTCCTCTTCCGGAAGAACGTGATCGTGACCGACGTGCCGTATCACCTGAAAGGCTGAGCGCGCGCCCGTCGGCGCCGCTATCATCGCCTCCGTGCGCCTCTACCGGCTGAAGCGTCTGTTCGTCGGGTCCCCGCTCCCGACCGCCCAGCAGCGGCACGAGCGACTCGGCAAGGCGACGGCGCTCGCGGTCTTCGCCTCCGATCCACTCTCCTCGGTGGCGTACGCGACCGAGGAGATCCTGCTCGTCCTGATCCTGGCGGGCTCCGCAGCGCTGAGTTACTCGCTGCCGATCGGGATCGGGATCGCCGCCTTGATCCTGATCGTGATCACGTCGTATCGCCAGACGATCCGGGCCTACCCGCAGGGGGGCGGCGCCTACATCGTCGCCAAGGACAACCTCGGCGTCCTTCCGGCGCTGATCGCCGGAGCGGCCTTGCTGATCGACTACGTCCTCACGGTCGCGGTCTCGGTCGCGGCGGGCGTGGCCGCGATCACGTCGGCCGTTCCTCAGCTCCTCCCGTACCGTGTTGGGCTCTGTCTCCTCGCGGTGGCCGGGATCGCGGTCGCCAACCTGCGCGGCGTGCGCGAATCCGGCGAGATCTTCGCCGCGCCGACCTACCTGTTCGTCGTCAGCATCCTGGCGATGGTGGGGTGGGGAGTCGGCGGTGCCGCCCTCGGGCTGCTCCCCGCGGCGCCGTACGCGGCGCACGCCCCCGGCCTGGAGGGCATCGGGCTCTTCCTGTTCCTCCGCGCGTTTTCCGCGGGCTGCACGGCGCTGACCGGCGTGGAGGCCGTGTCCGACGGCGTGCCGGCCTTCAAGCCGCCCGAGGCGACCAATGCGCGGATCGTGATGGCGTGGCTCGGTGCGATCTCGGTCGCGATGTTCCTGGGGATCACCTACCTCGCGTACGACCTCGGGATCGTGCCGGGCGGTGACGAGACGGTCGTCTCGAAGATCGCGCGGCGTCTCTTCGGCACCGGCGTCGCGTACTTCGAGGTCCAGGCCGTGACGACGCTCATCCTGCTGCTCGCCGCCAACACCTCGTTCGCCGACTTCCCCCGCCTCTCGTTCTTCCTCGCCCGCGACCGCTTCATCCCGCGCCAGTTCGCCACCCAGGGGGATCGGCTCGTCTTCTCCAACGGCATCGTGATCCTCGCCGGGCTGGCCAGCCTGCTGCTCGTGGTCTTCCAGGGCGATACGCACGCCCTCCTGCCGCTCTATGCCATCGGCGTCTTCATCTCCTTCACCGCGT
>MGCE01000096.1:7323-7985 GCA_001790315.1 Candidatus Rokubacteria bacterium RIFCSPLOWO2_02_FULL_72_37 | reverse complement strand
CTGGTGGTGGCGGGTGTGGTTCAACGGGGTCGGCGCCTTCGTCACCGGGACCGTCATGCTGACGCTCGCGTTCACGAAGTTCGCCGAGGGCGCCTGGATCGTCGTCTGCCTCATCCCGGCGTTCGTGATCGTCTTCCTCGTCGTGCACCGACACTACGCGGAGGTGGCGACGCAGCTGTCGCTCGAAGGCATGGTGCCGCCGCCGCCGCTGCGGAACACGGTGCTGGTGCTGGTCGGCGACCTCCACCGCGGCGTCGTCCGGGCGATCCAGTACGCGCAGACGCTCTCGCCGAGCGTCAAGGCCGTGTACGTGGAGCTCGATCCCGAGCGCACGCACCGGCTCGAGGAGCGGTGGGGCAAGTGGGGTCTTGGCGTACCGCTGATCGTCCTGACCTCGCCCTACCGGTCGCTGCTCGGGCCGTTCCTCGACTACATCGACCACCTGCAGGGCCAGGATCCCAACCACGTCGTCACGCTCGTGCTGCCGGAATTCATCCCGGCGCGCTGGTGGCAGCTCGGGCTCCACAACCAGACCGCGCTGCTCATCAAGGGGGCGATGCTCTTCCGCAAGGACGTCATCGTCACCGACGTCCCCTACCTGCTCCGCCACTGACCGACATCGGGGGGAGCGCCCGCCGCGCCCCCCGAAAGCCCCCCTGGGA
>MGCE01000096.1:0-7289 GCA_001790315.1 Candidatus Rokubacteria bacterium RIFCSPLOWO2_02_FULL_72_37 | reverse complement strand
CGCGGCGGCCGGCTCACGCGCCACTGAAGCGGGCGGGGCGGCGCTCCGCGAGGGCGCGCACGCCCTCGGCGAAGTCCTGGGTGCGGAAGCACCCGAGCTGCGCCGTCACCGTCGCCTCGAGCTCCGTCCAGAGGTCGGAGGCGAGGCCGCGGTTCAAGGCCGCCTTTGCCGCGGCCAGGGCGCGCGCCGGGCCCTGTGCCAGCGTCCGCCCGAGGGCCTGCGCCGCGGCGGGCAGCTCGCCGGCGGACACGACACGGCCGACCAGCCCGATGCGGTGCGCCTCGACGGCGTCGATGATCTCGCCGGTCAGGACCAGCTCCGTCGCGCGCGTGAGCCCGACGATGCGCGGCAGCAGATACATGCCGCCGAGCGCCGGCACGCAGCCGATCTTGATCCAGACCTCGCCGAAGCGCGCCTGCTGCGACGCCAGCCGGAAGTCGGCGGCCACCGCCAGCTCGCAGCCGGCACCGACAGCGGGACCGTTGACGGCGGCGATCACGGGCTTGTCCATCGTGCGGATCGCGCGGATCGGCCGCTGGAAGGTCGCGTACACGACCGCCCGGAGCTCGGCGTCCGACATCGCCGGGATCTCGAGGAGGAACTTCGCGTCACCGCCGGCGGAGAAGGCGCTGCCTGCTCCGGTGAGGACGATCGCGCGGACGGAGACGTCCGCGGCGGCGGCTTCGAGGTGCTCGCCGAGCTCGCGCATGCCCTCCAGCGTGAGCGCGTTGAGCGCCTCGGGCCGGTTCAGCGTGAGCGTGCGGACGCCATCGAGGTCGCGCGCGAGAACGAGGTCCATGGGGGCTTAGACTAGCCGACGTGGGTGGGCCCGGCAACTCTGGTACACTCAGGAGCCGCGTGACCACTCGATGAACATCAGTCTTGCGCCCGACGGCCCACTCGACGCCGCCGCGACGCTCGCGCGTTATCACCTGTGGGGGGACGATCCCGCGAACCGCGTCGCGGGCGAGGTCTTCCTCCGCGTGTGCCGGCTCGACGGACGCCTCGTGCCGTACGAGGTGCGCTGGCGCGGCCCCGTCGACGACGCGCGGCTCGACGTGCGCGTGCCGGGCGTGCGCGGCGCGCACACCGTCGACGCGGTGACGGCGGAGGTGCGCCGCATCTTCGGCCTCGACTTCGACCTCCCGGGCTTCTACCGGTTCGCGAAGGGCGATCCGGCGTTGGCCGAGCTGATCGAGCCCTTCTATGGGATGCGGCCGACCCTCGCGCCGACGGCGCTCGAGATGCTCGTGGGCTCGATCACCGCGCAGCAGGTGAACCTCGAGTTCGCGTTCGCCTGCCGGGCGCGACTCGTCCGGCGCTGGGGCACGCCCGTCGCGTTCGGGCGCGAGACCGTCTGGGCGTTTCCCGGCGCGGCGACGCTCGCGCGGGCGCCGGTCTCGGCCTACCGGGCCCTGAAGTTCTCCGGGCGCAAGGCCGAGTACATCCGCGGGACCGCGGCCGCGGTCAGCTCGCGCGCACTCGACCTCGACGCCCTCGCTCGCGCGCCCAGTGCGCAGGTGATCGAGCGTCTCACCGCGCTCCGGGGGCTCGGGCGGTGGACCGCCGACTGGTTCCTCGCGCGCTGCCTCGGGCGTGGCGACGTCTGCCCGGCCGGCGACCTCGCGGTCCGCAAGGTCTTCGCCCGGTACTACGGTCGCGGGCGGGCGCCGGGCGAGGACGCGATCCGGCGCCGCGCGCGGGCGTGGGGCCAGTGGCAGAACCTGGCGATCCACTACCTCCTGGCGGGACTGCGACGCGGGCAGCCCGCCGCCGGCGGCACCGCGTGAACCGGTCGCCAGGTCTGCGGATCCTCGGCCAGCCCGATCCGGCCTCGCCGAAGGACGTGCACCTCGTCGGCCGCTACGCGCTGGGCGTGGACTGGTCCGACGGCCACGGCTCGATCTTCCCGTTCGAGGCGCTCCGGCGCGGGTGTGCCTGCGGCGCGTGCGGCGCCCTCGAGACGGTCGCGCCGGCGGCCGCGTGGCCACGGGCGATCAACCGGACCGACGGCGGCCTCACCGTGACGTGGGCCGATGGCCACACGAGCCTCTATCCCTGGGCCGACGTCCGCGCCGCCTGCCGCTGTGCGGCGTGCACCGGCGGGCACTGACGATGGACGAGAGACGCAAGCGGCGCGTGCTGCTCGCCGTCATGCTCGCCATCTTCCTGGGGGCGATGGAGTCCACGGTCGTCGCCCTCGCGATGCCGACGGTCGTGGCACAGCTCGGCGGGATCCGCTTCTACTCGTGGGTGTTCTCCGGCTACCTGCTCACGCAGACGGTGTCGATGCCGCTCTGGGGCCGGTTCTCGGACCTCTACGGGCGCCGGGCCGTCTACCTCGTCGGGCTTGCGACCTTCCTGGCCGGCTCCGCGCTGTCCGGGGCGTCGCAGGACATGGTCCAGCTCGTCGCGTTCCGGATGATCCAGGGACTCGGTGCCGGCTCGCTGATGACGCTCGGCTACACGATCATCGGCGAGATCTTCGGGCTCGAGCGGCGCGCGAAGATGCAGGGCTACATCTCGGGCGTGTGGGGCGTGGCCTCGATGGTCGGGCCGCCCCTCGGCGGGTTGCTCACCGACCACGCGTCCTGGCGCTGGGTCTTCTATCTGAACGTCCCCGTCGGCGTCGTCGCCATGGCGCTCGTCGCGACGGCGCTCTCCGGCGAGCCCCGCGCCGCCCGGCGGGCCGCGATCGACTGGTGGGGGGCGGGGTGGTTCACCGCGGGAATCGGGCTGGTGATGCTGGCGCTCGCCCAGGCGGGCCGCGAGGCGGCCTGGGCCGGCGTGGACGTCCTGGCGCCGCTCGTCGCCGGGGGCATGGCTCTCGCCGCCTTCGTTGTCGTGGAGCGGCGCGCGCGCGAGCCGATCGTGCCGCTCCGGCTGTTCGGCATCCGGATCGTGGTGGCGGCCGTCGTGACGCGGGCGCTCGCCGCGATGGCGATGTTCGGGACGCTCGCGTTCGTGCCCCTCTTCGTGCAAACGGTGACGGGCCTCACCGCGACCCGCTCGGGCGCGGTCCTGGCCCCGTTCGTCCTCGGCTGGGTGCTGCTCTCCGCGACGAGCGCACGGCTCGTGCTGCGCATCGGGTATCGCAGCGTCGTGATCGCCGGCATGGGCTGCCTCGCCGGCGCGTTCCTGCTCCTGTCGCGCTGGGGAGGGGAGCTCTCGTTCGTGGGCGCGATGCGCGACGTGCTCCTGGCAGGCGTCGGCATGGGGCTCGTGATCGTGCCGATGCTGATCGCGGTGCAGAGCGCCGTGCCGCGGGCCGACCTCGGCGTGGCCACGTCCGTGACCCAGTTCTTCATGTCGATCGGCGGTGCGGTCGGCGTGTCCGTCATGGGCACGGTCATGGCGCAGCGGTTGGCGGCGGGCCTGCCGCTGGTCGACGCCCTCCACGGCGTCTTCGTGACCGGTCTCGTGGTGTGCGTGGGCGCGCTCGCGTCCGCGTTCCTCGTCCCGCGAGGGCGCGCGCAGGATCTCGCCCGCGCCGACATGCGTGGCGAGCCCGGGCGCGCGGGAGGATGATCCATGGCTGGTGACGCCCCCCTGCTCGAGCGTCTCGCGCAGATGACGGCCGTGCCCGCGGCGGACGCGGCGGACCTCCTCGAGCATCTCGAGGCGCTGGCGACCGATCCGCTTCTCGGGCCGCTCTTCGGTGTCGACGAGGACGGCGACGCGGTCGTCAATCCCCTCGTGCCGACGGTCCTGCAGCAGTTCCAGGAGAAGGCGGACCTCACGTGCTACGGCGCCCTGCTCGAGGGGCTCACGGGGATCTGGAACGCCGCGGTCCGCGCCGCGGTGGTCGCGCGACTCCGGGCTGGCGGCCTGCCGCCCGACGACCTGCTGCTGCGCCTGCAGGCGCTGTCGCCGACGCTCGGCTTCAAGGCCGAGAAGCCGGAGTGGGCGCGCGAGTGGCTCGCGGATCCGTTCACCCAGGACGCGCTGCTCGTCCAGCAGTGCGTGGTGCGGATGCTCCTCGCCCTCCGGACGCTGGCGGAGACCCGGGCATCGGAGCTGGCGGGGAACTGACCGAGGAGGCGCGCATGCACATCCACGAGCGGAACGCGGAGAAGAAACGCTTGAACGGTCTGATGCTGAGGTCGCCCATGAAGGTCTACGCGGCCTTCGGCGAGCTCGGCCGGGCGGTGTACGCCGACGGCGCCCTGTCCAAGAAGCACAAGGAGCTCACGGCGCTCGCCGTCGCGGTGTCGCAGAACTGCTTCGACTGAATCGATCACCGGGTCGAGGAGGTCCTCGACCAGGGCGCGACCGACGCCGAGATCGCCGAGACGCTGGACATCGGGCTCCTCATGGGCGGGACGCTCGCAGCGAAGTCCGTGCGCCACGCGTTCGCGGTGCTCGAGCAACTCAAGGCTGCGAAGGGCAGGTAACCGGCCGTGATCCAGCTCGAGGGTGTCTCGAAGGCCTACGGCGGTCAGGAGCTCTTCCGCGCGCTCACCTGGCGGATCCCCGACGGAGAGCGGCTCGGGCTCGTCGGCCCGAACGGAGTGGGCAAGACGACCCTCTGCCGCCTGCTCGCCGGCCAGGAGGAACCGGACGCGGGACGCGTCAGCCGGGCGCGCGCCGCGACCGTCGGCTACCTGCCCCAGGACGTCACCGGTGCCGGAGCGGGGACGGTGCTCGCCGAGGCGCTGTCCGGGTTCGACGCCGTCTGGCGCGTCGAGCGCGAGATGGAGCATGCCGCCGCCGCCCTCGGCGCCGTGCCGCCCGGACCGGAAGCGGACGCGTTGATGGCGCGATACGGCGATCTGCAGCACCGGTTCGAGGCTGCCGGAGGCTACCGGCTCGAGACGCAGGCGAAGGCGATCCTCGGTGGCCTCGGCTTCGGCCCCGGCGATTTCACCCGCCGTCTCGAGGAGCTCTCGGGCGGCTGGCGGATGCGGGCCGCGCTCGCGCGCCTGCTGCTCCTGCGTCCCTCGCTCCTGCTGCTCGACGAGCCGACCAACCACCTGGACATCGAGTCACTCCAGTGGCTCGAGGGCTTCCTCGGGGGCTACGAGGGGACGGTCGTGATCGTCTCGCACGACCGCTACTTCCTGAACCGTCTGGTGACGTCGATCGCCGAGCTGGGGCCGGGCGGTGTCACGGTGTACCCGGGCGACTATGACGCCTACCTCGTCGAGCGCGCGGCGCGCCGGGCGCTCCTCGAGGCCCGGGCCAAGAACCAGGCCAAGCGCGTCGCCGAGGTCGAGCGGTTCATCGAGCGCTTCCGCTACCAGGCCACCAAGGCGCGGCAGGTGCAGAGCCGGATCAAGATGCTCGACCGCCTGGAGCGCGTCGCGCTCGAGCCCGAGGCGCGGCGGATCCGGTTCGCGTTTCCCGAGCCGCCGCGGACCGGCCGGCGCGTCGCCGCGCTGCGCGGCGCCCACAAGGCCTACGGGGACACGGTCGTCTACGAGGGCGTCGACTTCGAGGTGGAGCGCGGCGAGCGCCTCGCGCTCGTCGGCCCGAACGGCGCGGGAAAATCCACCCTGCTGCGCCTGCTCGCGGGCGTCCTGCCCCTCGACCGTGGCGAGCGCACGCTGGGTGCCAATGTCGCGGTCCACTACTACGCCCAGCACCAGCTCGACGCGCTCACGCCGTCGCACACCGCGCTGGAGGAACTCGAGGCGGCGGCGCCGACGCTCGGACAGACGCGGCTCCGGACGATCCTCGGGGCCTTCCTGCTGTCCGGCGACGCCGCGGACAAGCGCGTCGCGGTGCTCTCCGGCGGCGAGAAGGCGCGCGTGGCGCTGGCGAAGATGCTCGTGCGACCCGCCGGCCTCCTCTGCCTCGACGAGCCGACGAACCACCTCGACCTGGCCTCGCGCGAGGTGCTCGAGGAGGCGCTCGCCGCGTTCGCCGGGACGATCGTGTTCATCTCCCACGACCGCTACTTCATCAATCGCATCGCCACCTCCGTGGTGGCAGTCGTGCGGGGAACGCTCACGCGCCACCTCGGGACCTACGACGACTACCTCGCGGCGCAGGCCGATGCCGCCGCGCCGGCCGCGGCCACCCCCCCGGAACGGGTCCGGCCACGCCCGGCGCCACCGGCGCAGACGAAGGCGCGGACCGCGGAGCGCACGTCCACGCGGGGAGCGACGCGTGAGGTGCGGGAGCTCAGGCAACGGCTCGAGGAGGTCGAGCGCCAGATCCACACCCTCGAGCGCCGCCTCGCCGAGATGGGCGCCGTGCTCGGCGACCCGGCCCTCTACGCGGACGGCGAGCGGGCGCGCGCGGTGATCGTCGAGCGCAGGCGCGCCGAGGAGCAGGTGGCCTGGCTCCTGCACGAGTGGGAGGCGATCTCCGAGGCGCTGGCCGCCCATGAGTGACTACTACGCGCCCGTGGATCCGGACGTCCTGCGGCGCGAGCGCGCCAAGGCCCGCGAGCTGCGGGCGAGCCAGTGGTGGAAGCGACGAACGGCCGACGGGGTGTGCCACTACTGTCGGCGGCGCGTCGGTCGCGGGAACCTCACGATGGATCACGTGGTGCCGCTCGGGCGCGGCGGCCGCTCCAGGCGCGGCAACGTCGTGCCCGCGTGCAAGTCGTGCAACACGAAGAAGCACTCGCTCGTCCCGATCGAGTGGCAAGAGTACCTCCGCTCGCTCGACGCGTCGATCGGCGACTGAGTGGACGTCCGGGGGGAGCGACCGCCCCCCCGACTCCCCGGGATCGCGTGTGCGATTCCTTCGCGCCCGCTGAGTCCCGTATCCGTTTCGTGTGTCTGAATCATTGGACGTTGACGCTCTCCGTGCCCCGCGCGTTCAATGGCGTCGCTCGCGAGCATCGAGTGAGCGCTGTGAACCCGAACGCGGAGGAGCATCATGCGGCATCACGTGTACCGTGCACCGGTCGTCGCGCTGTTCGCGCTCGTCCTGGGGCTCATCCCGCGCCTCCACGAGGCGGCCGCCGCGGCGCCGGCGCGCGGCGAGCAGACGAGCATCACCGCCAAGGTCGCCGACCCCGTGAACATCAACACCGCCGACGTCAAGGAGCTGATGCGGCTCGAGGGCATCGGGCGCAAGGTCGCCGAGCGGATCGTCCAGTATCGTGAGGCTCACGGGCCGTTCAAGAAGGCCGAGGAGCTGCGTCGGGTGGAAGGAGTCGGCAGCGGCGTGTGGGAGCGCAACCGCTCTCGGATCGTCGTCAAGTAGTCGTTCCGAGGATTTCTTTTGACGCGCGCTGGGCCTGGGGTAGGATGAGGCAAATCGGCCGGAGCGACAACAGCGCTCCCTCGGCGTCCCCGCCGACAATCCCGCCGGCGGCTGACGTGGTCGAGCCC
>MGCE01000095.1:6746-14763 GCA_001790315.1 Candidatus Rokubacteria bacterium RIFCSPLOWO2_02_FULL_72_37 | reverse complement strand
AAGGACACCGACAAGGCCGGCGAGGACGGTGACTTCGACGCCAAGGTGGCGGCGCTCGAGCGCTTCGACCGCTTCGTCCCCGCGATCCGCGACCTCCGGCCCGACGTCCTCGTGGTGACCGGGGACCACGCGACACCCTCGATCCTCGCCGCGCACGGCTGGCAGCCGGTCCCCGTGCTGCTGTGGAGCCGCTACTGTGGCGCCGACGCCGTCGCCGCGTTCACCGAGCGGGCGTGCGGCGCCGGCAGCCTGGGCGTGCTCCCCGCCCACCATCTGATGCCGCTCGTCATGGCGAACGCCCTCCGGCTCACGAAGTTCGGCGCGTGAGGCGGACGCGCCGCGCGCGCGATAGTGAATAACGTGGACGAAACCGAACGCTTCGCGGAATCGATCAAGGAGCTCCTGGCGGAGGGCCGTGACGAGCGACTCGCCGACGTCCTGGGGGAGGCACACCCGGCCGACGTCTCGCGCGTGATCCGCGAACTGCCGCCGGACGAGCGCGTCCGAGTCTTCCGGCTCCTGTCATCCCAGCGAGCAGGCGCCGTCCTCTCCGAGCTCGACGACCCCGTCCTGCGCGAGCTCATCGGCGCGCTCGAAGAGACCGAGGTCTCGCGCATCCTCGACAAGATGCCGCCCGACCACGTCGTCGAGGTCGTGGAGGAGCTGCCGAGAGAACAGGCCGAGGAAATCCTCGAGCTCATGGAGGAGGAGAAGTCCGAGGAGGTCCAGGAGCTGCTCGAGTACCGCGAGGGCACCGCGGGCCGACTCATGTCGCGGGAGTTCGTGGCCGTGCACGAGCAGGCGACCGTCGCCCAGGCGATCGACGACATCCGCAAGGCGGCGACGGGCGACGACGCCTTCTACGTGTGGGTCGTCGACGGCCACGAGCATCTCGTCGGCCTCGTGCCCCTGCACAGGCTGCTCGCGGCCGACCCGCACACGCCGATCAGCGCGATCCGGAACGAGGACGTCGAGAGCGTCACGGTGGACACGGACCAGGAGGAGGTCGCGCGCCTCGTCCAGCACTACAACGTCATCGAGGTCCCCGTCGTGGATGCGAGCCGGCGCCTGCTCGGCACGATCGGCGTCGAGGACGTGATCGACGTCATCCGCGAGGAGGCGACCGAGGACATCCAGCGCCTCGGCGGGGTCGCCGGCGACGAGACCGTGCTCGATCCGCCGCGCGCCGTGTTCCTCCGCCGGCTCGTGTGGCGCCTGATCAACCTCGGCACGGCCGTCCTCGCCGCCTCGGTCATCGGGCTGTTCGAGTCGTCGATCCAGGCCCTCGCCACGCTCGCCGTGTTCATGCCGATCGTGGCGTCCATGGGCGGCATCGGGACCACCCAGACGGCGACGGTCGTCATCCGCGGGATCGCCCTCGGCGACATGACGACGAGCGTGCTCCGGCGGGTGCTCTGGAAGGAGCTGTGGCTCGGGTTCACGACCGGCGCGGCGAACGGGCTGCTGATCGCGGCCATCGCCTTCGTCTGGAAGGGCAAGATCCTGCTGTCGCTGATCCTCGGCATCGCCCTGGTGTTCACCATGCTCGTCGCCGCGGTGGTCGGTACGCTGATCCCGATCGCGCTCAAGGCCTTCCGGATCGATCCCGCCATCGCGTCCAGCGTCATCATCACGACCTTCACGGATGTCTGTGGATTCTTTTCGTTCCTCGGGCTGGCCACCCTCCTGATCAAGTTCCTGCTGTGACCGGAAAAGCCGCTTGGCAATGCCGGGCACGGACGGTTAGAATACGCCGGCGATTCTGGTAGCCGCTGGCCGGCCTCCAATCCAAGTCGCTGGAGGGTTCGCCGTGGACGTAGCGTTGGAGAAGAGGCAGGTCGAGCGCGCGTACGAGCTGTACGCCCCCGTGTACGACTTCATCTTCGACTGGATCTTCGCGCCGGGCCGTGCCGCGGCGATCAAGCACCTCGGTCTGCAGCGCAACGACTCGGTCTTGGAAGTGGGCATCGGCACCGGCCTCAACCTGCCGCTCTACCCCGCGACCTGCCGGCTGACCGGCATCGACCTCTCCCAGGAAATGCTCGACAAGGCCGTCGAGCGCGTCCAGATGCTGACCATGACGAACGTGGCGCTCGAGGTCATGGACGCCACCTCGATGGACTTCGCCGACAACGAGTTCGACAAGGCGCTCGCGACGTACACGATCTCCGCCGTGCCCGACCCGGTCGCCGTGCTGCGCGAGATGCGCCGCGTGGTGAAGCCGGACGGCTGCATCGTGATCCTGAACCACTTCCGGAGCGAGGGCCGCGTCGCCGGGCGATTGGAGGACCTGGTGGCGCCGCTCTGCACGAGGCTCGGCTGGAAGTCGAACCTGGCGTTGAAGCCGTTGCTCGCGCAGGTGGGCCTCGAGCCCGAGGTGGTGGTCGAGGTCAACATGTTCCACGGGTGGCGCCTCGTGCAGTGCATCAACCGGAAGTAGTCCGGCTCGCCCGCTTCCTCCTCGCCCTCGCCCTCGTCCTCCCCGTCGCACGGTCGGGATGGTCCGCCTCGGTCGCCGCCGCCTTTCTGGCCGAGTTCCTGACGGAGGGGCGCGTCACCGCCCTGTCGGCGCTGACCCCCGCGCCCGTGCGCCGGCCCCTTCCCCTGCAGGGCGTCGCGGCGGACCGTTTCACGCCGACGGGCCTCGCCGGCGGTCGCCCGCTCGTGCTCGTTCACGGGCTCACGCCCGCGGGCAAGGACGATCCGCGTCTGCAGCAGGCGGCCGGGCTCCTGGCCCGTGCCGGCTTCGACGTCGTCGTCCCGACGATCCCCGGGCTGACCCGCGGCCGCCTGCGGCCCGACGACGCGGTCCCCGTGGTCGCGGCGCTCGCCGCCCGCGACGCGCCCACCGCGCTGGTGAGCGTCAGCGTCGGCGCGGGGCCGGCACTGCTCGCCGCCGCCGATCCGCGGGTGCGCGACCGCGTGCGCGTCGTCGTGAGCCTCGGCGGCTACGCCTCGGCGCGGGAACTGGTCCGCTACTACCTCACCGGCGGGTACGCCTTCGGCGCCGTGCACGGACGGGTCGCCCACGATCCCCGGGCGGTCGAGGCGTTCGTCGGGGCCAACGCCGACCTGCTCGACGACGCGACGCGCGCGCTCCTCCGGGCGCGCGCCTTCGAGCGGATCGACGCACGGCTCGACTCGGCGTCACCCGAGCTGGAGCGCCTCTTCCGCGCGCTCTCGCCCGCGGACGGCGTGTCCCGCGTGCGCGCGCGGCTGCTCCTGGTCCACGGGCGGGCGGACCAGGCGGTGCCGTACACCGAGAGCCTGCGGCTGGCCGCGGCCCGGCCCGAGCGCACGCGGCTGGTCGTCGTGGGGCTGCTCGATCACGTCGAGGGCGACCCCGCCGGCGGCGGCGCGGTGCCCGACCTGCTGGCCCTCTGGTCCGTGATGTACGAGCTGCTCGCCGCCCGAT
Organism: Candidatus Rokubacteria bacterium RIFCSPLOWO2_02_FULL_72_37; assembly: GCA_001790315.1. GTDB lineage: Bacteria > Methylomirabilota > Methylomirabilia > Rokubacteriales > CSP1-6 > GWA2-73-35. Next base: position 11,348 of record MGCE01000095.1, on the reverse strand, counting down.
AGGTCCGCGTCAGCGCACGACCTGCTTCACGATCCTGCGAAACTCCCTGTCGTCGACGAGGCCCTTCTTCTTGAGGGACGCCGCCTTGACGCGCGCGAGGATCTCGGCCACCTGGTCGTCGGTGGCCTTGACGCGGATCCGGTCCAGGTGCATGCGGATGGAGTCGAGGCCGCTGTTCTTGCCCAGCACCACGCGGGGCATCCGCTGGCCCACCAGCTTCGGATGGAACGGGAACACCTCGAGGAAGTGGTCCTTGGCCGCGTTCTTGTACCAGCTCGCGATGATCCCGGACTCGATGTCGAAGAGCGTGTCGCCCACGATCGGCCGGTTCGAGGGCATCGCGAGATGGGCGATCTTGCGCACGTACTGGGACAGCTTGGTGAGGCGCTCGGTCTTGATGCCGGTGTCGATGCCGTACATGGTGAGCAGGGCCAGCAGGGTGTCCTCGGTCGGCGCGTTGCCGGCCCGCTCGCCGATGCCGGAGATCGTCGAGTGGATGACCTCGGCGCCTTCCGACACGGCGATGACCGTGTTGGCCACGCCCATGCCGAAGTCCATGTGGAAGTGCGTCTCCAGCGGCTTCTTGATCCGTTCCCGGGTGTGGCGGACGAAGTACCTGACGGCGTGCGGCGACAGCACGCCGAAGGTGTCCACCAGGGCCAGCGCGTCCATGTGGCCCTGCGTGGCCACCTGCTCGATGATCTTCAAGTACCAGCTCATCTCCGCCCGGGAGGCGTCGATCGGGAAGAACACCACGTAGAGCCCCTGCGACTTCGCGTACTGCGTGGCCTCGATGCTGGTCTCGACAGCCTGATCGAGGGTCCACTTGTACGCGTGCTGGATGATGTGCTCGCTGGAGGGCACCTCCATGACGACGCCCTTCACGCCCGTGTCCACCGACCGCTTCACGTCCTCCTTCATGCAGCGGGAGAACGCGAAGATCTCGGCCGGCAGCTTCCGTCTCACCATTTCCTTGATGGCCCTGGCGTCCGCCGGCGACACCGCCGGCATACCGGCTTCGATCCGGTGCACCCCCGCCTCGGCGAGCATCGTGGCCAGGCGCACCTTCTCGGCCGGGGTGAACTCGACCCCCGCTTGCTGCTCGCCGTCCCTGAGGCACACGTCGTGGAACTTCACACGCTTGGGGAACTGCGTCCCCTGCAGCACCTCGTCGAGGTAGTTCCAGGGGCTCACGAACCACCGGTCGGTCTGCCAGGGCGTCAGGTTGCGCGACATGCTCTTCCCTCCATTGAACGGCGGATTCACAGGGACACGCTCCGCCCCTCGGGGCTGGCCGGACGCTGGATCCCCCAGCCCGACAGCTTCGCGAGAACCGTGTTGCGGTGCACGCCGAGCAGCCGCGCGGCGCGGCTCACGTTCCACTGCACGCCCTCGAGGACACGGAGCACGTACTGGCGCTCGAACTGCTCGCAGGCCTCCCGAAGGGGCAGGCCCGTGTCCTCGGCGAGGCGCGCCCCGGTCTCGGGCAGCGCGACGTCGAGCGGGACGTCCTGGAGCTGGATCACGGCGCCGCGCGCGAGCACGACCGCGCGGTGGACCACGTTCTCGAGCTCGCGCACGTTTCCCGGCCAGTCGTAGCGGGTGAGGACCTCGAGCGCGCCGGCGGACACCCCCCGGATGTCGCGCCGGCACTCGCGCGCGATCTTCCGGATGAAGTGCGTGACCAGGAGCGGGATGTCCTCGCGGCGCTCCCGGAGCGGCGGCACGTGGATCGGCACCACGTTGAGACGGTAGTAGAGGTCCTCGCGGAACGCGCGCCCCTTCACCGCCGCCCTGAGATTCACGTTCGTGGCGGCGAGGATCCGCACGTCGATCGGCACGGGCCGCGTGCCGCCGAGCCGCTCGATCTCACGCTCCTGCAGCGCCCGCAGGAGCTTGGCCTGGAGATCCAGGCGCAGACAGCCGATCTCGTCGAGGAACACGGTGCCGCCGTGGGCCAGCTCGAACTTGCCGAGCCGTCGGGCGTGGGCGCCGGTGAACGCGCCCTTCTCGTGGCCGAACAGCTCGGCCTCGATGAGCGTCTCGGGGAGCGCGGCGACGTTCAGCGCCACGAAGGGCTGGCCCTTGCGCTCGCTCAGCTGATGGATCGCGCGCGCGACCAGCTCCTTGCCCGTGCCGCTCTCGCCGGTGATCAGGGCCGTCGAGGGCGTCGCGGCGAGCCGGGTGACGACCTGGTAGATGCGGACCATCTCCGGGTGGCGCCCCACCATGCCCCCGAAGCCCCCGGGGGTGCCGGTGTCGGACCCGCCGCCGGCCAGGGCCGAGCGGAGACCGAGCACCTCACGCTCGAGCGCGCGCTTCTCCAGCGCCCGCTCCGCCAGCATCAGGATATCGTCCACCTCGAACGGCTTGGTCAGGTAGTCGTAGGCCCCGCGCCTGAGCGCCTCGACCGCGGTCCGCACGTCCCGAACCGCGGTCGCGATGACCACCACGGTCGAGGGCTCCACGGCCTTGATGCGTGGGAGCACGTCGATACCCGCCTCGTCCGGCATGCGCTGGTCGAGCATGACCAGGTCGACGTCGTGGGTGCCGAGCACCTCGAGCGCCTGCGCGCCGCTCTCGGCCTCGAGGACGTCGCAGGTCTCCTCGAGGATCGCGCGCACCGAGGCGCGCACCCCCTCCTCGTCGTCCACGACCAGCACCGTGCCGCGCTGCGCGGTCTTCCCGTGCTCGTCGGTCACGGCTGTTTCGTGCGCTCGAGGACGACGTACTCGTTGCGGCCGCCCCCGGCCGGGCGGTGCACGTACAGGAGCGTCGACTCGCCCGGGCGCAGAGCGGCCAGCGCGCCGTAGAACGCCGGGGCATCCGTGACCGGCCGGCGATTCAGCTCGACGATCACGTCGCCACGGCGCAGCCCCGCCTTCTCGGCGGCACTTCCCGGGGAGACGGTGGTGACCACGACACCGCCGGCCGGCAGATCGAGCCGCAGCGCGTGGTCGGCGGGAAGCGGCTCCACGGTGAGACCGAACTCATCGGCACCGCGCACCGCCGCCTGCGCGGGCTCCTCGGTCGGCATCTCGCCGACCTCGACGGACACGGGCAGACGCCGGCGGTCACGGACGATCGTGAGCGCGACCGTCTGGCCGGGGGCGACGGCCGCGACCCGACGCTGCAGCTCGGGCACCTCGCGGATCGTGTCCCCGCCGAGCTCGACCACGATGTCACCCGGCCGGAGACCGGCCGCTTCCGCGGGCCCGCCTTTCATCACGTCGGCTACGAGCACGCCCTGGCGCTCACGGACCCCGAAGGTCTGGGCGAGCTCGTCGGTCACGTCCTGGATCACGATACCGAGCCAGCCGCGCACCACCCGTCCCTGCGCGATGAGCTGCCGCATGACGTCCCTGGCCTGGTTGATCGGGATCGAGAAGCCGATGCCCTGCCCCGACGCGACGATGGCGGTGTTGATGCCGACCACGCGACCGTCGAGATTGAGCAGCGGGCCGCCGGAGTTGCCCGGGTTGATCGACGCATCGGTCTGGATGAAGTTCTCGTACGTGGCGACGCCGACGTGGGTGCGCGCCGTCGCCGAGATGATCCCGACGGTGACCGTGCGGTCGAGCCCGAACGGGTTGCCGATCGCGATCGCCCACTGGCCGACGCGGAGCCGGTCGGAATCGCCGAGCTCCGCGGTCGGGAGCGGAGCCGGAGCCTCGATCTTCAGCACGGCGAGGTCTGTCTTCGGGTCGTGCCCGATGAGGCGTGCCGGGAACTTCCGCGAGTCCGAGAGACGCACGATGATCTCGTCAGCGTTCTCTATCACGTGGTTGTTCGTCAAGATGTATCCCTTTGGATCCACGATCACGCCCGAGCCGCTGGCGCGCGCGTCGTCGCGCGGACGCCGCTTGAAGTAGCGCTCGTAGAACTCCTCGCCGAAGAACTCGCGGAACCGCTCGGGCGATTCGCCGTGCGGGCCGCCCGTCGGGCGCTTGGGGACGGTGCTGACGTTGACGACCGCGGGAGTCACGCGGTCGGCGACCGCCGTGAACGCGTCCTCGAGCGCCCGCAGGATGGCGTGCGGTTCGGGGCGTGACGCCGGGCGCTCCTCGGCCTGGACCGGCACGCCGGCCAGCAGGATCAGCAGCACGCACGCGAGGACCGTCATGGGATTCCCTGGGGCGGCTGCATTCTAGCGCGGGAGAGCCGGTGGGCTAAGCGCTAACTCGAGGACCCGCCGGGACGCCGCGGTGACGGGCGCGAGGGCCCCGCGCCGGAACCCGGCGACCCAGAGGATCGCGCCGGCGGCCTCCACGAGCGGCACACGCCCCCGTTCCCAGCGGGGCACCTTCGCGTCGATCAGGAACGTCTTGAGCCGGCGCTCGCCCCCCCCGAACGGCGTGAAGCGGTCACCGGCGCGGCGGCAGCGGACCGCGAGGGCGCCGGGCAGCGCGTCCGCGTCGAACGCGACCCGGTCCGGCCCACGGGGGATCGCGTAGTCGCGTGCGTCCAGCACGCGCGCCTCGAGGGTCCGACCGATCTCGGGCAGCGCCAGGCGGGCGGGGGGCACGAGGGTGCGGGGCGCGAGCGCCGGCGCCCGGCGAGTGGAGAGCCGGAGCCGCGGCCCGCTCACCTCGACGGTGACGC